>CAYTPC010000001.1:0-1967 GCA_964439605.1 uncultured Burkholderiaceae bacterium
ACTTGGTTGACAGGGTGGCGGTGGCGGTCATTTCATACCCCATGAGAATCGATCACGGTTTGGTAAGAATACTCTATTCCCCGGTTGGAGGCCAAGCCACGGACAAGCGTAGGATCAGAAGATAACGAACGCAGGAGCACATCTCTTGAAAATCATCATCCTCGGCGCAGGCCGCGTTGGCGAAAGCGTGGCGGGCACGCTGGTGTCGGAGGCCAACGACATCACCGTCATCGACACCGACGCGGCGCGGCTGCGCGCGCTTGAAGAACGGCTTGAACTGCGCGGCGTGGTGGGCAGCGGCATCGAGCCCGAAGTGTTGGCCGAAGCCGGCGCGCGCGATGCCGACATGCTGATTGCCTGCGCCGCGCTGGACGAGACCAACCTGGTCTGCTGCAAGGTCGCTTACCAGACCTTCGGCATCCAGACGCGCATCGCGCGCGTGCGCTCCGACGCTTTCAAGGAAGACGGTCCGCTGCTCGGCAAGGACGGCTTCGCGGTCGATTGCGTGGTTTGCCCCGAGGAATCGTTGACGCGCTACATCGGCAAGCTGGTCGAGTACCCGGAGGCGTTGCAGGTGCGCGAGTTCGCGGGCGGGCTGGCTTGCCTGGTGTCGGTGCGCGCGGTGACGGGCGCGCCGCTGGTGCGCCATACCATCGCCGAGCTGCGCGAGCGCGTGCCCGATGCCGACATGCGCATCGTGGCGATCTACCGCCGCTTCGAGAATCGGCCCGACCGTTTCATCCTCTGCGAAGGGCAGACGGTGATCGAGCCGGGTGACGAGGTGTTCGTGCTGTCGGCGCGCGAGCATTTGCCGTCGGTGCTGTCGGCGCTGCACCGGCAGGACCTCAAGGATGGCCGCGGGACGGTCGAGCGCATCATGATCGTGGGCGGCGGCCGTGTGGGGCTGCGGCTGTCCAAGCAACTGGTGGCCGCCGGCAAGCACCGGGTCAAGGTGCTCGAACGTGACCACGCGCGTTGCGTGCAGTTGGCTTCGGCGCTGCCGACCAGTGTGCTGGTGCTCAACGGCGACGGCACCGACGAGGATTTGCTGGCGGACGAGGGTATCGAGAACATCGACCTGTTTCTCGCGCTGACCAACGACGACGAAAACAACATCATGGCCAGCCTGCTGGCCAAACGCATGGGCGCAAGGCGCGTACTGGCGCTGATCAACCGGCGCAGCTACGCCGACCTGATGCACGGCACGCAGATCGACATCGCGCTGTCGCCCGCGCAGACCATGATCGGCGAGCTGCTGGCCTACGTGCGGCGCGGCGACGTGCAGGCGGTGCACAGCCTGCGGCGCGGCGTGGCCGAGGCGCTGGAGATCGTGGCGCGCGGCGATCGCAAGACGTCGCGCGTGATCGGCCGCAAGATCGCCGACATCGAGTTGCCCAAGGGCGCGCAGGTCGGCCTGATCATGCGCGGGCTGCCGGAAGTTCACGAAGGCGCGGCCGGGCAGGCCGAAGGGCCGGCGCTGCCGGCGCAGGTGATCATCGCGCGCGGCGACACCGTGATCGAAAGCAACGATCACGTGGTTGTGTTCGTTCCGCGCAAGCGGCAGGTGCGCGATGTGGAGAAACTCTTCCGCGTGAGCGCGACTTTTTTCTGAAGTGAAACCAACTCCGCATTTCATGCGCAGCAAAAAACCAACATGACCGACTTTCTCCCGGTACTGCGCGTGCTGGGCGCGCTCATCACCTTCTTCGCACTCGGCATGCTGCTGCCGTGGTGCATCTCGGAGATGCACGGCGACGGCTTGCGGCATGTGTGGGCCGGTTCCGCGGCAATCGCGTTCGCTTGCGGCGCGGCGTTGTGGGCGGGCCTGCGGCGTTACCGGCGTGAGTTGCAGCCGCGCCACGGCATCTTTTTGGTGTCGTGCACCTGGCTGCTGCTGCCGCTGGTGGCCACGCTGCCGATGATGTGGTCGCTGCACACCATCGGGCGTCCGGTCAGCTTCACGCATG
>CAYTPC010000002.1:0-2544 GCA_964439605.1 uncultured Burkholderiaceae bacterium
CGTGCGCAACAACGTCTTCTCGCACGCCACCGGCGCGGCGGGCATGGCCATCGGCTTCAAGGAATCGTCGGGCACGCTGATCGAGGGCAACACCATCATCTACTGCGCCATCGGCATAGGCTCCGATCTGTCGCCGTTCCAGCCCGGCAGCAAGATCATCATTCGGGGTAACCGCATTGCCTACAATGGCATTGGCATCCTTTTCAACAGCGAGTTGGGCGGCAACGAAATGCTGGGCAACGACTTTGAAGGCAACATCACCCACGTGGCCTACGGTGCCGGCCGGGCGGCTGTTGCGCGCAATGTCTGGAACGGCAACTACTGGGACGACTATCAGGGGTTCGACCGCAACGGCGACGGCGTGGGCGACACGCCTTACGAGTTGCTCGCCTTCGCCGACAGCATCTGGATGGAAGTGCCGGCGGCGCGCTTTTTCAAATCCAGCCCCGCGATGGAGCTGCTCGACTTTCTTGAGCGGCTGGCGCCGTTTTCCACGCCCGATCTTCTCGTCAAGGATGCCGCGCCGCGTTTCGATCCGGTCAAGGTCAAGGAGAGCGGATCATGAGCAGTCCGCGGCAATCGCGCCGGCGCATTCTGCGCACCATCTTGCTGGCAGGCGGCGTGCTGGGCGCCGCCCTATCGGGCTATCTGCCGCTGGCCTACGCCAAGAAAGAGCGCCTGCGTCCGCCCGGGGCGCTGGACGAAAAAGACTTTCTGGCCTCCTGCATCAAATGCGGCCAGTGCGTGCAAGTGTGCCCGGTGCAGGCTATCACGCTGGCCGATCTGGTCGATGGTTTCGGCGTTGGCGCGCCTCATATCGAGGCGCGCGAGCAGGCCTGCGATTTTTCCTGCGATGCCGTTCAGTGCGTCCTCGCCTGTCCCACCGGCGCGCTGACGTATGAGAAACCGGAATCCATGTCGGTGCGCCCCGGCGCGCCGCTGGCAGCCAAGCTCAGGCTCAAGGAGGAAAACAAGGAACCGCTCAACCTCAAGGAGCGCATCGGCGTGGCCCGGCTCACGCGCCCGGAACTTTGTCTGGCGCGGCAAGGCAGGGGCTTCAAGGGGCAGGCGCGCGGCTCGGCGTTTCGGGGGAAATTGCGCTACCGCTTCGCGGGCGAGGAGCGCGAGAAACCGATCAAGGTCGCCGATCACCCCTACGACACCGAGCTTTGCGACCTGTGCGTGCAAGCCTGCCCGATCAAGGACGCGATCGCTATCGAGACCGTCACCGCCGCCGACGGCAGCACGCAGCAAACGCCCGTGGTGCACGAACCCTGCGTCGGCTGCGGCGCCTGCGAAATGATTTGCCCGACCGAGCCGTCATGCATCGAGGTCATGCCCGGGGAAGGATGGCGCGCATGAGCCAAGTTCTGAACCGCCGCTTTCGCGAGCAGATTCTGCTGATGTTCGGCCGCGAGCCGGCCAAGCCGCAAGAGATCAGCGAGCGCGCCCGCGAAATCCACGAACGCAAGCGGGCCACCAACAAGGCCGACTTGCAAGCGGCCAAGCAGGCGCAGCGCGAGCAAAAACCGCCTGCCAACAAGTGGCGCAACCGCCGCTGGATTGTGCTGGCGCTGGCCAATCTGCTGTTCGTCGTCTCCTACCATTTCGACGTGCAGTTGCTGGAAGGCGCGCTCACCGCGTCGCGCTTCATCGGCTTTCACCTGATTGACCTCAACTCCGCGTTGCAGGTGATGCTGGCGCACAAGCACATCATCACCAACCTGCTGATCGGCACCGGCACCGTGCTGGTGCTGTGGGCGTTGCTGGGCGGGCGCACCTTTTGCTCATGGGTTTGCCCCTACCATTTTTTATCGGAACTGGCCGAAAAGATCCACCTGCGGCTGGCCAAGATGAAGCTCGTGACCGATCAGCCCATTGACCGCCGCCTGCGCACCGTGTTCTGGCTGCTGTTCGTCGTGCTGGCGCTGGTCACCGGCTATACGGTGTACGAGGCCATCTCGCCCACCGGCATCGTCTCGCGCGCGCTGATCTACGGCCCTGGCCTGGCGCTGCTGTGGGTGCTGGCGCTGCTGGTGTTCGAGATTTTCTTTTCGCGCCGCGCCTGGTGCCGCTACGTTTGCCCGATCGGGCTGACGTATGGCGTGGTCGGCATCATCTCGCCGGTGCGCGTCAAATACACGCTCGAAACGTGCCTGCATGAGGGCGATTGCCGCAAGGTCTGCCTGGTGCCGCATGTGCTCGATACCGTCATCAAGGGCCGCGCGGTCGATGCCGAAGTGCCCATCGGCCCGGACTGCACGCGCTGCGGCATGTGCGTGGATGTCTGCCCCACCGGCTCGCTCCAGTTCAACGTCAAGGGTTTGAGCAAACTGCTCTGAGTTCAATGATCCGTTTCGACCATGTCGTCAAGACCTTCCGCCGCGCCCGTGTGCTTGACGGCATCAGCCTGGAAATCGCGCTGGGCGAGCGCGTCGCCCTGATCGGCTCCAACGGCGCCGGCAAAACCACGCTCATTCGCTGCCTGCTGGGCGAATATGCGCACGAGGGCCAAGTCACCATAGACGGCCATCACCCGCGCCG
>CAYTPC010000003.1:0-12607 GCA_964439605.1 uncultured Burkholderiaceae bacterium
CCCTGGCAGCGCATGCGCGGCTTGCTGGGCTACCCCGCCCTGCGCGATGAGGAAGGTCTGCTGATCAAGCCATGCAACATGATTCACACCTTCGGCATGCGCTATTGCATTGACGCTGTTTTCATCGACAGACAGTTTCGAATTCTCAAGATCGCTTCGTATATCGCGCCGCTTCGCATGCGTCAGTGCCTTTTCGCCCACGCGGTGCTGGAACTGGCCGCAGGGCGCGCCGAGTCCTTGAATCTTCATGTCGGGGAGCCATTGCCGGACTACCTCAGGCACCCCGCAGCGGCGGCGGCAGGCAGCGCGCCCAATCATCAGCGCGGCCAGTCTGCGGCAGAATTTCTGATCATCTTCCCAGTACTGATTTTTCTTGTTTTCGGCATCATCCAATGGGCGTTGATCTATCAAGCACGCAGCACTCTCAATCATGCGGCCTTTTTGGCGGCGCGCGCCGGCGCGCTGCATCATGGGAGCCAGGGGGACATGAGGTCTGCGCTAGCTGCGGGGCTGACGCCGCTGTTTGCCTCCCAGGCCAGCGACACCGGTTACGCGCAGGCAAGAGCCCGAGCCGAGAGCGAAACCGTGCCGGGGCTCGTGACTTTGCAAATTCTGAACCCCACAAGAGAGGCCATGAATGATTTCTTCAGCCGAAACCGATTGGACAACGGTCCGGGAAAAGAAATTCCCAACGATACGCTGATGTACCGCAATCCCGCACCCGGCGGCAGTTCGGGAATGTCGGTGCAAGACGCCAACATTCTGCATATTCGCGTCACCTATTGCTATCGCCTGATTATGCCCGTGGTGGGCCGCATGATTCGTGCCGTGGCCAATGCCCAACCGACTGCCGAAGTGTTCCAGGCGACCGGCATGTCCAGGCCCTTCGGAGCCATTGATGCGCCACCAGCGGCTGGCTGTGTCGATCCACAGGGTGATCAAACTCCGAGAATTCCGATTCGCACCGAGGCCGTGGTGCGCATGCAGAGTTCATTTTGGGCTGTGAATCTACCATGAAACGCTTCGATAACACCCAAAGCGTCCGCCTGATTGGCTCGCATCTGGCAGTATTTGGAGGCGTGCTCCTTGCCGCCAGCGCCTGCGCTCATGGGCTGGTGGTTGTAGGGGGGAAAACGTCTTCCCCCACAAGAATAATCAACGGCGATGGAGTCGAAATATTCAGCGGTGGCGGAGCAAGGGATTTCGCGCCGACGACCACGGGATCGAATCCGGCAAATTCACCTTTGGAACAGGCGGCACCGACTGTTGACAAGCGCTCAGGCGGCGCTTCGTCACTGGTCAGTCCACGGCTGACCGCATTGCCGGGTCAGGCGGCCGTAGTCAGGGCGGTCGACCCGCGTCGCGCTGATGCCCGTTCTTTGGACGACGGCCGCATTGAAATTCTTACCCAGGAGCTGACCAGGGAGAGCAAAGACCTGATCAACAAGCAGCGCCTTTTGCGGCTGCCTGCTGGGCGAGATCAACTGGCCGATGAATTGCGGGGGCGCATCAAAGAAGAAGTACGTCAGCACGAGCAAAACATCGTTGGACTGCACAGAGAGATCAATCTGGTCGTTCAGGAACAGCAGCGGCGCGCACGCGACAAGCTCTGATAGGAATCCCGGCGCGAACTGTTGGCTCCGACATGTAAATCTGCTGCTGCGACAGCTCGGGATGAGCTCCACAGCAGAGTAATCAACAATGAAATTTAATCAACCAAAAACCTAAATATGTCTACCTTTCTTTTTATCTTGTTTCTGTTCGCTGCCATTGGTATGTTCCTCTCGCCTGCGCGCAATCGGCAATGGGTTCCACTCGGAGGAGGTGCTGCGTTAGTGTTGGCTGCTGTGGCCTTCGGGGTGATGATATTTACCATCATCCCCGCATCGAATGTCGGCGTGGTGACAACGTTTGGGAAGGTGCACGCCGAGACGCTTCCCGAGGGAGGTCACTTCATTGCTCCGTGGTCACAGATGCACAAGGTTTACATCGGCATGGAAGTGGCAACAACCACTAATAGCGAGGCCGCCTCGCGCGATTTACAGAGCGTCCATTCCGATCTGAGCGTCAACTATCACGTTGACGCATCGAAAGCGCGCGAGTTGTACCAGTTGATCCCATCGCTGAGGTACGAAGAGGCGTTTGTGCAGCCTGCCATGTACGAGATATTCAAGGCTATCGTGGCACAGTACACCGCCGAAGAATTGGTGACAAAGCGCCAAGAGGTCGGCGTCGGGATTACGGAGGCATTAAACCGCAGGCTGGCGCAGTACCACCTGTCGGTGCAAACGGTCAACCTGGTGAATTTTGGATTTTCAAAGGCCTTCAACGCTGCTATCGAAGAGAAGGTTACCGCAAGCCAGAAAGCCGAGACGGCCAAACGGAACTTGGAACGCGTGAAGTTTGAAGCCGATGCCCGTATCGCACAGGCAGAAGGCGAGGCCAAAGCGATTGCAATTCAGTCGGCGGCCGTAGAGAAAAGTGGCGGAGCTGGATATGTGCAGTTGCAGGCGATCCAGAAGTGGGATGGGAAGCTGCCGCAATACGTCACTGGCGGCGCAACACTGCCGTTCGTCAATGTCAAGTAGGATGCCGCTTCCCGGAACTTGCCCCTGCTCAAGCAAGGCGCGAATCGAAGCGCTCTTGAGCGCAGCGGCCCAGCCGCGCGTGCAGCGCCACGATCCAGCCGCTGGACGGCTACCAACAAATTTTCAGGGCAGTTCGATCTTGACCTCGAGCACCTCGAGGTTGTCCTGCCTGTCGAGGCTGACTTTGATGTCTTCGGCATTGACCGAGACGTACTTGGTGATGACCGCAATGAGTTCACGCTGCAGTTCAACCAGATAGTCGGGGCGGCGCCGGCCTAATCCGGCGCGCTCGTGCGCGAGGATGATCTGCAGCCGCTCTTTGGCGACGGTGGCAGTCTTCTTTTTTTCGCGGAGCAGGAAGGATAGAAAGGACATCATCGTTTC
The DNA here is from genome assembly GCA_964439605.1 of uncultured Burkholderiaceae bacterium. Lineage (GTDB taxonomy): Bacteria > Pseudomonadota > Gammaproteobacteria > Burkholderiales > Burkholderiaceae_C > JAITWT01. Next base: position 2,973 of record CAYTPC010000003.1, read on the forward strand.
GTCTCAGTTCCTGCTGAACAGACGCTTGAAGAAACTTTGTTTTTCGGCTTCGACGAAGCGCATCGGGCGCTTTTCCCCGAGGAAGCGCGCGACGACGTCGGCATAAGCCTGCGCCACGACGGTGTCCTTGTTGTGGATCGCCGGAATGCCCTGGTTGGAAGCCTGCAGGACATCGGGCGATTCCGGAATCACGCCAATGAGCTTGATGCGCAGAATGTCCTGGATGTCCTGCAGTGAAAGCATCTGGCCGTCGGCCACGCGGTTCGGGTTGTAGCGCGTGATCAGCAGGTGCTCCTTGATCGGCTCGGCGCCTTCCTTGGCGCGCTTGGTCTTGCTGCCGAGCATGCCCAGGATACGGTCCGAGTCGCGCACCGATGAGACCTCGGGGTTGGTCACGACCAAGGCCTCGTCGGCAAAATGCATCGCCATCATCGCGCCGATCTCGATGCCCGCCGGCGAGTCGCAGACGATGTAGTCGAAGTCCATGGCGGCCAGATCTTCCAGCACCTTGCCCACGCCTTCCTGCGTCAGCGCATCCTTGTCGCGCGTTTGCGAGGCGGCAAGCACGTAGAGGTTGTCGCACTGCTTGTCTTTGATCAGCGCCTGGTTCAGGTTGGCTTCGCCCTGGATCACGTTGATCAGGTCGTACACCACGCGGCGCTCGCAGCCCATGATCAGGTCCAGGTTGCGCAAGCCGACGTCAAAGTCGATCACCGCCGTTTTCTTGCCCATGAGGGCCAAGCCGGTGGCAAAGCTGGCGCTTGTGGTCGTTTTGCCGACGCCGCCTTTACCCGAGGTTACTACCACTATTCTGGCCATTGCCTGTCCTCTCTTCGTCTTCCAGTTCAAATAAGCAAATAAAAAGCGCTCGGTTCAGATGAGCGCCTTGATTACGAGTTTGTTGCCGTTTTCGAGACGGATCTGCGCAGGCCTGCCGGCCACCGATTTGGCCAGCGGCACTTCCCCGGTACGGTAGATGCCGGCGATGGCCACCAGTTGCGCTTCAAGGCAGGTGGTGAAGATACACGCTTCGGTGTTGCCTCGCGCGCCCGCGATTGCCTTGCCGCGCAACGGTGCATAGACGTGGATGTTGCCGTCGGCGATGACTTCGGCGCCGAAGTTCACCACCTCCATCACGATCACGTCGCCGTTGCGCGCGTAAACCTGTTGGCCCGAACGCAGCGGCCGGTCGATCACGAGGGTCGGCGCCTGCGCGCCAAGTTGTTGTTGGGATTGCGGCTGCGTTTTGGCTGCCGGTGCAGGCGGCGTGCGCTGCGCCGGAGCCGGGGCAGTGGGCATCGCAGCCACCGACATGCCCGCCGCGCGCGCGGCCGCATGTTGCGCCGGGCTGCCGCCGCGCACGGCGACCGGCTGCGTCTGATAGCGCTCGAGCAGCGCGCGCAGCGTCGGAAAATCGATCGGGGCATCGCGGTCGCTCTCGGGCAGTTGCGAGAGGTCGATCACCATCGGCTCCTGCTCGAAGAAATCCGGCGAATCGGCCAATTGGGCATTCAATGCTTCCGCCAGCGCCCGCAGGTCGACCGTCTTGAGAATCAACGCGATCAGCGGCAAGGTGGCGCTCTTGAATTCGAAAACCGCCCGGATGCGTGCGGCAGAAGCATCAGTCATGAAAATTTTTTACCCGAAAAATCTGAAGCCCAAGGAAGCTCTGAATAACCCTGCGCCGGTCAGGCGGGGGTTATTCAGAGTTTCCCTAATTTCGGCCATCCCAAGAGTCTAACGGGCATGACCACCGGATTGGAGGCAGGTGATACGTGGCAACCCCGTGTATCAGCCATCTTTTGCATGTTGTTTCGGTTGGATCAGAGAATTCTGAGCGCAACTGAAGCCTCTTCCTACATGCGTGCCGCGTCGATGCGTTGTTCGCGGTGGACAATTTTCCGATGCTCATTCGGCAAGGATCTGCTGAGTCATGGTTGAGTCATGGTTCGCGCCGTGCCTTCGTCCGCAAAAAACGATGCGTCCCAACCCAGCCGCGTGCGCAGCCGCGCCCAATCAAAGCCCGGCCCCGGATCTTGTTTGCGGCCTGGCGCGATGTGCTCGTGCCCGGCCACGTAAGCGATCGCATAGCGTTGGGCGATGGCGGCGCACAGACCGGCCAGCGTTTCGTACTGCGCGGTTTCGTAAACGTCGCCTTCGATGCCTTCGAGTTCGATGCCGATCGAATCGTCATTGCAATTCGTGCGCCCGCGCCAGCAGGATGGGCCCGCATGCCAGGCGCGCGCGTCGCAGTCAACGAATTGCCACAACGCGCCGCTGCGCTGCACGTAGAAATGCGCCGACACCTCGAGGTCACGGATCGTTTCGAAATAGGGGTGCGCTCCCCAATCGAGCCGGTTGGTGAAGAGCTGCTGAACTTCATCACCGCCATAACAGCCCGGCGGCAGACTGATCGAATGCAGGACGATCAGGTCCACCTGCGCGCCGGCCGGCCGCGGCCCGAAGTTCGGTGAAGGCAGCGCACGCGCGAAGCGATACCAGCCATCGTGCCAGAGCGCGTCGCTGGCTTTATCCATGGTCGTCTCTGATTTCGTAATCGTCGCTGCCGGGCGTGTGGATGCCCAGCCGCGCGATCCGGTAGCGGATCTGCCGCAGGCTCAGGCCCAGGCTGGCGGCGGTGGCCGTGCGATTGAAGCCGTGGGCGCGCAATGCGCGTATGAGGATTGCGCGTTCCTGCTGGTCGAGCCAGGCTTGCAGATCCGAAGGCAGCGGCGCAGGTGATGCGGCCGGCACTGCCGCTACTGCTGCTGCTTGGAGCCCTTCGGCAACGGCCCTGGAGATGGAAAGTTCGGTCAGACCAGCAGGCGCACCGGCCCAAGCATGATCCGGGGGTGCGATCGCATCGGCGGCATCGAGGTCGAGTTGCAATTCGCCGCCGTCGTACAGCGCCACCGCGCGATGCAGGAGGTTTTCGAGTTCGCGCACGTTGCCGCGCAAGGGCTGCGTGGCGAGCCGTTGCAGCATGCCGGGCGGCGCCGTAGGCACCGGTGTGCCGTTTTCCAGAGCGATCCGCTCAAGCAGCGCCGCGCATAGCGCGGGCAGGTCGTCGCGCCGTTCGCGCAGCGGCGGCAGCACGATCTCGATGACGTTGAGCCGGTAGTAAAGATCCTGGCGAAAACGTCCGGCCTGCACTTCGGCCTGCAGATCTTTGTGCGTCGCGCTGATGATGCGCACGTCCACCGCGTCTTCCTGCGTCGAACCGATCGGACGGATGCTGCGCTCCTGGATCGCGCGCAACAGTTTCGATTGCATGGCCAGGGGCAGGTCGCCGATTTCGTCGAGGAACAGCGTGCCGCTGCGGGCGGCCTGGAAATAGCCGCCGCGATCGTGCACCGAGCCGGTGTACGAGCCTTTGCGCGCGCCGAAGAATTCGGCTTCGAGCAGGTTCTCTGGAATCGCACCGCAGTTGACGGCGACGAAGGGGCCCTCGCTGCGCTGGCTGCAGGCGTGCACCGCGCGCGCGACCAATTCCTTGCCGGTGCCCGATTCGCCGCGCACGAGTACCGGCGCCATGCCGCGCCCGATTCTTGCGATGCGGACCTTGACTTGGCGCATCGCTTCCGAGTTGCCCACGAGCCGCGCCAGCGCGAGCGCGCCGCTGGAGTTTTGCGCCGGCGCGCTCTTGCCGTCATCGACGGCGGGCTGCGAGGGCGCGGCGCTGCCGGACTGGCCCCGCACCGCTGAAGCGACGACCTGGCGAAACTGTTTGAGGTCGACCGGCTTGGTCAGATAGTCGAAGGCGCCGGCCTTGAGCGCCTCGACGGCGTTTTCCGTCGAGCCGTAGGCTGTCATGACCACGCAGCGTTCGCTGCGCTGGTCTTGCTGGATGCCTCGCACGATCTCCATGCCGAGCCCGTCGGGCAGCCGCATGTCGGTGATGACGACGTCGAACTGGTGCACCTCAAGCTGTTGCCGGGCCTCGGCGACGTTGCCGGCGGCTTTCACGTCATAGCCTTCGCGCAGCAAGGTCAGTTCGTACAAGGTGCGCAGGTCCGGTTCGTCGTCGATGACGAGGATGTGCGCGGTACGGAAGTCGATGGGGGGATTGGAGCTCACGATGCGATTTTCTCAGCCGGTGCGCGATCGGACGCCTGGCCCGATGCGAACGAAATCCAAAATTCATTGCCTTCGGGCCCGCCCGCAACGAGGGCGCAGCGCCGGTAGCCGATGGCCGCGCCGTAGCGTTCACACAGTTCGCGGCAGATGAACAGGCCCAGGCCGCTGGAGCGGCTTTCGGAGGAAAAAAACGGTTCGAACATGTGCAGTTGCACCGACGGCGACAAGCTTTCGCCGTCGCTCCATACGCGCAGAACGGCACGCCCCGCGCCATCGTCGCGCTGTGTCAGGATCTGGATCGAATCCTCGTGCGTGCCGGCGTAGCGCGCCGCGTTGTCCAACAGGTTCACGAGGATGCGGCGCAGGTGCTCGGCGTCCAGGCGCACCAGGGCGCCATCCGCATCCAAATGCATGGCAAGGTGCGGGCGGTTCGCATGGCGCATCCATTCCGATGCGAAGGCGCGCACTTTGGGGTCGAGCATGGTCGATTCGTCCAGCGGTAGCGCGCGCTGTTCGCGGGTGCGTGAAATGTCCAGGATGTCGTCCACGATGCGCGCAAGCCGCCGCGCGTTGTCCTGCACCATCGTGGTGAGTCTGCGCTGCGCGGGGTCGGTCAGGTCTTCGGCCAGCAGTGCGCCGGCCTGGGTGATCGCCGTCAGCGGGTTGCGGATTTCATGCGCCACCGCGGCCGACATGCGGCCCATTGCGGCGAGCTTCTCGGTGTGGATGCGGGCCTCGATCTCGCGCAGGTCTTGCAGGAACATCACGCACAGACTGCTCGCCTGCTGGTCGCTGGCCGAGGTCAGGCGGGTGCGCACGCGCACCTCGCGCGGCATGTCCTGCGCATGGACGATCGTGAGCTCGGTGGACTGGTCTTGCCTGCGTGCGAATGTTTCCCGCGCCGCGGCGGCCAGCGGCTGCCAGGCCGGATGCATGTCGAGCGCAAAGGGCGGTTCGAGCGGCGCAAGACCGAGGATCGCGTCGGCGGCCGGGTTCGAAGAATGCACCTGGTTCTGGATATCGACCACGAGCACGCCTTCGTTGAGCGTCTCGATGACCAGTTCGCTGACTTGCGCGTGCAAATGTGCGTTGCTGCGGCTGCGCAGCGCGACGATTTCTTCGCGCGCCAGCCGCAGCACGAGCTGGTGCGCGAGTAACGCGACCATGAATAGGCCGGTGCCGGCGAGCGCCGCCTGCGCGTAGTACGGCGCATTCTCCACTGAGTGCAGCACATTGCGCCAAAAGACATCCCCCAGCAACACCAGCGTAGCCAGCGCGGCGGTTCCGAGCCCGACCGACATCGTGCCCAATACCGCCGCCATCAACACCGGCAAGATGAAGATCGGCGTATAGCTGATATGGCCGCCGGGCTGCAACTGCAGTAGCGCGAACAGCGCCAGATCGAAGCCGATCGGGCCCAGCCAGCCCGCGCCAAAGTGACGCAGCGGCGCTTTGAAGCGGCCGTAGCGCAGACCCAGCAGCGTCACCGCCAGATACAGCGCCGACAGCGCCAGCGGCACCCACGATACGACCAGGTGCAGCCCATAAGCAAAGCCTTGCAGCAGCAGAAGCACCGCCGCCATGAAGCAGCGGGCATTCATGAAGGTGCGCCAGAGCCGCAGCGTCGACGCTTCTTCGCTGGCCGATTTTCCGGATGCGTTCCAGTCCGCGGCCTGGGATCCAGATCCGGAGGCTGGCGTCATGACGAATCGGCTTGCCGATGCGACGTGCAGCAGTACACCCGTCCGTTGGCGTCGCGCAGCGCCTCGGCGGCAGGCAGATGGATGCCGCAGTGCGCGCAGCGCAGCATCTGTTGAGGCTGGGGCCGTGCTTTGGCGGCTGCCGCAGGCGATGGCTTTTCGCTCAGGCGCGCGCGCCGTTCCTGGCGCCAGAGCCAGAACCCGATCCACAGCACCACGAGCAGGGCAAGGTATTTCATCTCACTGCGTCATTTCATTACGCCGCGCTGCGATGCAGTACCACCTCAAGCACGAAACGCGAACCCACGTAGGCCAGCAACAGCAGCACCGCGCCCGCATACAGCACGTGCGTGGCGGTGCGGCCGCGCCAGCCGAAACGCAGGCGGCCGGCCAGCAGTACCGCGAAAGTGATCCAGGCCAGGATCGAGAACACCGTCTTGTGGCTCCACTGCCAGGATTGGCCCAGTCGCATGCCGTACAGCGTCTCGGTAAATACCAGCCCCGCCAGCAGCGTGGCCGACAGCAGCACGAATCCGGCGCTGACGAAGCGGAAGGTCAGCCGTTCGAGCGTGAGCAACGGCAGACCGCTGAAACTGGTTTGGGCATGGCGGATTTGCTTTTCAGTGCGCCCCAGCAGCCAGGCGTGCACCACGGCCGCGGCGAACAGCCCATACGATGCGATGCCCAGCGCCAGATGCAGCGGCAGCCATGGCGAGGCCAGCACGTGCAATTGCGGCCCGGGAAAGGCCAGCGCGAGCAGCACCGTTGCCACGCCGAGCAAGGCCAGCACGCGCCGCACACGCAGTTCCGGAAACATCCGGTCTTCGACGGCATAGACGGTGAGCACCAGCCAGGCCGTGATCGAAAGCGCCGGTCCGAAACCGAAATGAGGCTTGCCGGCCAGCAGCCCAACGGCCAGGGTCAGCGCATGCAACAGCCAGGCCAGCCCGAGCAATCCCTGCGCCGTCCGCCGGCTCAATTGCCGTGGGGTCAGGGCCAGGGCTACGTAAGCGATCACCGTGGCGATACCCAAGGCCACGCCGAGTGGAAAGGGGCTCGCTAGAATCATTGCCCGAGTTTAGCGCCAGCGGTGCTTCCTGCCGATGCCGGCTTTTTTCTCCAGTTCGTACCACACACACCCGGTCGCCGGGCCTCAACATGGCTAACGCCCTCACCGAAAAACTCTCGCGCCTGGTCAAACAGATGAGCGGCCAGGCCCGCATCACCGAAAGCAACGTGCAGGACATGCTGCGCGAAGTGCGCATGGCGCTGCTCGAGGCCGACGTGGCACTGCCCGTGGTGCGCGACTTCATCGCGCGCGTCAAAGACAAGGCGCTCGGGCAAGAGGTGCTCGGTTCGCTCAAACCCGGCCAGGCGCTGGTGGGCATCGTCAACCGGGAGTTGGCCACCACCATGGGCGAGGGCGTGTCGGACATCAACCTGGCCGCGCAACCGCCAGCCGTCATCCTCATGGCCGGCTTGCAGGGCGCCGGTAAAACCACCACCACCGCCAAGCTCGCCAAACACCTGATCGACAAGCGCAAGAAAAAGGTGCTCACCGTCTCCGGCGACGTGTACCGTCCGGCGGCCATCGAGCAGCTCAAAATGGTGACGAAGCAGGCAGGCGCCGAATGGTTTCCGAGCGCGCCCGGACAAAAGCCGCTGGACATCGTGCGCGCGGCGCTCGATCACGCCAAGCGCCACTTTTTCGACGTGCTGCTGGTTGACACCGCCGGCCGGCTGGCGATCGACGAGGTGCTGATGCAGGAGATCAAGACGCTGCACGCGGCGCTCGATCCGATCGAAACCTTGTTCGTGGTCGATGCCATGCAAGGCCAGGACGCGCTCAACACCGCCAAGGCGTTCAAGGAGGCGCTGCCGCTGACCGGCATCATCCTGACCAAAATGGACGGTGACTCGCGCGGCGGCGCGGCGCTGTCGGTGCGGCAGGTCGCGGGCGTGCCGATCAAGTTCGCGGGCACGAGCGAGAAAATCGACGGGCTCGAAATCTTCGATGCCGAACGCCATGCGGGCCGCATCCTGGGCATGGGCGACATCGTGGCGCTGGTCGAGCAGGTCACGGCCAACGTCGACGTCGCTGCCGCGCAAAAACTCGTCGCCAAGGTCAAGAGCGGCGGCTTCGATCTGAACGACTTTCTGGCGCAGCTCCAGCAGATGAAGCAAATGGGCGGACTGTCGGGCCTGATGGACAAACTGCCCACCCAACTGGCTGCCAAGGCCAGCAATACCGACCTGGCGCGCGCCGAGCGCGACGTGCGCCGCAAGGAAGGCATCATCAACAGCATGACGGCGCTGGAGCGCCGCAAACCCGAGGTCATCAAAGCCGCCCGCAAACGCCGCATCGCGGCCGGCGCGGGCGTTCAGGTGCAGGAAGTCAACCGCCTGCTCAACGAATTCGAGCAGATGCAGGGCATGATGAAAAAGTTCAAAGGCGGCGGCCTGATGAAAATGATGAAGCGCATGGGCGGCATGAAGGGCCTGCCCGGCATGGGCGGCGGCGGATTGCCGCGCCTGTGAGTCCCCGTCCAATAAAAAACCCGGCCAAGCCGGGTTTTTTATTGGGGGAGCGCGACAAACTCTCAGGCGTACGCCGCCAGCGCCTTGCGCATCTTCTTCATCGCCGACACTTCGATCTGGCGAATGCGCTCGGCGCTCACGCCGTAATCGGCGGCCAACTCGTGCAGCGTCATACCGCCCGAACCGTCGTCATTCACTTTGAGCCAACGTTCCTCGACGATGCGCCGGCTGCGGTCGTCGAGCGTTGCCAGCGCGGTGGACAGGCCATCGGTAGACAGCCGCTCGCGCTGGCGTGATTCCAACTGCGCGACGGGCTCTTGCGAGGTGTCGGCCAGATAGGCGATCGGACCGAAGACATCGTCATCGCCATCGGCGGGGGCCGGATCGAGCACCACGTCGCCGCCGGACAAGCGCGTTTCCATCTCGAGCACGTCTTCACGCTTGACGTTGAGCTGCTTGGCGACTTGATCGACCTGCTGCCGGCTGAAGGTCTCGCGCCCTGTTGCCGCATCGTCCGCGCCGGCATCGGCCTTGAAACCCTGCTTGAGCGAGCGCAGATTGAAGAACAGCTTGCGCTGGGCCTTGGTGGTGGCCACCTTGACCATGCGCCAGTTGCGCAGGATGTATTCGTGGATCTCGGCCTTGATCCAGTGGATCGCGTAGCTCACCAGGCGCACGCCCTGATCGGGGTTGAAACGCTTGACGGCCTTCATCAAGCCGATGTTGCCTTCCTGGATCAGATCGCCGTGCGGCAACCCATAGCCCAGATATTGGCGGGAAACCGAAATCACCAACCGCAGGTGCGACAAGATCAGCGCGCCGGCCGCTTCGAGGTCGTTGTGCTCATGCAGGCGGCGCGCGTACTGCTGCTCTTCCTCGGCGGTGAGCATGGGCAGGTGATTGGCGGCGCGAATATAAGCGTCCAGATTGCCGAGCGAGGGCACCATCTGCCACGGATTGGCGATGGCAAGCTGATTGGCGGGGGCGCTGGACGTATGAACCATGCAGATCACTCCTTTGTCTCGGGATATGTTAGCACTCTAGCTAAGAGAGTGCTAACAGCACCAGAAGTTCCCCATGGAAACGCTAGGGTTGATAGCTTTTCTTTAAGGCTGGGCTTGTGTTCGGGGACGAAGATTTCCGGGGCAAGTGAAGGAGGGGCCGCCTCATACAATTGAGGGTTTTCCTACTGGCGTCTTCGTTGCGCTGCGGGCGGTACGCGCCTCCCGACTTCCTTCCCGCATGTCCTCCGGTCTGAACCTCGCCCAACAAGAAGCCGTCAATTACCTGCAAGGCCCCTGTCTCGTGCTGGCAGGCGCG
>CAYTPC010000004.1:0-15788 GCA_964439605.1 uncultured Burkholderiaceae bacterium
CTCAGTGCATCAGCACGGGGGTCTGGGCCAGTTCGGCATAACCTTCGAGCGTGCTCTCGACCTCTTCCTGCGTCGGGGTATTTTGTTGCCAGGCCATGATCTGCTGGTGGAACAGCTCGGCCCACGAACCGTCCAGATAGACCTCTTTGCCGGAGCGCTTGTCGACGATCTCGAAACCGCGACGCGCGAGCACCGGCAACTGCGGGCCGGCAGCAACGGCCTTGTCTTCCTCGTCGGGCACCATGTGCACGACAACGAAAGACTCCGAGTCATAAAGCATTTGCATGGTGTCTCCGAACATATTGGCGAATTTCATGTCTATCAGTTAGATAATTTTTGACGCGTTAGTTTCAAATTGGTTACAAAATCGATCTTACCCAAAGGCATGGCGACACAATGCTACCGTTTCCAGGCGCAAAGGACGTGCCGGTTTTTTCCGTTTTCAGAACTTTTGCACACACGCTCAGCCTAGAACCGGCTCAGGGCGGCGAAACCTTTTGCAAGTGCAGCTCGAAGCTGTCGTCGTTGGGCTGCGTCTGCCGCAGTTGGACGGGCAGGTAGCCCAGCTCGGGCGCCAGCCACAGTTCGATCCGGTAATCATGGTCGTGGCGCGGCTCGCGCCATAGGCGGCGGGCCGTGAATTCACCGGCCGGCACCTGGACGCGTTCTTCATCGCCGATTTCGAATACCCAGACGTCCGCGTCGCGCGGCCCCACCGTCTGTATCGCGATACGGCTGCCGGCAGCGTAGCGCGCGGGGTCGCCGGCCAGCAGCGCCCCCAGTTGGATGATGATGCTGAGCCGATCCTGTGCGCCGGCCTGCAGCGGCACACTCGGCGCATTGTTGCTGAATACCACGAGGCCCTGATCGCGCACGAAATGCGAGGCGACTTCGCTGCGCCGGGTTTCCGAAAAGCGCGTCGGCGCGACGCCGCCGGCGTCGATGCGGCCGATGCTGGTCCAGTTGCGGATGGTCTTGAACAGGAATCGCAACGAGAGCTGGGCGTTGTATTCGTCGCCATCCTGCAGCCAGACGAGTTCACCGAAGGCGCCCGTCCACTGTTGCGGACCGCGCTGGCCGGTCATGTCGAAAGCCAGTCGCACGGATCCGTAGAGGCGGATCGGTTGTGTCGCGCCCGGCGTGTCGCCGGTGTTGCTCGTGGTGTTGCTTGTGGCGCCGCCCGGGCCGGCGTCATCGCTGCTTGCGGCTGCGGCATTTCCGTCAGCGGCTTGAGCTGGAATGTCCGGCGCCGTGTCTTCGGATGAAGGCGCAGGCGCCGCTGCATCGGGCGTGGCGCTGGCCGGCGCCGTGGGTTCGATCGCGGACGGCGGGCGGCGGCGGTGTGCGGGCGGACGCGGCTTGGCTGGCAGCGGCGTATCGACCGCCGGACGCGCCGGGGCCGGTGGCGTGATTTCGATCGTGCGGGTGATGAACTTGTTCGCGAGCGGCAGTGGCTTGGGGCCGCCCGGCGCCGGCAGAAAACCCAGCAGCGCCAAGTGCGCGAACAGCACGGCGAGCGCCAGTAGCGCAACCGCGCGCCAAGGCGATGCGGGTAGCGAAACAGGGCGCGCGCTCATCCAATGCAGGCAAATGGTGAAGTAGGCAGGCCGGTGACGCTCGGTACACTGGCCCGGTTTTCTGTTCAAGAGTTTAGAGCCTGCTTGAAGCGCCCGTTCATCATGAAGTTAGCCACTTACAAGGATGGTTCGCGCGATGGCCAACTGGTCGTCGTTTCGCGCGATCTCAGCCACGCCCACTACGCCACCGGTATCGCCTCGCGATTGCAGCAGGTGCTCGACGACTGGGGCTTTCTCAGCCCCCAGTTGCAGGACTTGTACACCGCGCTCAATGGCGGCCATGCGCGCCACGCTTTTCCCTTCGATCCGGCGCAGTGCATGGCGCCGCTGCCGCGCGCCTATCAGCGGGCCGACGGTGCGGCCTACCTCAATCATGTGGAATTGATGCACAAGGCATGCGGCGCCGAAGTGCCCAGGAGTTTCTACACCGAGCCGCTGATGCACCAGGGCCGAAGCGACGACTTTCTCGGCCCCACGGACGGCGTGGTGCTTCCCGGCGAAGACATGGGCATCGATTTCGGCGCCGGGATCGCAGTGATCACCGGCGACGTGCAGATGGGCGCAACGCCGGAGCAGGCGCTCGAAAGCATCCGGCTCGTGATGCTGGCCAACGACTTCCGTCTGCGTAACCTGATTTCGGACGAGCGCGCCAAAGGCTTCGTTCCCTTCCAGGGCAAGCCGGCCACCGCCTTCAGCCCGGTGGCCGCCACGCTCGACGAACTCGGTCAGGCTTGGCAGGATGGGCGCGTGCATCTGGCGCTGCAAAGCAGTTGGAACGGCCGCAAGGTCGGCCTGTGCGATGCGGGCCCCGAGATGGCGTTCCATTTCGGCCAACTCATCGCGCACCTTGCCAGGACGCGCAAGGTGCGCGCCGGCAGCATCGTCTGCGGCGGCACGGTGAGCAACAAGGGCATCGAGAAGAATGGCCGCATGGACTGGCCCAGGGGTTGCGGCTGCATCGCCGAAAAACGCTGCATCGAGACGATCCTGGACGGACGGCCTTCGACCGAATTCATGAAATTCGGCGACACCATTCGTATCGAGATGAAGGGAACCGATGGCCGCTCGCTGTTCGGCGCGATCGACCAGGAGATCGTGCCAAACGGCGACGGCGACGGCCAGTAATTCAAATCGTCCTGCGGGCACGCGCGCAGTCGCGCAGGATCGTGCAGGGCCATGGGGACCATGGGGAATGGGAGGGGTATGAGTCTGTCCTTGGTGCAAAGCCGGGCGCTGCTGGGTCTGGCGGCTGCCAGCGTCACCGTCGAAGTCCATCTGGCCAACGGGCTGCCGAGCTTCACGCTCGTGGGCCTGGCCGAGGTGGAAGTCAAAGAGGCGCGCGAGCGCGTACGCTCGGCGATCCAGAACGCGGGGCTGGAGTTTCCGAACAACAAACGCATCACCGTCAACCTCGCGCCGGCCGACCTGCCCAAGGACTCGGGCCGCTTCGATCTGCCGATCGCATTGGGCATTCTTGCGGCCAGCGGCCAGATCGACGGCGCCAAGCTCGCGGGCCACGAATTCGCCGGGGAGTTGTCGCTGTCGGGCGAATTGCGGCCGGTACGCGGTGCGCTCGCGATGGCGCTTGCACTGCATGTTGGCGGTGCGGTTACGCGCCTGGTGCTGCCGATGGATAGCGCGCGCGAAGCGGCGCTGGTGCCGCAAGCGGAAGTTTTCGGCGCGCGCCACCTGCTGGACGTGGTGGGCCGCTTTCTGCATCAAGACGTGCCGCCCTCCGATGAAAACGAGGGGTGGGCGCGCATACAGCCCGTGCCGGCAATGTCCCCGGCGCCGGGCGCCGACCTGGCGGACGTCAAGGGCCATAGCGGCGCCCGGCGCGCTCTTGAAATCGCCGCCGCCGGCGGGCACAGCGTGCTGATGGTCGGGCCACCCGGATCGGGCAAGTCGATGCTTGCGCAGCGTTTCGCCGGGCTTCTGCCGCCGATGCAGGTGGACGAGGCGCTTGAAAGCGCGGCCATCGCGAGTCTTGCGAGCCGCTTCGACATGGGCCGCTGGATGCAGCGCCCAACGGCCAGCCCGCACCACAGCGCGAGCGCGGTGGCGCTCGTGGGTGGCGGATCGCCGCCGCGTCCCGGCGAGATTTCGCTTGCGCACCACGGCGTGCTTTTTCTGGACGAGTTCCCGGAATTCGCGCGCAGTGCACTCGAGGCGCTGCGCGAGCCGCTGGAAAGCGGCACGATCACCATCGCGCGAGCGGCGCGGCGCGCCGAATTTCCGGCGCGATTCCAATTAATTGCCGCCATGAATCCCTGCCCGTGCGGCTACCTGGGTTCGTCGCGGCACGCCTGCCGCTGCACGCCTGACCAGATCTCGCGCTACCAGGGGCGTTTGTCCGGCCCGCTGCTCGACCGGATCGATCTGCACATCGAGGTGCCTGCCCTGGCACCGCACGAATTGCTCAATGCACCGCCCGGTGAATCGAGCGCGCAGGTTCGTGAGCGGGTGATCGCCGCGCGCGAACGCGCCCTCGCGCGGCAAGGCGTCGCCAATCAGGCGCTGGCCGGAGCGGCGATCGACCGGCATGTCGTGCTCGACGACGCAGCGCGGCAATTGATGCACAACGCGGCTGCGCGTCTGGGCTGGTCGGCGCGCGGCACGCACCGCGTGCTCAAGCTTGCACGCACCATCTCCGACCTCGCGGGCGCCGAGCACGTGCAGGCTGCGCACGTGGCCGAGGCGGTGCAGTACCGGCGCGCATTGCGCGGCGGCAACTGACCCGCGCCGGCCTCACGCCAACCCCAACCCCAACCCTGCCGTTCGGCAAAGACGCGACAATAGGGGGTTCCGGCCTTTTCAAGGCCTCCTGAATAACCCCTCGTGACCGGCGTATCCTGGCTTTGGGAGGTTTGCCGCACTGCACATGCGGCCATCGCGACAGCCATGGCTGCGCTTTGCGCATTGCGGCCGATCCCAGATCCGGACCCGCCGGCTCCGCAGGGTTATTCGGTCAAAGACTTCTTAACGACTTCTTGACGATTGACGAGGCGCCAAGTGCGCCCGACTGTGTACAACCCGATTAGCAATTCACCCCATGAGTGCCTTCAGCGAAGAAAGAGTTCTTTCCGTCCATCACTGGACCAACCGCCTGTTTTCCTTCACCACGACACGGGATCAGGGGCTGCGGTTTTCCAATGGACATTTCACGATGATCGGGCTGAAGGTCGACGGCAAGCCGCTGCTGCGCGCGTATAGCGTCGTCAGCCCCAACTACGGGGAGCATCTCGAGTTCCTGAGCATCAAAGTCGAGAACGGGCCATTGACTTCGCGCCTGCAGCACATCCAGGTGGGCGACACGGTGATCATCGGACGCAAGCCGACCGGCACGCTGCTGATCGACTATCTGCTGCCGGGCAAACGCCTGTACCTGCTGAGTACCGGAACCGGAATCGCGCCCTTCATGGCCGTGATTCGCGACCCCGAGACTTACGAGAAGTTTGAGCAGGTCATTCTCGTGCACGGCGTGCGGGAGATCGGCGAACTTGTGTACCACGAATACCTCACCGAGAGCCTGCCTCAGCACGAACTTCTCGGCGAACTGGTGCGCGCGCAATTGCTGTACTACCCGACGGTCACGCGCGAGCCATACCGCAACATGGGCCGCATTACCGATCTGATCGTCAGCAACAAGCTCACCGCCGATCTCGGACTGCCGCCGATCGATCCGAAGGAAGACCGCGTCATGATCTGCGGCAACCCCGGCCTGCTGACCGACACGAGAAAGATCCTCGAAGAGCGCGGGTTCAATGAGGGAAACACCACCACGCCGGGCGATTACGTGATCGAGCGCGCCTTCGTCGAAAAATGACGGCGCTTGAACCGGCGCTCTTTCCGCAGGGCTGAGCGCGCCGGTTCATGACCTGAGGTCGCGGGTTCTTTTCGCGTCTTTTTGCTTGTGACGATGGTGTTAAGACGAAAAATAATTTGTTCATCCCTCACCCTGGCTGGGGCGGCAGTCTGGGCCGAGGAACCAAAGTTGCTTTCTCCGGTGGAAGTCCGCGCTCAGAGCGAAAACCTGCTCGGTGAAGCGACGGCCGGCAGCGAAGGCGTGGTGTCCAGCCAGCGCCTGCAAGCCGTTCCCATCCTGCGGCCTGGCGAAGCCTTGGAGATGGTGCCGGGGTTGATCGTCACCCAGCATGCCGGGGACGGCAAGGCCAACCAGTATTTCCTTCGCGGCTTCAACCTGGATCATGGCACCGATTTCGCCACCTACGTTGGCGGGGTGCCAGTCAATATGCCGACCCACGCTCACGGTCAGGGCTACACCGATCTCAACTTTCTCATTCCAGAACTGGTGGACCGGGTTCGTTTCCGCAAGGGGCCATACTATGCCGAGGAAGGGGATTTTTCCTCGGCCGGGGCCGCGCATATCGATTACTTGCGCAAACTCGACGCAACCCTGGGCCAAGCGACCCTCGGCGAGCGTGGCTATGTTCGCAGTTTGGTGGCGGGTTCGCCTGTCGTTGGTAACGGCAACCTGCTCTATGCCTTCGAGTGGTTTCACAACGATGGCCCGTGGGTGGTACCTGAGAACTATCGCAAGCTCAACGGCATCCTGAGCTATAGCCAGGGAACACGCAACGATGGCTTTTCGGTCACGGCCATGGCCTATCGCGGTACTTGGACTTCGACCGATCAGGTCGCCCTGCGCGCCGTCGACAGCGGCCTGGTGAGCCGCTTCGGAACGCTGGACCCGACCACAGGCGGCGAGACCCACCGCTACAGTCTGTCCGGAGAATGGGCGAAGCGGGGCCAGGACAGCCAGACCAAAGCCAACGCTTGGTGGCTCAAGTCTGGCCTCGACTTGTGGTCCAACTTCCAGTATTGCCTCAATGATTTTGCCGCCACCGGCATCTGCGGCATGGGTGATCAATTCAAGCAGACAGAGCGTCGCCAAGCCGGCGGCTTTGCCGCCTCGCATACCCTCTTTGGGCGCTGGGGCGGTTTGGAGGTCCAGAATTCGATTGGCATCCAGGGGCGCATCGATCGCTTGAGCCCGGTTGGGCTCTACGAAACCCAAGCCCGCAATACGATCAGCACTGTTCGAGCGGATGATGTGACCCAGCGCAGCCTTTCCTTGTGGGCACAGAACGAAATCCGCTGGGCCTCCTGGTTCCGCTCCATAACCGGTCTGCGGGGTGACGCCTACGACTTCAAGGTGAATTCGAGCCTCCCCGCCAATTCCGGCAAGGCGAATGACCAGATGGCGACCCCAAAGATTTCCCTGGTTTTCGGTCCCTGGCAGAAAACCGAGCTGTATCTGAACTACGGGCACGGCTTTCATTCCAACGATGCCCGCAGCACCACCATCCGCGTCGATCCGGCCGACGGGGCGACCCCGGTGGACCGTGTAAAGCCCCTCGTCCGGACCAAGGGCTACGAAGCCGGGATACGAACTAAGCCGGTCGCTGGCTGGCAGAGTACGGTCTCGTTATGGCAGCTCGATGCTGCCTCCGAACTTCTGTTCGTGGGCGACGCCGGCACCACCGAACCGTCGCGGCCATCTCGCCGCCAGGGGCTGGAGTGGACCAACCTCTACGTGCTCACAAACTGGCTTGCCTTCGACGCCGACCTCTCCTGGTCCAAGGCCCGCTTTCGGGATTTCGATCCCGCGGACAACTACATTCCCGGCGCGGTGACGACCACGGCCAACCTCGGCATCACGCTCGACAACCTGGGTCCCTGGTTTGGTTCGCTGCGCCTGCGCTACTTCGGCCCGCGCCCCTTGATCGAAGATAATTCGGCTCGATCCTCGGCCTCGGCGCTGACCAACCTGCGTCTAGGTTACAAGATCGACAAGCGAACCAAGGTGACGCTGGATGTCTACAACCTCTTCGATCGCAAGGTCAATGACATCGAATACTGGTACGCCTCCCAACTGCCAAGCGAAGCATCGCCGGTTTTTGATCGTCATATTCACCCCACCGAGTCACGTACCCTGCGCTTGACGATCTCCCATCAGTTTTAGGAGTCTGCCGGACTTGAATCGCCGATGGCAAAAATCGACCGCAGCATTTTCTGAATCACCATGATGAATGCCGAATTCGATACCTCTCCTGAACGCCTTGTCGCCAGCCTGCTGGATTTGCTCAACCTGAAGGACTTGGGTAACGACCGCTTTCTCGGCCAGAGCGAAGACCTCGGCAACACCGCCGTTTTCGGCGGCCAGGTGTTGGGGCAGGCGCTGGCTGCGGCGAATCGCACGGTCGATGCCGACCGGCCGGTGCACTCGATGCATGCCTACTTTCTGCTGCCGGGCGAGTTCGAACCGATCGAATACGCGGTCGAGCGTGAGCGCGACGGCCGCAGTTTCACCACGCGCCACGTGGTCGCGCGCCAGCAGGGCCGCACCATCTTCGAACTCTCGGCTTCGTTCCAGACACGCGACGAAGGCGTCGAGCATCAGGCCCCGATGCCATCGGTGCCGCTGCCCGAGGCGCTGCGCAGCGAGATCGAGTACCGCAAACTCATCATCGACCGCGTGCCGGCGCGCTGGCGCGTGAAGGGGCTTCAACCGCGCGGACTGGAATTCCGCCCGGTCGATCCCATCAACCCGGCCGAACCGATGCCGCGCGCGCCCTTCGCACAGACCTGGGTGCGCGCGGTCGCGCCGCTGCCGGATGACCCGGTAATCCATCGCGAACTGCTCGCCTATGCCTCCGATCACAGCCTGCTGAGTACGGGATTGCTGCCGCACGGGGTGAGCTTCTGGTCGGGCAAAGTGCGCCTGGCGAGCCTGGATCATGCGATGTGGTTTCATCGCGATTTCCGCCTCGACGACTGGCTTCTCTACAGCATGGACTCGCCCAACGCCAGCGGCGCGCGCCTGCTGTGCCGCGGCAGTTTCTACACACGCGACGGCCGCCTCGTCGCCTCGGTCGCGCAGGAAGGAATGCTGCGCCTGCGCACGCCCGAGGGTGCGCAAAAGAGCGCTTGAGCCTGGGGGGCTTTTGCCGGACCGTCGGATTAGAGCGGTTTCGATTCAGTCATGAACAGTCAGTGTGATGACGTCATTGCGCGCTCCGTCGCGGAATCCATGCGGCGTCTGGATTCTGCGACTTCGCTTCGCTCCGCGCAGAATGACGATAGAGCGGGTGATACGTAAATACCTGAACGAAAAATGCCCTATTCGCCGACCCGGCGCAGAGTCTGCATGACGGGCCGGCGCAGCACGCCGCGCAATCCCCACCAGCCGGTGCCCAGCGCCAGCAGCGCGCCAGTAATCGCGCCGGCCACCGGCAGCAGCAGCACCATGGGTGATGCGCTCCAGGTGAATTCGAACACGTAACGCGCCAGCGCCCAGCCGATCGCGACCGCCGCCAAACCGGCCAGCAGCCCCGCCAGCAAGCCCATGCCCGCCAGTTCGGTTCGCTGCACCTGCCGCAGCAAGCGCGCACGCGCGCCAACGCAGCGCATGACGGCGAATTCATACGCACGCTCTTCGCGCGTGGCCGTCACGGACGCGAACAGCACCACCAGCCCCGCCACGAGCGTGAAACCAAAGAGCAGCTCGACCGCGCGGATGACCCGATCGAGCACGCTTTGCACCTGCGCCAGGGTGGCGCTGATGTCCAGGCTGGTGACGTTCGGAAAGCGCCGCACCAGTGCGTTGTCGAAACCGGCAACCGCCGGTGCATGAAAGGCCGCCATATAAGTCAAGGGCACGCCGGGAATTTGCGCGTCCACGTCGGCGACGGTGTACATGACGAAAAAATTCGCATGCAGCGATCCCCAGTCAAGCTTGCGCAGCGAGGTGATGCGCGCCTCGCTCGTGAGCCCGCCCATATCAAAGCGCAGCTTGTCGCCGAGCTTCAGGCCCAGCGTTTGCGCCAGCCCTTCTTCGACACTGATTTCGCCGGCCGCGCCGGGCGTCCATGCGCCCGCGCTGACGCTGTTGTGCGGCGGCGCCTGCTCGGCGTTGCTCAGGTTGAATTCACGATCGACCAGCCGTTTGGCGCGCTCCCCGGAATAATCGCCGGGCGCGACCGGCTTGCCGTTGATCGCCACCAGACGGCCGCGAAACATCGGATATCCATCAAACTGGCGCACGCCCGCCTGGTGCAGCATCTGCCGGAAAGCGGCGTTCTGGTCCGGCATGATGTTGATGACGAAGCGGTTCGGCGCATCAGGCGGCGTCGCGCGGCGCCAACTGGCGATCAGGTCGGTGCGCAGCAACACCAGCAAGGCCAGCGCCAGCAGCCCCACGGCCAGCGCGCTGGTCTGTACCACCGCGTAAGCCGGGCGGGCCGCGACTTGGCGCGTCGCCAGCACCAGCCAGCGCGGCGCGGTGCTTTCGCGGACGCTGCGCCGCAAGATGGCCACCGTCGCCGCGCCGAAGAGCGCAAACAGCGCCACCGCGCCCGCGAAGCCGGCAACGACGATCAACCCCAGCTTCAAGTCGCTGCTGACCGCCAGCAGCAGCGCCGCGAAACCCGCGACGCCAAGCGCCAGCACCGCCGCCGAAACAGGCCGCGGCCGGCCCACGTCGCGCCGCATCACGCGCAGCGGCGGCACCTTTGACAACTGCAGCACCGGCGGCAATCCGAAAGCCGCCAGCAGCGTGAACCCGACGCCAAAGCCGAACGCCACCGGCCAGCCGCCCGGCGCCGACAGCGGGCTATCGACCAAGCCCGCCAGCAGCAGCACGAACACCTGATGGACCGCCAGCCCCAGCAGCACGCCCAGCGCGCTGGCCGCGAAACCGGCCAGCGCGAATTCGACCGTGTAGGCCACGGCGATGCTGCGCTGGCTCTCGCCGAGCACGCGCAGCATCGCACAATCGTCCAGGTGGCTGCTCGCAAAGCCGCGCGCCGCCAACGCCACCGCGACGGCGCTGAGCAATGCGGCCAGCAGCGCGGTCAAGCGCAGGAATCTGCCGGCGCGATCGAGCGCCTGCTGCATCTCGGGGCGGCCGCTTTCGATGGATTCGAGCCGCACGCCGCGCAAGTCGCCCTGCTTCAGGCGCGCGGCAGCCCAATCACTGAACGCCTTCGCCGCGCGTTCCGGGCCGGCGACCGCGAAGCGATAGCTCAGGCGGCTGGCCGGTTGCACCAGGCCGGTGGCGGCCACGTCGGCCACGTTGACCATGACGCGCGGCGCAAAGTTCATGAACCCGACGCCGCGATCGGGTTCGAGCGTGATCACACGCGCGATGCGCAACTGCGCCTGGCCCAGCAGCAGCGAATCGCCCATCTTCAACCCGAGCGCATCCAGCACCGCCGGATCGACCCATGCCTGCCCGTTCGCGGGAATGCCCTGTGCCGGCGCGCCCGGCTGCGACGGATCGGGCGCCGTCTGCAAGCGGCCGCGCAGCGGATAGCCCGGCGCCACGGCCTTGAGCGCCACCAGCCTGCTCGCGCCGCCCTGGGCATCGGTGGCGCGCGCCATGGTCGGAAAGCTGAAACTGACCGAGCCGTCCAGCCCCAAGGCGCGCGCACGGTCGATGAATTCGGCGGGCGCCGGGGTGTCGCTGACCACCACGGCATCGCCGCCGAGCAGTTGACGCGCGTCGCGCTGCAAACCGCCCTGGAGCCGGCCGGCGAAAAAACTCACGGCACTGAGCGCGCTAACCGCGAGCAGCACCGCGACCAGCAGCAAGCGCAACTCGCCCGCGCGCAGATCGCGCCAAAGCATGCGCCAGCCCAAGCGGAAGGAAGCCATCATGCGCGTAACGATAGCCCATGCGGCGCGCCTGGGGCGTGTTTACGCGTTGCCGGTGGCCTGCCGTCTTGCCGTAGTCAATCCGTCTTGGGCGCCTAACGAGTTTTGATATAGTGTTCCGCGCTTTTCAAGGAAGCTCTCAATAACCCTGCACGAGTTGCCCAAAGCCGGGGCGCCCTGGCCAAGGGAAAGGGGTTATTCAGAGCTTTCTTGATTCGCCCATTCTTTTTGTCCCGCCCATACGAGACGATTACGCCTTGTCAGCATCCGCTACCGCCTCAACCCCCAATGTGCTGAGCCTTGTCGCTGACGACATGGCACAGGTCGACCGTGTCATCTCCGAGCGCCTGAGCACCGGCGTTCCATTGGTGGCCGAGGTGGCGCGCTACATCATCTCGGCTGGCGGCAAACGGCTGCGCCCCGTGCTGCTGCTGCTCATGAGCCGCGCGCTCGGTTACACCGGCGCACAACGCTTCAATCTGGCGGCCGTCATCGAATTCATCCACACCGCCACTTTGCTGCACGACGACGTGGTCGACGAATCGACCCTGCGGCGCGGCCGCGCCACGGCGAACGAGGCCTTCGGCAATCCGGCCAGCGTCCTGGTGGGCGATTTCCTTTATTCGCGCTCGTTCCAAATGATGCTGGACGCCAAGGATATGCGCGTCATGGAAGTGCTGGCCGATGCGACCAACGTGATCGCCGAAGGCGAAGTGCTGCAGCTCATGAACATGCACGACGCCACGCTGGACGAGGCGGCATACCTGCGCGTGATCCGCTCCAAAACCGCCAAGCTGTTCGAAGCCAGCACGCGCCTGGCGGCAATCCTCGCCAAGGCGCCTGCCGAGATTGAAGACGCCTGCGCCACTTACGGCCAAGCGCTCGGCACCGCCTTCCAGATCATCGACGACGTGCTCGACTACGACGGCAACGCCAGCGAGACCGGCAAGAATCTCGGCGATGACTTGCGCGAAGGCAAAACCACCCTGCCCCTGATCTTCGCCATGCAGCGCGGCACTGAGCAAGAGCGTGAGATCGTGCGCACAGCCATCGAAGCCGGCGGAAACACGGACCAGCTCGCGCGCATCGTGACCATCGTCCGCGACACCGGCGCGCTGCAGGCCACGCGCGCCACCGCCGTTGCCGAAGCTCAACGCGCAATTGATGCGCTTGGCCCACTTTCGGCCAACAACTACACGGCAGGTTTGCTACAATTAGCAGTTCAGTTGCTTGAGCGTCACGCCTGAGTGTGCTGGGGTCAAAATACCGGCCCATCACACGAAGGCGTTTGTCTTTGGAACAACTTATCGGGGTGTAGCTTAGCCTGGTAGAGCGCTACGTTCGGGACGTAGAGGCCGGAGGTTCGAATCCTCTCACCCCGACCAGAAAAAACAAAAAGCCAGATCAACCGCTTGGGTGATCTGGCTTTTTTTCGTTGGGAACAACGATTGGCGTAGCGGCCGCCCGCGCCAACGCGACCGCATCTCGCAGATTCAACTGCAACATAGCCTGTCCACCGACGTAACCCGCTACCGCACTTGTTGCGCGTCGCTCGATCTCGTCGGCAGTTGTCAGGCCGAGCCGAACCAATGCAGCGATGTCTTTTTTGTCGTTGTCCGCGAAGCGGGCGATCTTGCTCACGGCAAGATCGACAGGTGAAAGAACGCGAACGCGAAGCTGTTCCACGCCGAGGTCTACCGGAATGGCGTCATTCAGATAGTCCTCGTGCATCAGCGCGAAGGTCGAGTTGTAGTTGGTGTCGAAATAGACAACCTGTTGAGTCCCGTCCTCCAGCGTCACCTCGACCATCAGGTCATTCGGAAGATAAACGCGCCCCCCGAATTCGGCATCCACGTCGGTCGTGACCCGGCTTGCCGTGTAAAGATGGACGGCCATTCCACCAGCCAAATAGACATTGACGGGACTGCGCAGCGAAAGCCGTTCCTCAAGTTGCTTGAACAACTCCCGCAGGCCCTGGGCCAGGGCCGTCCCAGTATGAAACGCAGGATTCACCGGCATAGGTTCAATGCTCATGGAGCCGGTGACTGAGCATGTCCCGCAAACGGGGCAAGCTCGAAACCCAGCCTTTCCTGACGACATCTGCCGAGGCCAGTCTTTCGTCCGGATGCAAGGTGAAATACCGCTCGCTCGCCCGCATCAAACACTTTGACTCGTCGGGGAATCTGGACTGCACGATCATTGCAGCCAAGCGAAATACGTTGGCCTCGCGCTGGTCTTGAGCCGGCTGCGCACCTTCCCGTGCAACGGCGGAGCACCGGGCAAGCATTGCTGATTCAACGTCCCGGGGGTCTGGTTGTTGTTGAGACATCCCAAGTCCTCATTGACGCGGCGAGCACGGCGCTGGCGAGTGCGTAGCAATCCCATCCAAACGGTGAACTCGATCGAAGCTGCAAACGTCAATATTCACGCGGCTCTCCTGAAGGCTGCAAGTGCTCAACTGCCATTTCTAGGTTGAAAACTTGACGGCCATGTTAACGGCTTTGAGTCTATCGAGCCATCAAAAGCGAAATCCCGCCCACTATTCAAGTTATTGACGAACATGGCGAGAGCAGCGCGCTTTGGACGCACAAACAAAAAGCCAGATCAACCACTTGGGTGATCTGGCTTTTTTTCGTTGGGAACGAAATCCCCGGCGCGGCCGTCCAATAGCCGCAGCCTGGGGAAGGCTTATTTCCGCGTCATCGGCGCCTGATTCCGGTGGCCGTGCGCTTTGCGGCCGTGCCTGCCTTCGCCACGTGGGGCAAAGTCACCACGCGGTGCAAAGTCGCCACGTGGGGCAAAGTCACCACGCGGTGCAAAGTTGCCGCCAGCTTTGTTGCGGTCACGCGACGGCGGCGCGGGGCGGCGGCGGTCGCCGTGCACCTTGGGAGCCCCACTCGGAAAACGCTGCCGCGGCTCAAGACCGGGAATCACCTCGGCCTTGAATGGCTGCCGGCTATACGTTTCGATGCCGAAAATCTTGTTGCGGTCGCGGTATTCGGCGAAGGTCACGGCCAGACCGGCGCGGCCGGCGCGGCCGGTGCGGCCAATGCGGTGGGTGTAGTCTTCGGCCTTCATCGGCAGACCATAGTTGAAGACGTGGGTGATGGCCGGCACGTCGATGCCGCGCGCGGCCACGTCGGTGGCCACCAATACCTGCACGTGCCCCTGGCGCAGCGCCGTCAGGCGGCGATTGCGCATACCCTGGCTGAGCGCGCCGTGCAGGGCGGTGGCGTTGAAGCCGACCTGCTGAAGATTTTCGGCAAGAGCATCGCATTCAATTTGCGTGCCGGCAAACACGATAGCCTGGTCCATCGCCGGGTCGCGCAGCCAGTGATCGAGAAGCTGGCGCTTGTGCTGGGGGTTGTCGGCCCAGAACAGGACCTGACGGATGTTGGCGTGCTTTTCCTGCGGCGTGTCGATCTGCACCTTGCGCGGCGTGCGCATGACGCGCGTGGCCAGTTGCTGGATGCGCGGCGCAAAGGTGGCGCTGAACATCATGGTTTGACGGCGCGTGGCCGTGAGCCGGTGAATCTCGGCCAAATCATCGGCAAAGCCGAGATCGAGCATCCGGTCGGCTTCGTCGACAACGAGGAATTGCACCTGATCGAGCTGGATCTGGCCGCTGCGTTGCAAGTCGAGCAAACGGCCCGGCGTGGCAACGACGAGGTTGGCGCCTTGCAGGCGTGCAATCTGCATCGCATAAGGCATGCCGCCCACCACGTGGGCGATGCGCAGGCCCCGGCAATGGCGCACAAGGTCGATCGCGTCGCGCGCCACCTGCTGCGCCAATTCGCGCGTGGGGCACAACACCAGTGCGCCGGGAGTGGCGGGCTTGAAATGACGCGGCTGCGTCGGGTTTTTGCGACGCGGTTTTTTCGGCGGCGGCTCACCACGCGCGAGCGCTTCGGCAAGTTGGCGCTCGCGTTCGGCCTGCGCGGCGGCTTCGGCCTGGGCCTGCTGCAGGGTCAGCGAGTGCAGCACCGGCAGCAGGAAAGCGGCGGTCTTGCCGCTGCCGGTCTGGCTGGAGACCATCAGGTCGATAAAGCCATCTTCCTGCCCGCTGCCTAGGGCCAGCGGAATGGCCTGGGCCTGCACGGCGGTGGGTTGCGAGAAGCCCAGATCTTCGACAGCGGCGAGCAATTCGCTGACCAGGCCCAGACGGGCGAAGCCATTGACTGCCTTCGGCGCGACGGGCATGGATTGAGCGGATACGGATTCGGTGGGCGCAAAAGCGTCCGATGTTTCAAAAGCGTCGTTCATGTGTGATGACGGTTGCACACTGGCGAAGGCAAGCAATGCCAGCGGCGTTGGGTGGTCAGAAAAACTCCGTCATCCAACGACAAGCGGTGCGGATCGAAAAATCCGCGCCGTGCGCCCTGAAGCAGCTTCCCTGAGGAAGCGCGGACGCGCGTGCAAGACAGAAAGAGGTGGAAACTGCCGCGAAGCCGAATTATCAGCATCAGCCAGCGGAAGGCTCTTCATTCAGAAGAGCTTTGTATTATCGCATAGGTGACAGGATTCATCAACCTT
>CAYTPC010000005.1:0-29469 GCA_964439605.1 uncultured Burkholderiaceae bacterium
GAACCCGTCAGCGCCTTGACGCTGGAGCTGCCGCCCTGGATCACGGTGGTCACGTCGTCGAAGTAACCCGCGCCCACTTCCTGC
The DNA here is from genome assembly GCA_964439605.1 of uncultured Burkholderiaceae bacterium. Taxonomy (GTDB): domain Bacteria; phylum Pseudomonadota; class Gammaproteobacteria; order Burkholderiales; family Burkholderiaceae_C; genus JAITWT01. The sequence goes on from CAYTPC010000005.1 coordinate 85, forward strand.
TGGTGGCTCACGAAGGTGTAGCCCTTCTCGCGCGCGGCGAATTCAGGCTCTTGCACCATGTTCACGTAATGCTTCATGCCCTCGCCGCGCGCATAGGCGTGCGCGAACTCGAACGTGCGGTACCAGTTGACGTGGATGCCCGCCAGCGTGATGAACTGGTACTTGTAGCCCAGCGCCGACAGCTCGTCCTGGAACTTGGCGATGGTCTTGTCGTCCAGATTCTTTTTCCAGTTGAACGAGGGCGAGCAGTTGTACGACAGCAGCTTGCCCGGGTTCTTGGCCAGCACGGCCTGCGCGAATTCGCGCGCAAAGCCCAGATCGGGCGTGCCCGTTTCGCACCACACCAGGTCGGCATAGGGCGCATAGGCCACGCCGCGGCTGATGGCTTGCTCAAGACCGTTTCTCACGCGGTAGAAGCCCTCCTGCGTGCGCTCGCCGGTCAGGAAGGGTTTGTCGTTCGCGTCGTGATCGGAGGTGATCAGGTTCGCGGCTTCGGCGTCCGTGCGCGCCAGCACGATGGTGGGCACGCCCATCACGTCGGCGGCGAAACGCGCGGCGATCAGTTTTTCAATCGCTTCCTGCGTCGGCACCAGCACTTTGCCGCCCATGTGTCCGCACTTCTTGACGGCGGCGAGCTGGTCTTCGAAATGCACGCCCGCCGCGCCGGCAACGATCATGTTCTTCATCAACTCGAAGGCGTTGAGCACGCCACCGAAGCCCGCTTCGGCATCAGCCACGATCGGCAGGAAGTAATCGACGAACTCCTTGTCGCCGGGATTGATGCCACGCCCCCACTGGATCTCGTCGGCACGCTTGAAGGTGTTGTTGATGCGCCGCACCATGGTGGGCACCGAGTCGTAGGCATAAAGCGACTGATCCGGATACATCGTCTCGGAAGTGTTGCCGTCGGCGGCAACCTGCCAGCCCGAGAGATAGACCGCTTCGAGCCCCGCCTTGGCCTGCTGCATCGCCTGACCGGCGGTGATGGCGCCGAAAGCGTTGACGTAGCCCTTCTTGGCGCCGCCGTTGATTTTTTCCCACAGCTTCCGGGCGCCGAGCTGCGCCAGCGTGCACTCGGGCTGGATGCTGCCGCGCAGGCGCACGACGTCGGCTGCCTTGTAGCCGCGCTTGACACCTTTCCAGCGCGGGTTGCTCGCCCAGTCCTTTTCAAGGGCGGCGATCTGTTGTTCGCGGCTAGGCTGTTCAGTCTTAGTTTGAGACATGGTCACTCCGGTAGGTTGTTTGGAAACAGGATCGGCCTTTCAGGCCATGACGAAATGGTACCGCAGCCACCGACTCTTATGTCTTATAGAAGACATATTTTTGTTCTATTCGAAATCAATGGGCTGGAATAATTTCTTAATGTGAAATTATATTCTCATATTGAGAAAATCTCCCATGATCATTCGTTGATTTTTTGACATGCAAAAAGTACTCCTGCATTATGGTTTCTGCAATCGAACTCACGCCGCGATCGGTTGGCCACGACGCATCGCGGATCGATCGCCTCGCCCTCACGGCGCTGGGCGCCGTTCTCTCGACGGAGCGTTTGCTTCTTTCCCTCTGAAAAAACAACATTTCCGAGTGAAAAAGTTAGCATTCCCCTTGGAAACGTGTTTTTTCTCCCTTAGCATCTGTAGTCAGCCAGTGGAGATGATCTTTTCATTGGTGAAACGTGTTCAATCCAAAAAAGGAATCAACCATGGCAACTGCAAAAAAAGCTCCAGCCAAGAAAGCGCCGGCCAAGAAGGTCGCCGCACCGAAGGCGGCGGCACCTGCGAAAAAGCGCACTCCGAATGCCGCGTTCATGAAGGCCCTGACGCCCAGTCCCGCGCTAGCTGCGGTAGTCGGTTCGGCACCGCTGCCGCGCACTGCGATCGTCAGCAAGCTGTGGGACTACATCAAAAAGCACGACCTGCAAGACAAGGCCAACAAGCGCAACATCAACGCTGACGCCAAGCTGCACGAAGTCTTCGGCAAGGCGCAAGTCACGATGTTCGAGATCGCGGGCCTGATCGGCAAACACGTCAAGTAAGACGCCAGACGCGGATCGTTCCTTTCTTGTAAAAACCGGCTTCATGGCCGGTTTTTTACTTTGTGCCGCGCCTGTGCATGGGGCATGTCCGGCGGTGCGGTCGTGCGGCGGTTTGGAGGTTTGGCGCCTCTCAACCGATCAACCTACAACGCCTTGGCCAGCCGCGCGATGCCTTCCTCGATTTTCTCGACGTTGGCCGTCGCAAAGCTCAGGCGCAACGTGGCGATGTCGGGGTTCTCGGCATAAAACGGCGCACCGGGCACGAAGGCTACGAGCTTTTCGATCGCGCGCCGAGCCAGTTCGGTGGCGTCGGCGATTTTGCCGCGGGCACCCGTCAGCCGCACCCAGAAGAACAGGCCGCCGCCAGGCTGGGTAAACCGGACCGCATCACCGAGTTCGCGCGTGAGCGCCGTTCCCATGGCATGCGCGCGTTCACCGTAGGTCTTGCGCACGTGCGCAAGGGTCTCGGGCATGCGCCCGCTCCTGAGGTACTGCGCGGCCGTGGCCTGCGCGAAGGTGCTGGTGTGCGCATCGCTGAACTGCTTGCACATCGTGGCCTTGGCCAGCAAGTCGGCCGGACCGATCATCCAGCCGATACGAAGGCCCGGGCTGAGTACCTTGCTGAGGCTGCCGCAGTGCACCAGCCATTCACGGCTGCCCGGCACCTGCGCGGTGAGCGCCATCAGCGAAGGCGGCGGAGCGGCGTCGAAATACAGATCACCATAAGGATCGTCCTCGACGACAGGCACCTGATGGCGCACCGCCATTTCGAGCACCTTCCGGCGGCGCGCCAGGCTCAGCGTCGCACCGCTGGGGTTGCCGAAAGTTGGGATCAGGTAGATGAATTTCGGTTTGTGCTGTACGACCAATTGTTCGAGCCGCTCGGGATCGACGCCGTCGGCATCGATCGGGGCGCTGATGACTTGCGCGCCATAGAGGCGAAAGCATTGGATGGTCGCCAGGAAGGTCGGCCCTTCGACGATGACCCGGTCACCGGGAGAAATCAATGTCTTGCCCAGCAGATCAAGCGCCTGCTGGCTACCGGTGGTGACGATCAGCCCTGCAGGCTCGACGTGTACGCCCTTGCCGGCCATGAAGGCCGCCAACTGCTCGCGCAGCGGGTCATAGCCTTCGGTTGCACCGTATTGCAGCGCCCCGCCCGGTTCCTCGGCCAGCGCGCGCGCGCTGGCCGCTTTCAGGCCCTCGACGTCGAACATCGCGCTGTCGGGAAAGCCGCCGGCAAAGCTGATGATGCCGGGCTTGCCCAGCAGTTTGAAGAGTTCACGGATGGCGGAGGTTTCGACGTTGTCGAGGCGGGCGGCGAATTGCATGGGTACAGACAGGCGTTGTTGACTGAAGGTCGATCGTGAAGGTCGATCGCGCATTGTCGCCAATTGGCGATCCGCCACCCGGAATCGGGCTCTTCCCCGGAATCCGCGGTCAGGATTTCCTCATTGCCCCCGAGCGCGAAATTTTCTTTCGCTGACCGTGCGGGACAATCTCGCACAAACAGCACCGCATCCATGAAAACCGCATCCATCGAACCCTTCTTTGCCACCCTGCGGGACGCCAATCCCGAACCGAAGAGCGAACTCGAATACAGCACCCCTTTCGAACTGCTCGCGGCGGTCATGCTGTCGGCACAAGCAACCGACGTGAGCGTCAACAAGGCCACGCGCGAGCTGTTTCCGGTCGCGAACACGGCGCAGGCCATGCTCGATTTGGGCGGCGAGCGCCTGTCGGAATACATCAAGACCATCGGCCTGTACCGCGGCAAGGCCAAACACCTGATCGAGACCTGCCGCATCCTCGTCGAACGCTACGACGGCCAAGTGCCGCACACGCGCGCCGAACTGGAAGCACTGCCCGGCGTGGGGCGCAAAACGGCTAACGTGGTGCTCAACACCGCTTTCGGCGAAGCGACGATCGCCGTGGATACGCACGTCTTTCGTGTCGGCAATCGCACGGGACTCGCGCCGGGCAAGACGCCGCTCGAAGTCGAACTCAAGCTCGAAAAGCGCGTGCCGCCCGCTTACCGTCTGCACGCGCACCATTGGTTGATTTTGCTCGGACGCTACGTTTGCGTCGCACGCGCACCGAAATGCTGGCTGTGCTCGGTGTCGCGCTGGTGTGACTTCAAGCCCAAGACACCGGCGCCGGACAACACCTGAGCTCAGCGCCTATTTACGATTCGAAATCAATCGACATCAGTTCACCGAAGGCGACCGGATCTTTCGGCCATTGATCGGCGCGCGTCACGACGCGCACGCCACGGGACAACAGCCAGACCACGCGGATCACGCCCGCGTGCGTGACCCACAGTGCATCATCGCCGCTGGCGCGCCAGTCATCGTAGGCATCGGCCACGCGCGCCATGAATTGACGCACACTCTCACCGCTGCCGCCGACGCGGGTGCCACCGAAATCACATTTCCAAGCTTCGAACTCGCTGCGCTCAATCTGCGACCAGGGCCGGCCTTCCCAAGCGCCGAAATCCATCTCGGCAATGCGCGCGTCGTGGTGCGGCTGCATCTCCGGACGCAGCGCGTGCAGTTCGGCCGCAAGCACGGCGCAACGCGACAGCGGTGAATGTCGCAGCGCCAGCCCCTTGGGCAGTTGTGCGATTGCACGCCGCGCCGCTGCTTGCGTCTCATCGGGCTGCGCCGGCAAGTCGCTGCGTCCATAGCAAAGACCGGGCTCGGCCTGCACGGGCGCATGACGCAGCAGCCAAAGTCTCATGCTTGCCTCACCAACGGACCGCGAGCGCCAGATAGAGCGCCAATTCACACACCTGCTGTGTGGCGCCGAGTGTGTCGCCGGTGAAGCCTTGCAGACGCCACGCCAGACGCCGGACCATTCTCCACGTGGCCAATCCGGCCAACACCAGTGCGAGCAGCGCATGGGCCGGCTCGTGCATCCACGCCATGATCAGCAGCGCCGGAAGCGACCATGCCAAGCCCACCCACAACGATGCGAGGCTGGTTGCATCGGCCATTGGCTTGGCCCGGGCCGTTTCGCCCCCGACATAGGGCAGGCTGCGCATCACCAGCAACGGCGCAAAGCGCGACAGCACCTGCGCCACCAGCACGGCCACGCAGGCGCCCCATGGGTCTTCATCGGCGAGCACCGCGAGCAGCGCCACTTTCAGCCCCAGCGCCAGGACTACGGCGAGTGCTCCGAAAGCGCCGATGCGCGAATCGTGCATGACCTCCAGCGCGCGTTCGCGATCGTAGGTTCCGCCCAGCCCATCGACCGTATCGGACAGCCCATCCTCATGCAAAGCGCCGGTCAGCCAGACAGTGGCGATCACGCACAGCAAGGCCGCCGCGAAGGCGCCTGCCTGGCCGGGCAGCACCGTCAACGCGAGACCAAATACCAGCGCGCCAGCCATCCCGATGACCCAGCCCACGCCCGGCAGATGTCCCACGCTCTCGCGCAGCCTCGCCGGGCTATAGCCGGCCCAGAGCGCGAGCTCACCGGAAACCGGGATGCGGGTAAAAAACTGCAAAGCCAGCAAAAAGCGGCGCAAACTGTTCATCGTGCGGTGCTCTCGCCGCATTCGCTGCGGCCCGAGACGCCGGCCGATTCGAAGCTCGCCATCTCGCGCAGGATTCGGCAGGCCGATTCGAGCAGCGGCCAAGCCAGCGCCGCGCCTGAGCCTTCCCCAAGCCGCAGGTCGAGCCGCAGCAAAGGATCGAGTCCGAGCCGCTCAAGCATCAGTGCATGACCAGGCTCGGCCGACAAGTGCGCCGCCACGCAGCGCTGCACCGTCCGGGGCTGCAATGCATGCGCGACCAGCAGCGCCGCGCCGCAAATGAAACCGTCGATCACGATCACGCGCCGCTCCTGCGCGGCTTGCAGCATCGCACCAACCAGGGTCGCGATCTCAAAACCACCGAAGGCCGCGAGCGCATCCAGCGGGGTGTCGGCTCGCGCATGCAAGGCGAGCACCTGCGCCAACACCGTCCGCTTGTGTTCGAGTGCGGCGGCGCCAAGCCCGGTGCCTGCCCCGGTGCAATCGCCAATGCCCAAGCCTGCGAGCCGGGCCAGCAGGAGCGAGGCCGCCGATGTATTGCCGATACCCATCTCTCCGAGCAGCAAGGCATTGCCGGGCAGCGCGCGCACAATTTCGCGCCCATTGGCGATCGCCTGCAGGCATTGCGCCCGCGACATCGCGGGCCCGGCCGAGGCATCGGCCGTACCGGGTGCGATCTTGCGAAGCACCAGCCCCGCGCGCGGCGCGAAATCGTGGCGCACACCGCAATCGGCCACCGTGAGCGCGATACCGTGCTGACGCGCGAGTACGCTGACAGCCGCGCCGCCCGAGAGAAAGTTCTGCACCATCTGCCAGGTCACGTCGCTCGGATAGGCCGAGACGCCTTGCGCCGCAAGGCCGTGGTCAGCGGCGCACACGAGCAACTGCGGCGCCTGCAGTTCAGGCAGCACCGTGCCCAGAATCTGCCCCAGGCGCAAGCCGAGCCCTTCAAGCCGCCCGAGCGAGCCGAGCGGCTTGGTCTTGCCGTCAATCAGGCGCTGCAAGCGCTCGGAAAGCCGCTCATCGTGCAGGTCGCTAATGTCTGGAATGTCTGGAATATCGTTCATAGTGGTGAAACCAATGCGGGCAGAAAGCCCGGAGTGAAATGTGAATCGACGAAATCGGCCAGGCCCTCAAACACTGTTTCCAGCGTAGGCGCCTGCGCGCCGAATAACGCGCGCAACACCTGCGGCTCTTCGAATAGCCCATGCAGGTACAGGCCGAGCACGTTACCGGCGGCATTTCGCCAGGCCAGCCCCTCGGGCATGGCGGCAAGCGCGAGATCCCCCGCCTGCGCCATCGCCGGATGTTGGACGGTACGGCCATGGTGGATTTCGTAGCCGCACACCTGCACGCCCGACAGCGCCGACCAAGGCCCGTCCAGCGCCTCGAAACACGCCGTGCGGCGGCATATGATTTTGTCGCGCGCGAACACACTGACCACGGGCAGCAGGCCCAGGCCCGCCGCGTTGCCGTCGATGCCGTGCGGATCGATCAGCGCCTCGCCAAGCATCTGCAATCCGCCGCACACGCCCAGTACGGCGCCACCAGCGGCCGCATGAGCGGCGATCGCGCGATCCAGCCCCCGCATGCGCAGCCAGGCCAGGTCGCCGCTGGTGTGCTTGGAGCCGGGCAGTACGACGATATCGGCCCCATCGAGTTCATCCGGCGCGCGCGCCCAGCGCAAACGTATGCCCGGCAGATTTCGAAGCGGCTGGAATTCGTCGAGGTTGCTGATGCGCGGGTAAGCCACCACCGCAATCGTGCGCGCGCCCTCGCACGCGATGCCGGCCGGCCGATCGTCGAACACGCCATCTTCCTCGGGCAAACCGTGTTCCCGCCAAAACGGCAGCGTCGCCACCGTGGGCACGCCGGTCAATGACTGCAATTGCCGCGGCGCCGGCGCAAGCAATGCGGCGTCGCCGCGAAAGCGGTTGAGCACGAAACCGGCGAGCCGCGCCCGATCGGTTTCAGGCAACAGCGCCCAGGTGCCGTACAGGTGCGCGAAGGCGCCGCCGCGGTCGATGTCGGTCACGAGCAGGCAGCGCGCCTGGGCATGGCGTGCAACGCGCAGATTGACGACGTCCGAATCCATCAGGTTGATTTCGGCCGGCGAGCCGGCGCCCTCGATCACGATCAGGTCGTTTTCGGCGCGCAACGCATCGAGCGCGTCCGCGATGAGGGGCCAGACCCGCTGCGCGCGTTCATGCCAGGGTATGCGCGCGAGTTCCTCCTGAACCTGCCCAAGCAGCACGACTTGGCTATGGGTGTCGCGCTCGGGCTTGAGCAACAGCGGGTTCATGCGCACATCAGGCGCCGCACGCGCCGCCAGCGCCTGGAAATACTGGGCCGCGCCGATTTCGCCGCCTTCGACCACACGCGCGTTGTTGCTCATGTTCTGCGCCTTGAACGGCGCGACCTTCAAGCCTTGGCGCGCATACCAGCGGCACAGTGCCGTGGCGAGCCAGCTCTTGCCGGCGCCGCTGGAGGTTCCAAGGATCATCAGGCTTTGTGCAGTCATCGGGACATCGGTTCTCACAGGGCGCACGGCGGGTACGGACGAATCCGCCGCACCGCCATGCAGAATTGGTGCAGCGTCAAAGCCGGCTTGCGCCGCTACATGGGCGAAGACGGGATTGGCCCGCCTGTTGTCCGTGCCGTCCGTTCCGGCTCACCGCACTGTGCGCGATGGCGCAGTGCATGCTCCATCACCACCAGCGCGAGCATCGCCTCGGCAATCGGCGTGGCGCGGATGCCGACACAGGGATCGTGCCGCCCCTTCGTGACGACCTCGACCGGCCGGTTGTGCATATCGACCGACCGGCGCGCACTGAGAATCGAACTCGTGGGCTTGACCGCGATGCTCACCTCAAGATCCTGCCCGGTGCTGATGCCGCCGAGAACGCCGCCGGCGTTGTTGCTCAGGAAGCCATCGGGGGTAATCGAATCGCCATGCTCGGTACCGCGCTGCGCAACGCTCGCGAAGCCGGCGCCAATTTCCACCGCCTTGACGGCGTTGATGCCCATCATCGCGTACGCGATGTCGGCATCGAGCTTGTCGAACAGCGGCTCACCCAGACCCACCGGCATGTTCACCACGGTCACGCGCAAACGTGCGCCGCAAGAATCGCCAGCCTTGCGCAACGCATCCATATACGCTTCCAGGCGGCTCACATCGGCCGCCGGCGCAAAGAAAGGATTGTTCGGCACGTGCTCCCAGCCCTCGAAGGGAATTGCGATCTCGCCGATCTGCGTCATGCAGCCGCGAAAATACGTACCGTATTGCTGTGCGAGCCACTTCTTGGCGACCGCGCCCGCCGCCACCATCGGCGCCGTCAGCCGTGCCGATGCGCGCCCGCCGCCGCGCGGATCGCGGATGCCGTACTTCTTCCAGTAGGCGTAATCGGCGTGGCCGGGGCGGAACTGTTCGGCGATCTCGCCGTAGTCCTTGCTGCGCTGGTCGATGTTGGCGATCAGCAGCGCAATCGGCGTGCCGGTGGTTCTGCCTTCATACACCCCGCTGAGGATCTGCACCGCATCGGGTTCGTTGCGCTGGGTGACGTGGCGGCTGGTGCCGGGGCGCCGGCGATCGAGATCGGGCTGAATGTCCGCTTCGCTCAATGCCATGCCGGGCGGACAGCCGTCGATCACGCAACCGATCGCCGGCCCATGCGACTCGCCGAAGTTGGTGACAGCAAAGAGTGTTCCAAAAGTGTTACCGCTCATGGAACAGGATTATCCGCAGGTTGGCGCACGAGCCCGTTCATGATCCATTCAAGGCTGCGCCATCAAATGAATCCCCCTCGCGTGGGGGCGCTTGCCCGGCGCCGCCTCAAAGAGCCAGACGCCGGCGGGCTTCCTGGTATTCGCGGCGCAGCTTGTCGACGAACACGGCCGTGGAGGTGATTTCCGTCACTGCGCCAATCCCCTGGCCCGAACCCCAGATATCTTTCCACGCCTTCGCCTTGCTGCCTTCGGCGCCGCCGAAATTCATCGTCTTGACGTCGCCTTCGGGCAGGTGATCGGGATCGAGCCCGGCCGCGCGGACCGAGGGTTTGAGGTAGTTGCCGTGCACGCCGGTGAACAGGCTCGAATAGACAATGTCATCCGAAGTGCAATCGACGATCATCTGTTTGTAGGCATCGCTGGCGCGCGCCTCGTGTGTGGCAATGAAGGGCGAGCCGATGTAGGCGAAGTCCGCGCCCATCGCCTGCGCCGCAAGCACCGCGCCGCCGGTGGCGATCGCGCCGCTGAGCGCCAGGGGGCCGTCGAACCATTGGCGGATTTCCTGTATCAGCGCGAACGGGCTCTTGATGCCCGCATGGCCGCCCGCGCCCGCGGCCACGGCGATCAGGCCGTCGGCGCCCTTGTCGATGGCCTTGTGCGCGAAAACGTCGTTGATGACGTCGTGCAACACCACGCCGCCCGAGGCATGCACCGCTTCGTACACGTCATCGCGCGCACCCAGCGAGGTGATGGTGATCGGCACCTTGTATTTGGCCGCCAGCTCCACGTCGTGTTCGAGCCGATCGTTGCTTTTGTGCACGATCTGATTGATGGCAAAGGGTGCGGCGGGTTTGTCCGGATGAGCCTTGTTGTACGCGGCCAGTTCCTCGGTGATTTCGTGCAGCCATTCATCCAGTTGCGAGGCCGGTCGGGCGTTGAGCGCCGGCATCGAGCCGACCACGCCGGCCTTGCACTGGGCAATGACCAGTTTGGGATTGCTGATGATGAACAGCGGCGAAGCGATGATCGGCAACGGCAGATTCGCGAGAACGGGAGGCAACTTGGACATAGTCTCTATCTTTTCTTGGTTAGGCTGAAAACACGATCAAAATCAATGCGATTTCAATACGACTCGGGCGCAAGCGCGGTTACGCTCCCAGCGCCTTCGACGATGGTATCGCGCAAACCAGGCACGCGCACCAGGATGTGCTCGGCATAGAAACGCGCAGTGGTGATTTTGGCCTGCATGAAAGCCGCGTCTTTGCCCTGCGCAAGGAGTTTCTGTGCCGCCAGCAGCGAACGCGCAAGCTGCCAGCCCGCCATCAGGTTGCCCGCGAGCATCAGATACGGGACGCTTCCCGCATAGGCCGCATTCGGCGAGGCATCGCATTGGCCGACGATGAAATCGACCACCTGCGTGAAAGCCTGACGCGCCGCGGCCAGGCGCTTGTGAATCGCCATCGCGTCCACGCTGGCGTTTTGCGCAAGCTCCGCCTCGGTGCCTTCGATCCGCGCGGCAATCGCACGCGCCACCCGTCCGCCGTCGCGCGCGGTCTTGCGGCCGACCAGGTCATTGGCCTGAATCGCGGTCGTGCCCTCGTAGATCGGCAGAATGCGTGCATCGCGGTAGTACTGCGCCGCGCCGGTTTCCTCGATGAAGCCCATACCGCCGTGCACCTGTACGCCCAGCGAAGTCACCTCCAGGCTCATCTCGGTGCTGTACCCCTTGACCAGCGGCACCATGAATTCGTAGAACGCCCCGTTCTGCGCGCGCACTTCGGCATCAGGGCTGTGATGCGCCGCATCGTAGGCAGCGGCGGCGACGGTGGCCATCGCGCGGCAGCCTTCGGTGAGCGCGCGCATCGTCATCAGCATGCGCCGCACGTCCGGATGATGAATGATGGTCGCGCTGGTCTTGACCGAGCCGTCGACCGGGCGGCTCTGCACCCGTTCGCGCGCGTAGGCCAGCGCATGCTGATAGGCCCGCTCGGCAACGGCCAATCCCTGTACCCCGACGGCGTAGCGCGCCGCGTTCATCATGATGAACATGTATTCGAGCCCGCGGTTTTCCTCTCCGACGAGATAACCCACGGCGCCCAGGCCGGCCTGGTCGGCCACGCTGCCTTTGAGGCCATCGCCGTACTGCAGCACTGCCGTGGGTGATGCCTTGATGCCCAGTTTGTGCTCGATGCTCACGCACTGCACGTCGTTGCGCATACCCGGCTTACCGTCGGCGTTGACGAGGAACTTCGGCACCACGAACAAGCTGATGCCTTTGACTCCTTCGGGCGCACCGGCCACGCGCGCGAGCACCAGATGCACGATGTTCTCGGCCATGTCGTGTTCACCGTAGGTGATGAATATCTTGGTGCCGAAAACCTTGTAAGTGCCGTCGGGCTGCGGCTGCGCGCGGCTGCGCACCAGCGCGAGATCGCTGCCGGCCTGCGGCTCGGTCAGGTTCATCGTGCCGGTCCAGCGGCCGCTGACGAGCTTTTCGAGATAGACCGCCTTCAGTTCATCGGATCCGGCCGTCAGCAACGCCTCGATCGCGCCATCGGTCAGCAAGGGACACAGCGCGAAGCTCAGGTTCGCCGCATTCACGATTTCGATGCAGGCCGCGCCGATGGTCTTGGGCAGGCCCTGGCCGCCAAACGCCACCGGGTGCTGAAGTCCCTGCCAGCCGCCGGCGGCATATTGCGCGAAGGCTTCCTTGAAGCCGGGCGTGGTCGTCACCACACCGTCTTTGAACGATGACGGCTCGCGATCGCCCTTGTCGTTGAGCGGCGCGACCACGTCCTCGTTGAAGCGCGCGCACTCCTGCAGCACGGCATGGGCCGTTTCGAGGCCGGCGTCCTCGAATCCCGGCAATGTGGCAATGTGGGCAATGTCGGCCAAATGTTCGATGTCGAACAGGATGTCCTTGAGCGGGGCGTTGTAAGCCATGACCTGCGTCTCCTTTGCCAGATGCGGCGTCGCCGCACGGCAAACCGTGTGTACTTGATGAATGGAAAAAAGGGCATCGCAAGCGATGCCCTTTGGTTAGAGCCTGCCCATGCGGTCTATTCGGGGCCGCGAATAGACCATGAACCGGTTCTTAGCGATGAGTAGGCGCAATCAAAGCGCCTTGACCAGTTCCGGCACGGCGGCGAACAGATCGGCCTCCAGGCTGTAATCGGCCACCGAGAAGATCGGCGCCTCGGGATCCTTGTTGATCGCCACGATCACCTTGGAATCCTTCATGCCCGCCAGATGCTGGATTGCCCCCGAGATACCCACGGCGACATAAAGCTGCGGCGCGACGATCTTGCCGGTCTGGCCGACCTGCCAGTCGTTGGGCGCGTAGCCCGCATCCACCGCCGCCCGGCTTGCACCCACGCCCGCGCCGAGCTTGTCTGCCAGCGGGATCATGATTTCCTGGAACTTCTCGGCGCTGCCCAAGGCACGGCCGCCGGAGACGATGATCTTGGCGGCCGTCAACTCAGGCCGGTCGTTCTTGGTGACCTCGCGCCCCACGAAGCTGCTCTTGCCGCTGTCGGCCACTGCCGTGACGCTCTCGACCGCGGCACTGCCGCCGGCTGCAGCCGCCGCATCAAACCCGGTGGTGCGCACGGTAATGACCTTCACCGGATCGGCGCTTTGCACGGTGGCGATGGCGTTGCCCGCGTAGACCGGGCGCTCGAACGTATCGGCGCTGTCCACCTTGGTGATATCGGAGATTTGCGCCACGTCGAGCTTGGCTGCCACGCGCGGCGCAACGTTCTTGCCGCCGGCGGTGGCCGGAAACAGGATGTGGCTATAGCCGGCGGCAATTGCCAGCACTTGCGCGGCAACGTTTTCGGCCAGGCTGTCGGCCAGCGCAGGGCCGTCGGCCACCAATACCTTGGACACGCCGGCGATTTGCGCGGCGGCCTTGCCGGCTTCGGCGACGTTGGCGCCGGCCACCAGGACGTGCACCTCACCTCCACAGTTGAGCGCCGCAGTAACGGTATTGAGGGTTGCAGGCTTGATGCCCACTTGATCATGTTCGGCAATGACGAGTGCGGTCATGTCTTGTCTTTCCTGATTGTGCTGTCTCTGCGAGCGGCCTTAGATAACCTTGGCCTCGTTCTTGAGTTTGTCCACCAGCGTGGCAACGTCGGGGACTTTGATGCCGGCGCTGCGCTTGGGCGGCTCGGCGACCTTGAGCGTCTTCAGGCGCGGCTTGACGTCCACGCCCAGATCTTCGGGCTTGATGGTGTCCAGCGTCTTTTTCTTGGCCTTCATGATGTTGGGAAGCGTCACGTAGCGCGGCTCGTTCAGGCGCAGGTCAACGGTAATGACCGCCGGCAGCGTCAGACTGATCGTCTCCAGACCGCCATCAACCTCGCGCGTGACTTGCGCCTTGCCGCCCTCGATGACGACTTTGCTCGCAAAGGTGGCTTGCGGCAAGTCGGTCAGCGCGGCGAGCATTTGCCCGGTCTGGTTGGCGTCGTCATCAATGGCCTGCTTGCCCAGGATGACGATCTGGGGCTGCTCTTTGTCCACGAGCGCCTTCAGGAGCTTGGCCACGGCCAGCGGCTGCAATTCCTCGCTGGTTTCGACGAGGATCGCCCGATCGGCGCCAATGGCCATTGCGGCGCGCAGGGTTTCCTGGCACTGCGCGACGCCGCAAGAGATGGCGACGATCTCGGTGGCCACGCCCTTCTCCTTCAGACGCACCGCTTCCTCGACGGCGATCTCGTCGAAGGGGTTCATGCTCATCTTCACATTGGCGATATCGACACCCGTGCCGTCCCCTTTGACGCGGACCTTTACGTTGGAATCGACGACCCGCTTGACGGGGACCAGTATCTTCATTGGCTTAGCTCCATTGACATTGAAACTGTGGAATTGAAAAAACGGAATGGACGACTGCGAGGCATTCTACGGGTCAATCCCCCTATCTAGGGTTCCCCCCTATGACAGTCCTGCTGCATCCAACCACTATCCCGGTAAAAAATAGAACGATCGTGCTTTTTTGATTATAGAGGCCCTCCCAATGGCGATGCTGCTTTTGGGGGTAATGATGCAAAGCGCACCACACGCTGTGGACTGGGAATGTCGATCCCCGCCTCGCGCAGCCCTTTGAGTATCGCGATGTTGATGGCCGAACGCACATTGAGCTGGCCATTCTCGGGATCGGCGATCCAGAAATTCAGGCTGAATTCAAGCCCGTCGGCGGCAAAATTGACGAAAAAGACCACGGGCGCCGGATCGCGAAGCACGCGCGGCTGCGCCGCGGCCGCGGCGCACAGGATGCTTTGCACTTGCTCCGGATCGCTGTTGGAGCCGACGACGATATTGGTTTCGACCTTGAACCTGCGGTAGACGTGGGTGATATTTTCGACGCGGCTGGTGATCAACGATTCGTTGGGCACGATCGCCTCGCGCCCGTTCAGTGCGCGCACCAGGGTGTAGCGCGTCTTGATGTCGGTGACGCGGCCTTCGAAATTGTCGACTTTGACGTGATCGCCGATGCGAATCGATCGTTCGAGCAGAATCACAAAGCCGCTGACATAGTTGGCTGCGAGCTTCTGCAATCCGAAGCCCAGGCCGACGCCGAGCGCACCGCCAAGCACCGACAGCGCCGTCAGGTCCACCCCAACCGCCGACAACGCGAACAACAGGCCAATGAACAGCAGCAAGGCGCGGATCGCGTTGGCGGCGACCTTTCGCATCGACAGGTCGGCCACCGCGTGCTTGAGCACGCGCTGCTCCAGCGCGGCCGAGATCCACAACGTAACCACCAGCACCACGCCAACCGACAAGACCCCTTGCAGAATCATGTACAGGCTGACGCGCGTCTTGCCGAAACCGACCGTGATGGACTCGAGCTCGGACACCATGACCGGCAGCAGGCCGACGATCCAGAGCACCGAACACAGCCAGACAATCCACGATACGGTACGCCCGATCAGCCGCACGACCGGATGGTCCGGGAACACGGCCGAGAGCACGCCCGCCACCAGCCGGATCACCACGAGCGAAAGAAAAACCGGCACCGCGATACTCAGCATCAGTACCGGCTGCGAGCCCAGCAGCACACGCCGCATGATGTCGGTCAGTACTAACGCGACCACCGGGAACAACAGGCCGTCGAACACACGGCGGGTGAACCAGATGGACTCCTTCGGCCGGCCGCGCCAGAACCACCGGCCCACACCCCAAGCTACCGCGACGCTGGCAACGAGTGCGGCAAACTCGATCCAGAGGCTGTGCCCATCGACTTGCGCGAACCGCTGGAAAAAATCATCCATATCTCAACGGCAGAACGTCATCAGGACTTATGCAAACAAGGATGCACCCGCGTTGCGCCCAAGGGAAAGGCAGCCCGCAAGAACCCATTTGCGTAAGTCGCGGTCATGTTGACAGGCCCGGCTTCCGGCAACAGGAGGATGCGGCAACGGGTCAGACGTCGGCCAGTACCCGCACATGCGCTTCCACGCTACGCGCCAGGGCGCTGAGGTTGTAGCCTCCCTCGAGCAACGAAACGATGCGGCCTTCGCAGAGGCGGCGCGCCACGTCATAAATACGGCTCGTGATCCAGTAAAAGTCGTTCTCATTGAGCCCGAGCTGCCCCATGTCGTCTTCGCGGTGCCCATCAAAGCCCGCGCTGACAAAGATCATCTGCGGCTTGAACTCTTCCAGGCGCGGGATCCAGATGGCCTCGATCATTTCGCGCAAATCCATGCCCTTGGTGTACGCCGGCACCGGCAAGTTCACCATATTGGGCGCCGGATTCTGGTCGCCGGTAAACGGATAAAACGGATGCTGGAAAAACCCGACCATCAGCACGTGCGGATCATTGGCCAGGATGTCTTCGGTGCCATTGCCGTGGTGCACGTCGAAATCGACCACGGCCACGCGCTTGAGGCCATGGTGCTCGATCGCATGGCGCGCGGCGATTGCAACGTTGTTGAAGAAGCAAAAGCCCATCGCCTGCTCGCGGCAGGCATGGTGCCCTGGCGGACGTACCGCGCAGAAGGCGTTGCCCAGCTCGCCGGAGAGCACCGCATCGGTGGCGGCGATGCCGGCGCCGGCCGCGCGCCGCGCAGCCAGCATGGTGTAGGGGCCAAAGACAGTATCCGGATCGACCATCGCGTGATCCGGGCCGCCCGATGGTGCGTCTTCGATCAGCCGGTAACCCAGCGCCTGAAGATAGTCGACGTGCTTTTCGGTGTGCGCGCGCCTGATCTGCTCCATCGTGGCCAGCGGCATTTCGCGCCGCTCAAGGGCATCCCCTACGCCGCTGACCAGCAGCCTGTCCTCGATTGCATCGAGCCGCGCCGGGCATTCCGGATGCCCTCTGCCCATATCGTGTCTCCAGCAATCGCGGTGAATGTAATAACCAGTTTTACTCATCTGTTGTCGTCGGCTCTGCGGCGCGTATCGGCATCCGCCGCCACGCGCCTGCGATAAGGTTTAAACATGGGGTTTGAATGGGTATTGCGGCAAAGTTTGCCTGTCTCCACGATCAGCTTAACACGGCGCCCGCCAGCAAAGAAATCCACAGCAAAGAGATCAAGATTCCAGGACCAGACCGCCCGCTAGGAAACCTCTGAATAACCCTGAGTGAGTCGGCGCGCCTGGGTTTGGGATGGGCTGCAAGGCGCAAAGCTTAAGCGTACCCGTGGTATCGCGAGCATTTGCAACGCCGCAGACCGCCCAAACCCAGGATGCGCCGGCCACGACAGGGTTGTTCAGGGGTTCCCTAGTAGCATTCATGCCCGAAAACGGATTCCGGGTCGAGAAAACGACCCACAACCGCGAGGGACTTATCTAACGTTGCGCCAAAACACCAGGACGCAAGCGCCCTGCTTGAAACAGTACGTAACATCAACCAGACGATCCACCTGCGGCGGCTGGCAAACCAGCCACGACAGCCGTGAAACACCTTTAGCTTTTGGAAATGCGTGCCCACGATGGATGTGCCCACGTGCTCGCGCCACCCTTCACAATCAGACCATGCGCCGCACGCTCAGCACACTGCTTGTCCTCATTTTCATCGCCACCGGCGCCAACGCCGGTTCCTGCGCCACTGACGCCAAGGCATGCCGCCGGGATACAAAGGAATCGCCCTCCCCGCGTATCGCCGACAGCTTGACCTACGCCGCGCGCCAGGACGCGATGCAGTTCGCCGATGAAGTCGCGCAGCGGCACGAACTCGACCCTGCCTGGGTGCGCTCGATCATCGGCAGCGCGCGTTTCATACCCAGCGTGCAACGCCTGATACTGCCGCCGGCCAAGAGCACCATGAGCAGTTGGAACGCCTACCGCTCACGCACCGTCGACGTCACCCGCATCGCTGCCGGCGCCGCGTTCTGGCGCAACAACGCCGAGACGCTTGCCCGCGCGCAGGCAACCTACGGCGTACCGCCCGAGATCATCGTCGGCATCATCGGGGTCGAGACCATCTATGGGCGCAACATGGGCAACTTTCGCGTGCTGGACGCATTGGCCACTCTGACCTTCGACTTTCCCGAAGAACACCCGCGCGCCGCGCAGCGCACCGCCTTCTTCCGCGAAGAACTCGAAAATTTTCTGAGCCTCGAAAGCCGCACGCACGAAGATCCGCGCGTGCCGCGCGGCAGCTATGCGGGGGCCATGGGCATGCCGCAGTTCATGCCCAGCAGCATCGCCAAGTACGCGGTCGATTTCGACGGCGATGACCATATCGACCTCGTGCACAGCGCCGCCGACGTGATCGGCTCCGTTGCCAACTACCTCCATGCCTTTGGATGGCAAGCGGGCGTACCTGCAACTTTCCCTGTGGACTTCAACACCGAGCGGCTGCAAATGGACACGCTGCTCGCGCCCGACATCGTGCCCACCTTCAGCGTCGACGCCTTCTGCGCGGCCGGCGTGATACTCGACGAAAAAGCTCAGAACTACCCTGACCTGCTTGCGCTGATCAAACTAAGAAACGGCCAGGATGCACCGAGCTACGTGGCCGGGACGCAAAACTTCTACGTGATCACGCGCTACAACTGGAGCAGCTACTACGCGATGGCGGTGCTGGAACTCGGAGCGGAAATCAAGGCCGCGATGGGGCTATGACAGACATCGGCGGCACAAAATAGGGCGCGTGCCGCTTCATCACCAGATTTCCCATTTGAGGATGTCTCAAATGGAAAATCTGGGTTCAAAATTCGATCCGGATCGCGATCTCCCGCATTTTTGCGCCACCCCCGAAACGCACCATGACTCCCCCCAGACTTGCGCTTTCCCATATCACTAAGCGCTACCCGGCAGTGCTTGCCAATGACGATATCTCGCTGCGCGTGGCGCCCGGCGAGATCCATGCGGTGCTCGGCGAAAACGGGGCCGGCAAGTCCACGCTGATGAAGATCATCTACGGCGTGGTGCAGCCCGATGCAGGCCAGATGTATTTCGACGGCCGGCCGGTTGCGATCCGCAATCCGCAGGATGCCCGCGCGAACGGCATCGGCATGGTGTTCCAGCATTTCAACCTGTTCGATACGCTGACGGTGGCCGAGAACGTCTGGCTCGGCCTGGATCGGAGCTTGCCGCTGGCGACGATACGGCGGCGCATCGCGCTCAAGGCGGACGAATACGGCCTGGACGTCGATCCGGCGCAGCCGGTGCATACGCTGTCGGTGGGTGAGAAGCAGCGCGTGGAAATCATCCGCGTGTTGCTGGCCGATCCGAAATTGCTGATCCTCGATGAGCCGACTTCGGTGCTCACGCCGCAGGCGGTGCTCAACGTCTTCGCGGTGCTGCGCCAGCTTGCGGCCGAGGGCTGCTCCATTCTCTACATCAGTCACAAGCTGCATGAAATCCGCGAGCTGTGCACGGCTTGCACGGTGCTGCGCGACGGCCGGGTCAGCGGCGCGTGCGATCCGCGCGAACAGAGCAATGAATCGCTTTCGCGCATGATGATCGGAGCCGAGCCGCCACCGCTGACGCACCGCCCCGCGCACGTCGGCAAGGCGATGCTGCGCGTGAACCAGCTCACGCTGGCGCACGAGGATCAGTTCGGCGTGGATCTCGACGGCATTTCCTTCGAGGTGCGCGCGGGCGAGGTGGTGGGCGTTGCCGGCGTTTCCGGCAACGGCCAGAAGGAATTGCTGCACGCCTTGTCGGGCGAGGACGTTCGCGCCGCACCCGGGATGATCGAGGTGGCCGGCTATCGCGCCGGACGCTGGCATCCGGACGCGCGGCGGCGTATCGGACTGCATTTCGTGCCCGATGAACGGCTGGGCCGCGGCGCGGTGCCGGCGCTGGGCCTGGCGGATAACTTGCTGCTGACGCGCGTCGATGCGGTCGGCCCGGGCGGCTGGATCCGCCGGCGCGCGCTGGAAAAGCAGGCGGCGGACATCATCGGGCGCTTCCAGGTCAAAGCCAGCGGACCGATGGCCGCGGCGCGCTCGCTTTCGGGCGGCAACCTGCAGAAGTTCATCATGGGCCGCGAGATTGACGCCGATCCCAAGGTTTTCATCGTCTCGCAGCCGACCTGGGGCGTGGACGTGGGCGCGGCGGCGCTGATCCGCGCCGAGATCCTGGCACTGCGCGACGCGGGTTGCGCGGTCCTGGTGGTGAGCGAAGAGCTGGAGGAACTGTTCGAGATCAGTGATCGCCTGCACGTGATCGCCAAGGGCCGCCTGTCGCCCTCGGTCGCGCGCGCCGAGGCGAGCGTGGCGCAGATCGGCCAATGGATGAGCGGCCTGTGGCCCGAATGCAAGGAGGCGGCCGATGCTGCGGCTTGAATTGCGGCCCGAACTTTCGCGCTTCTGGAGCTACGCCTCGCCGCTACTCGCGCTCGCGATCACGGTGCTGGCCGGCGTGTTGCTTTTCTGGGCGCTGGGCAAGGATCCGGTCAAAGGGCTGGCGGTGTTCTTTTACGAACCGGTCCGCAACGGCTATGCGATCGGTGAACTGATGGTCAAGGCGACGCCGCTGCTGCTGATCGCGCTGGGCCTGGCGGTGTGCTACCGCTCGAATATCTGGAACATCGGCGCCGAGGGGCAGTTCGTGGCCGGCGCGATCGCCGCCGGCGGCACCGCGCTGCTCGCGAGTGCGGATACCGGCGGCTGGATCGTGCTGGCGATCATGCTGGCCGGCATCGCGGGCGGCATGCTCTGGGCCGGCATCACCGCCTTCCTGCGCGACCGCTTCAATGCCAGCGAGATTCTGGTCAGCCTGATGCTGGTTTACGTGGCGACGCTGCTGCTGGGTTATCTGGTTTACGGGCCGTGGAAAGACCCGATGGGCTACAACTTTCCGCAGACCCGGACTTTCGAGGCGGTGACGCGGATTCCCCGGCTGTTTGAAGGTTCGCGCCTGAACGTCGGCTCGTTGATTGCGCTGGCAGGCGCGGCCTTGCTGTGGCTATTTCTGTTTCGCACGCGCACCGGCCTGGCTCAGCAGGTGGGCGGACTGGCGCCGGCGGCGGCGCGTTACGCGGGTTTTTCGCAGCGCCGCGCCGTCTGGATCGCGCTGCTGGTGTCGGGCGCCACGGCAGGCCTGGCCGGCGCGCTCGAAGTGGCCGGGCCGATCGGGCAGCTCACGCCCTACGTGCCGGCCGGCTATGGCTTCGCGGCGATCATCGTCGCCTTCGTCGGCCGGCTGCATCCGGCGGGGATGCTGTTTTCAGCCATTCTGATGAGCATGTTCTATATCGGCGGCGAACTGGCGCAGTCGCGTCTGGGGCTGCCCAAATCGATCACCGGGGTGTTCCAGGGGCTGCTGCTGTTCACGCTGCTGGCCTGCGATACGCTGATTGCCTATCGCATCCGGCGCAAAACCGCCGCACGCGGCGTGGCGCAGCCGGATGCGCCCGCCGCGCCCGCCACGCCCATTGGCCAGGAGGTGCCCTGAGCCTAGAAACAGCAGTCGAGCGCTTGCAATCTTCAGGAGAACCGCATGGATATTAACGTTCACAGCTTCGATCAAGTTCACCTTTTGGGTGACAGCGCTACGCGCTCGCCAGCACCGCGCTTGACGCGCCATGCGGCGTTGCTCGTCCTTGCGGGCAGACAGCCCGCCGCGTCCTCTCGCCTTGCCTGGCACGCCAATCACGGCGCCGGCGAGCGCGTTCAACTGCCGTTTCTAGGCTGATGGAAAGCTACGCATTGCTCGTGGGCTCGATGTTCAGCGCCGGCACGGTGCTGGCGATCGCCGCGCTGGGTTTGCTGATCAACGAGAAAGCCGGCATCGTGAATCTGGGCGCCGAGGGGATCATGCTGTGCGCCGCGCTGGCCGGTTTTGCCGTCGTCAGCGTCACGCAAAATCCTTGGCTGGGTTTTCTGGCGGGCATCGGCGCAGGCGCCCTGCTCGCGGCTTTTTTCGGCGTGCTGGTGATTTGGCTCAACACCAACCAGTACGCGACCGGCTTGGCGATGAGCCTGTTCGGCGCCGGTTTCTCGGCCTTTGCCGGCATCGGCTACGTGCAGGCCAAGCTGCCGCAAGGCGCCTCGTACGCGCTGCCGTGGCTGGGTGACGTTGCGCTGCTTGGGCCGGCGCTGTTCCGGCATCACCCGATGGTCTATTTCGCGATCCTGCTCACGGGGGCGATGGTTTTCTTTTTGTACCGCACGCGCGCCGGGCTGGTGTTGCGCGCAGTCGGTGAATCGCCGGAATCGGCGCACGCGCTCGGCTACCCGGTGCGGCGCATCCGGCTGGCCGCGGTGATCGCAGGCGGCGCATTGTGCGGCCTGGCGGGCGCCTATCTTTCGACGGTTTACACCCCGCTGTGGGTCGAGGGCATGACCGCCGGACGCGGCTGGATCGCGCTCGCACTCACGACCTTCGCCACCTGGCGGCCGGTGCGGGTGCTGCTCGGAGCCTATCTGTTCGGCGGTGTTTCGATGCTCGGCTTTTACTTCCAGAGCGCCGGGGTCAACGTGCCGAGCCAGTTCCTGAGCATGCTGCAGTATCTGGCCCCGATCGTGGTACTCGCGATCATCTCGCGCAATCCGGCGTTCATCCGGGCGAACATGCCGGCTTCCATCGGAAAGCCCTTTTACCCAGGCTCATAATGGCCTGCACATGACCTTTTCTTTGAAGACTTCATCCATGCATCTCTCGCACAAGCGCATCCTGTTCAAGCTCGCCGCCGCGTCGGTCGCCGCCGCCGCCCTGCTGTCGGCCTGCGGCAAGAAGGAAGAAGCGGCCGCGCCCGCCCAGACATCTGCCCAGCCGCTGAAGATCGCCTTCGCCTACGTCGGGCCGGTGGGCGACGGCGGCTGGTCTTTCGCGCACGACAACGCACGCCAGGCGCTCCAAAAAGAGTTCGGAGACAAGATCGAAACGGTCTTCGTCGAGAACGTGCCCGGATCGGCCGATGCCGAGCGCGTGCTGCGCGACTTTGCCAGCCAGGGCAGCAAGCTGATCTTCGGCACCACCTTCGGCTACATGGAGCCGATGCTCAAGGTTGCCGCCGATTTCAAAGACGTGAAGTTCGAGCACGCCACCGGCTATAAAACCGCCGACAACATGCGCACCTACGACAGCCGCACTTACGAGGGCGCGTACCTGGCGGGCATCATCGCGGGCAACATGACCCGCTCGAACACGCTGGGCGTGGTGGGCTCGGTGCCGATTCCCGAAGTGCTGCGCAACATCAACAGCTTCACGCTGGGCGCGCAATCGGTGAATCCGTCCATCAAGACCAGGGTGGTGTGGGTCAACGAATGGTTCAGCCCGCCGAAAGAAACCGAAGCGGCTACCGCGCTGATCAATGGCGGGGCCGACATACTGTTCCAGAACACCGATTCAGCCGCGGTGCTCAAGACCGCGCAGGAAAAAGGCAAGCGCGCCTTCGGGTGGGACTCGGACATGACCGCCTACGGCCCGAAGGCACACCTGGCCTCGGCGGTCGTCAACTGGGCGCCGTACTACATCAAGGCCACGCAGGACGTTCTCGACAACAAGTGGACCACCGGCCATGCCTGGTGGGGCGTCAAGGAAGGCGCGATCGACATCGTCTCGATCGCCGACGACGTGCCGGCCGAAGCGAAAGCCAAGGTGGAAGAAGTCAAAAAGGGCCTCAAGGACGGCAGCTTCGTGATCTGGAAAGGCCCGATCACCGATCAGAGCGGCAAGGAAGTCCTAGCCAAAGACACGGCGGCCAGCGACGACTTCCTGCGCGGCATCGACTTCTTCGTCAAAGGCATCGAGGGTTCGGTGCCCGGCGGCGGCAAAAAATAAGGCGCGCCGCATAGACCGCTCGAAAGTTCGCGCAAAACTCCACGCGAAACTCCGCGCACAAAACTCCGCGCGGAAGTCCGTGCAAAACTCCGCATGATGAACACCCATCCCCACGTCGCCCTGGAACACCTGCCCGCGCTGCTGCGCGCGATGCCCAAGGCCGAACTGCACATGCACATCGAGGGTTCGCTCGAACCCGAGCTGATCTTCGCCCTCGCCCGGCGTAACGGCGTGGCGCTGCCCTATCCCGACGTGGACTCGCTGCGCCGCGCCTACGCCTTCACCAACCTGCAAAGCTTTCTGGACATCTACTACGCCGGCGCAAGCGTATTGCTCCGGGAGCAGGATTTCTACGACATGGCCTGGGCCTACCTGGAGCGCGCGAAGGCCGACAACGTGGTGCACTGCGAGATGTTCTTCGATCCGCAGACGCATACCGCGCGCGGCGTCGCGATGCGCACCGTGATCGAGGGCCTGCACCGCGCCTGCGCCGATGCCAAAACCAAGCTCGGCATCAGCGCCGCGCTGATTCTGTGCTTTCTGCGCCATTTGAGCGAAGAAGAGGCCTTCGCCACGCTGGAAGATGCGCTGCCGTTTCGCGATCAGTTCATCGGCGTCGGTCTCGATTCGAGCGAAGTGGGCCATCCGCCCGAGAAGTTCGCGCGGGTGTTCGCGCGCTGCCGCGAGCTCGGCCTGCACCTGGTCGCGCATGCGGGCGAGGAAGGGCCGCCGGCCTATATCTGGGCGGCGCTGGACGTGCTCCGGGTCGAGCGGATCGATCACGGCGTGCAAAGCATCCAGGACGCGGCGCTGATGGCCCGGCTCGCGAAAGACCGCGTGCCGCTGACCGTCTGTCCGCTGTCCAACGTCAAGCTGTGCGTGTTCGCGCAACTGGCGCGGCACAACCTCGGCGCGCTGCTCGACGCCGGTCTCGTGGCCACGGTCAATTCCGACGATCCGGCCTATTTCGGCGGCTACGTCAACGAGAACTTCGTCCAGACCTTCGCGGCAACCGGCCTGGATTCGGCGCGGGCCTGGCAACTCGCGGCCAACAGCTTCGAAGCCAGCTTCATTGACGCGGCGGCCAAAAAAAGGCATCTCGATGCGCTGAACGACTGCTTTGCGCAGTTCGCCCAAGACAAGGCCAGATAATCCCCGCCGCGCGGCAGGGGCCCCGGCTGCCGCCGGTTTTTCGTTTTGCCGGGGCCATGTAGGGGAACACCATGTACAAAAACCTCGCGGGCCGTGCTTTGGCCTTCGTCTTTCTTTCACTCTCTCAGGTTTTCGCTCCGGCGCGCGCCGCTGAAGCGCTGAAGGTCGGCTTCGTCTACGTCGCGCCGGTCACCGATGCGGGCTGGGTACACCAGCACGAAATCGCGCGCCGGGCGCTGCAGGCCACGCTCGGCGACCAAGTCAGCACCCTCTACGTCGAGAACGTGGCCGAAGGGCCGGATGCCGAACGTGTGATTCGCGATCTCGCACGCCAGGGCTGCGGCCTGATCTTCACGCCCAGCTTCGGCTACATGGAGCCCACGCTCAAGGTCGCGCGTGAATTCCCCAACGTCAAATTCGAATCCGTCACCGGCTACAAGACGGCCCCCAACGTGGCCACCGCCAACGCGCGCTATTACGAAGGCCGCTACCTCGCCGGTATCGCCGCCGCCCGCATGAGCAAAACGCACGTTGCCGGTTACGTCGCGGGATTCCCGATCCCCGAGGTGGTGCAGGGCATCAACGCCTTCGCACTGGGAATGCGTTCGGTCGATCCGAAGGCCATCGTCAAAGTCGTGTGGCTCGATGCCTGGTTTGATCCCCCGCGCGAGCGGGACGCGGCGACGGCCTTGTTTGACCAGGGCGCGGACGTGCTTGCCTTTCACACCGGCTCCACCGCCGTCATGGCCGCCGCGCAGGCGCGCGGCAAACTTGCCATTGCCTACCACTCGGACATGCGCCAGGTTGCCCCCGATGCGCAAGTGCTGGCCGTTCGTCACGAATGGGCCGCCTACGCAATCGCCCGTGCGCGCGCCGTGCTCGAGGGCACGTGGAAAAGCGGCAAGGTCTGGGGTGGTATCCGCGAAGGGATGATCGACGTCGGCGACTTCGGCCCGAAAGTGCCGCAAGCCGTACGCAATGAAATCCGCGCTCGAGCGCGCGACATCGCGGCGGGCCGGCTCGTTCCCTTCAAGGCGGGCGCCGCGCCGGTGCGCGACAACCAGGGCCGGCTGCGCATTGCGCCCGGCTACGCGCTCAGCGACGAGGAAATCCTGCACATGGATTGGCTGGTTCAGGGCGTGCAGGGAAAAATCACCCGGTGAGGCGGCAGGGCACCCGCTGGACGCAAGCGGATGCCCTTGTACATATCCATGGTCGGGGCGAAAGGATTCGAACCTTCGACCCTCTGCTCCCAAAGCAGATGCGCTACCAGACTGCGCTACACCCCGACGAACCTTTGATTGTACCGGGCGTGCGGCTCCAGGGAATCTGAACGCCCTCCTCGCCGGCTTAATCTTTGCGCCGGCCGTGCCCGTACAGGCCCGGAAAATACCCACATTTTCCGAGAGCGATCTTTAGCGGACGAAACCCTGCTTCGCGGTAACATCAAGGGTTTTCTAGTACGCGCCAACTGAGGCGCTCGCCGTCTTGCAGGCCCTGCGCACAGGACCTGGATGACGAGAAGAGGGGTTGTCATGCAAGGTTTGCACCTTACTGCCGATCTGTACGCGTGCCAATGCGGCACGGCGCTGATGATTAATGCCGATACGCTTGCCGCGCTCTGCACGCGCGCCATCGAAAGCGTCGGCCTCACGCTCGTAGATCAGAAATTTCACACCTTCCCGTCGTGGCAGGGCCATCCCGGCGGGGTCACCGGCGCGGTGATGCTGGCCGAATCGCACGTTGCGCTGCATACCTGGCCCGAGCGGGCCGAGGTGACGCTTGACGTTTACGTCTGCAATTTCTCGACCAACAATTCCTCCAAGGCCGAGCGCCTGCTCGACGATCTGATCACCGCCTTCGCGCCGGGCCACCAGATCACCAACCGCATCCTGCGCGGCTCGAAAGACGCCGACGGGCAAAGTGACGAACTGCTGCTGGAATGGACCAACCCGAACAGCGCCCACGGTTTCCGCGTCGAGCGCCGTATCGAGACGCGCCGCACGCCCTACCAGATGCTTGAAGTCTTGGAGACCCCGCAATGGGGCAAGCTGCTGCGCCTGGACGGCTGCTACATGAGCTCCGAGCGCGACGAGTTCCACTACCACGAGCCGATGGTCCACACCGCCGCGCTGGCGCATCCGGCGCCGCGCTCGGCGCTCGTGATCGGCGGCGGCGACGGAGGTGCGGTTGAGGAACTGCTCAAGCACCCGGCGATCGAGCGCGTGACCCTGGTCGAGCTCGATGCCGCGGTGATCGACGTGGCGCGCGAACACTTGGCCGCCATTCACCGCGGCTGTTTCGACGATCCGCGCGTGCAGGTGTGTATCGACGACGGCGCCGCCTACGTCGCGCGCGAGGCGGCACAACCCGGCGGCGCGCGCTTCGATCTGGCCGTGCTCGATCTCACGGACCCCGACACGCCGGCGCGCGCGCTTTACACGGCCGAGTTCTTTGCACGGTTGCGCAGCTTGCTCACGCCCGACGGCATGGTCACGCTGCACATCGGCTCACCGATCTACCGCCCCGAGCGGGTGCGTCATTTGGTCATGAGCCTGCGCAGCGTGTTCCCGATCGTGCGCCCTTTCGGTGTGTTCGTACCGCTCTATGGCTCCTACTGGGGGATGGCTTGCGCCTCCGGCGAAACCGATCCGGCCGTGCTGACCAGCGAGGAAGTCGAGCATCGCCTGCAGGCGCGCGGCATCGGTGATCTTCAGTATCTCAACGGCGATGCGTACCGCGCGCTGTTCGCGCTGCCGAACTATTACCGCGCGCTGGTGCGCTGATTGATTGGCCAACCGCCGCCCTATCCGGCGTGCGAGTTCAGTTGCAAATTCATGGGGCCGCCTTCATGCCGCCCGCAATCCGGGCCATTGCGCCGATGGCCTGGGTCAGCGCATCAGGCGCGTCGGCCGCGATCACGGTCCGCCCGGGCATGCCGCGCAGCCAAGTGATCTGGCGTTTGGCGAGCTGGCGCGTGGCGGCGATGCCGCGTTCGCGCAGTTCGGCTAGGGGCCATGCGCCATCCAGCGCTTCCCAGGCCTGACGGTAGCCGACGCAGCGCATCGAGGGCAGATCAGCCGTCAGGCCGCCGCACGCGCGCAGCGCACGCACTTCATCGAGAAAACCGGCTTCGAGCATGAGGTCGAAGCGTTGCGCGATCCGTTCGTGCAACCAGGCACGGTCCTGCGGCTCCAGCGAAACGAGCGCCGCGCCGATGGCGCCGTCATTCGCGGGCCGCTGCGAATGAAAGCTCGACAGCGGCCGGCCGCTCTGCTGCCAGACTTCGAGCGCGCGCTGGATGCGCTGGCTGTCACCCGGTGCGAGGCGCGCGGCGGCGACGGGATCGACTTGCGCCAGCCGCGCATGCATCGCGGGCCAACCCAAGCGCGCGGCGTCCCGCTCGATCGCCGCGCGCACGGCCGGATTGGCCGCCGGCATGGCATCGATGCCGCGGATCAGCGCGTTGAAATACAGCATGGTGCCGCCCACGAGCAGCGGCAAGTGGCCGCGTTCGCGGATCTGCGCGATCGACGCCGTGGCATCCTGCACGAAGGCAGCCGCGCTGTACGGTTCGCGCGGGTCGCGGATATCGATCAGATGGTGCGGCACTTCGCTAAGTTCGGCCGCGCTGGGCTTGGCGGTGCCGATATCCATGCCGCGATAGACGAGCGCCGAATCGACACTGACGATTTCCACCGGCGCCGTAAGGCCCGCACGCGCCAGCGCGAGCGCCACCGCGGTCTTGCCGCTTGCGGTGGGGCCGGCAAGACCAATCCAGCCGGTGGGCCCGGGTGATCGGTCGGCGGTGGGAGACGGCAACATGGGTCGAGGTTAACAAATCCGCCCGCAAGAGATCCTGGGAAGCCTCTGGACACCCCCGCGCCAGTCATGCGCGGGGTATGAATTCCAACATCTCAAACATGGATACAAATTACGAAGAAAAGAATTAGAAATTACATTATTTTACGAAATCCATCCTGGCTATGCCGTCATCGAGCCAAGAGCGCGCCTACAACATTGCACAAAATGCCGGCAGAAGATGATATATTGAATGGTTTTCTGCAGCCATCCGGGATTGGTCCTTATGAATATGAATGAGAACCTTCGGCTCCTCCGTCAGAAGAAAGAGATTTACGGCTCCGAGTTCAACGAGCATCTTCTTGAGCAATACAAGCTCTACGTGAACATGACCGATCGAATCAGCGCCAGGCGCATGCTGGCCAATTCGTTTTTCCTGGCCATTCACGTTGTACTCATTGCCATATTCGTAGTATTACTTGAGAAAAAGGCGCCCCCATTGATTTTTATTGGGATAATATCCTTTGGAATAATCATCAGCATTATCTGGTGGTTCATAATTGACTCGTACCGTCAATTAAACAAGGCAAAATTCGATGTCATCTCTACATTGGAACAAGTGCTTCCAGCAGAGCCTTACCGCGCCGAGTGGAGTGCACTGGGTTCGGACAAGGATAGACACAAGCTGGGTCTAGGTAAAAATAGCAAGGCCGCATTGGAGTCCAGCAAGGACAGAAAATTGTACTGGCCATTGACATATATCGAGCATTTCGTTCCGGTTTGTTTTTGCCTTATGTACATATCTTTGATTTCATACATATATCTTTGATGTTGGCTGTTTCATCCCGAAAAATACAAAACTATCGCATTCAGAAAAACCCGAGAAATTTATATGTTCCAATGCAGTTTTGAATTAAACAATCAACCAATGAGCGCCTTCAAAATAGGC
>CAYTPC010000006.1:0-40396 GCA_964439605.1 uncultured Burkholderiaceae bacterium
CCGGGGGCGATGTCGGCGGCAAATTCGATGGCATCGGTTTTACCGGTCGAGGTGTCGTAGTTGTTCACGGTGTCCTGGCCCCAGCCGCGCTCAAAACGGTAGATGTCGCTACCGGCTTCGCCATACAAGGTGTCGTTGCCAACACCCCCGTAGAGAATGTCGTCGCCAAAGCGACCGTACAGGATGTCGTCTCCGCCGGTGCCGTGCATCACGTCGGTGCCGTCGGTTCCGTAGATGGCCGGGTCGGTGATGGACTGGGTTCGCAGGAAGAACCCTTGGGTGACGCTGGCGCCGCTCAGGTCTTTCGCCGCGACTCTGATCACCTCCAGGGTACCGACGGCGTCCTTATCGGGGGTACCGCTGAAGGTGCCCGTGGCCGGATCGAAGTTGAGCCAGTCCGGCAGATCGATGGCGCTCAAGCTCAGTTGATCTCCCACGTCGGGGTCGGTAAACGCACCGGCAGGCAGGGTGTAGCTGAAGGCTTGACCGGCCCGTGCGTACTGGTAAGCCAATTTCACGCCGACCGTGGGGGCGTGGTTCTCGGCGGCGTTGCCGACGGTGAGGTTAAAGAGTTGGAACGCCGTCTCGCCGCTGAGGTCTGTGGCAAGGACTCCGATTGCCAGGGTGCCGACGGCGTCTTTGCCGGGGGTGCCGCTGAAAATTCCGGAGACCGGATCGAAAGTGAGCCAGTCCGGCAGATAGATGGCACTCAAGGTCAGTACGTCCCCCACGTCGGGGTCGGTGAAGGCGCCGGCAGGCAGGGCGTAGCTGAAGGCTTGACCAGCCTGTGCGTTCTGGTTGACCAGTGGCTCGCCGACTACAGGAGGCATGTTGCCGTTGGTGCTGACGACGGTCAGGGTGAACCTTTGCTTGCTGCTGGCGCCGCTGAGGTCGGTGGCCATGACTGAGATTTCCAGGTTGCGAACGACATCCTCATCGGTGGGGGTGCCGCTGAAGATGCCGGAGACCGGATCGAAAGTGAGCCAGTCCGGCAGATCGATGGCGCTCAAGGTCAGTTCGTCGCCCACGTCGATGTCGAAGAAGGCGCCGGCAGGCAGGGTGTAGCTGAAGGCTTGACCCGCTCGTGTGATCTGGTTGGCCAGTTGCTCGCCGATTTGGGGCGCATCGTTGACGTTAACCACCGTCAAGCCAAAGGTCTGGCTGGCGCTGGCGCCGCTGGGGTCGGTGGCCGTCACTCGCACGCTCAAGTCGCCGACGGCGGCATTGTCCGGAGTGCCACTGAAGGCGCCGGTGGCGGCGTCGAAGCTCAGCCAAGCAGGCAAAGAGCTGCCGTCAGCCAAGCGCGCGCTCAGGGTGAGCGCGTCCCCATCGGGATCGGTGAAGGCGTCGGACGGAACCGTGAAGTTGAAGGGACTATCTTCATCCACCTTCTGAGCCGCGATGGCGGCGCCTGCCACGGGTGGGTGGTTGTCAACTGACAGCGGCTGCACCGTCAAGATGAAAGTCTGGCTGACGCTGGCGCCAGCCAGGTCGGTCGCGGTGACCACAATGCTCAGGCTGCCCGCGCTGCCGCTGGGCGGGGTACCGCTGAAAGCGCTGCTGGCGGCATCGAAGCTGAGCCAGCCGGGCAAGCCGCTGGCGCTCAAGCTCAGCTTGTCGCCCACGTCTACGTCGGTAAAAGCGCCAGAGGGCAAGGTGTAGCTGAAAGCTTTGCCTTCCTGAGCGTTCTGGCCCGTGAGCAACACGCCGACTTCAGGCGGGTCGTTGACGTTAACTACCGTCAGGCCGAAGGTCTGGCTGGCGCTGGCGCCGCTGGGGTCGGTGGCCGTCACTTGCACGCTCAGGTTACCGACGGCGGCATTGCCTGGGGTGCCGCTAAAGGCGCCGGTGGCGGCATTGAAAGTGAGCCAGGCTGGCAAAGAGCTGCCGTCAGCCAGACGCGCGCTCAGGGTGAGCACGTCCCCATCAGGATCGGTGAAGGCGTCGGACGGAACCGTGAAGTTGAAGAGACTGTTTTGATCCGCCTTCTGCGCCGCGATGGCGACGCCTGCCACTGGCGGATGGTTAGTGGGTCCATGATCCCAAGCGGGCAGTTTCAGATACAGGAAAGTGTCTTTGGAGAAGAAGTTCTGAATGAGGACCTTGCCGCCCTTTGCGGTGGGATCCAGGCTCTGAATCACCAACTGGTCGCCTACTTTGGTCAATTTGCAAAGGCCATCCCGCGTCACCCAAGTGTCCTGGGCAGTCGCTCTTACGCCGCCGCCGGTGAGTTTCCTGATGTCGCTGGTGGTTCTGTTGACGTCGATGAACAGGCCCCCCACGCCGTCCCGGTCGTCGATTTTGATGGTGCCACTGTTGTCGCGCAGGCTTGCGTAGTCGATGTGGTAGGCGTCGTTGCCTGACTGATCAATGATGGTGTCGGTGCCGCCGACGGCGAGGATGTAAACGTCATCGCCGCTTTCGTCGGATATGGTGTCGTTACCGGCGCCGGTTTTGGCGGTGGTGTACGTATCGTTGCCCGTGCCGCCTTGCATGATGCCGCCGCCGGTGCCGGCAAACAGCCAGTCGTTGCCTTCGCCGCCATAGAGTTCGTCGCCATGGAGGGCGTCTTTACCAGTGCCGCCGTACAGGTAGTCGTCGCCAGTGCCGCCGTCGAGTTTGTCGGTTCGGTTGTCGTTGTCTTCGGCGTGCAATTCATCGTTGCCGCCGCCGCCGTAGAGTGTGTCCGTGCCACTGCCAGCGTACAGTTTGTCGTTGCCGTCGGTGGCCAAGGGTGTAACGTCATCGCCATAAATGATGTCATCGTCATCGCCGCCGTAGATGATGTCATCGCCCAACTGTCCGGCAATCCAGTCATTGCCCGCGCCGCCGTCGATGAAGTCGTCATTGCCGGTTCCATCGGATTCGGAACGCGAACTGACCATATAAGCGACTCCGGAGGCGAGGGTGATCACGAAATCGCCCGTGGCGTCGTTGACTGACCACGTCCAGTCGAAGATGCTTCCGTTGGGCACCGTGACCGGGTTCATCTCGTAGGTGCCCTTGTTGCTGAAATCGGTGCCAGACCATACATAGGAGACGGTTTTGTCCTGTCCATAGGGAATCACGACGACGTGGCTGCCGGTGCCGTAGTTTCCGTCGCCCAAAATCAGGTCGTCGCCCGCCCCACCCTGAATGGTGTCGCCGCCGACGCCACCAAAGAGCATGTCCCTGGCGCTGCTGCCAAAGATCATGTCGTCGCCGCGTTCGCCGCTGATCCAGTCGCCGCGATCGCCGCTGTTGGCGTTAGTGGCCAGAAATTCGTAAGTGGTAACGCCATCAACCACCACCGTGTTGTTGGAATTACCCCATAGTTGATCGTCACCAGCGCCGCCGTAAAGCATGTCGCTGCTGCTGCCGCCGTAGACAATGTCGTTGTCGTTGGTAATCTTGTCTCCGTTTGCTCCGCCGCGAATCCAGTCGCGCCCGGTACCCCCATAAACGATGTCATAGCCGCCGTTGGCCATCACATAGTTGAGGTTGCCATCGCCTGTGTAGATCACGTCGCCGTAGTCGCTGCCGGTAAAAGAGCTGGACCCCTTGCTGCCCTTGAGCACAACCCCACCGGGCGCGGTCTTGGCGTTGAAGTTGACAAAGGGGGGCACAATACCGGAGACGTCCAGCGATTTCACGATGACGCCCTCCACCAGCGGGCCATTCAGGCTCAGCCCCAGAAAGGGCTTGCTCCTGTCCGCCCAGCCCCTAAGGGTGGCCAGCGGGGTGTAAATGCCGGAGCCGTTGTTCTTCAAGAGCTTCCACTCGTCGCCCTTGGTGTTTGGCAACTGGTTTTGCAACTGGTATTGCAGATCGGCCGTGTAGTAGATATTGCCCACGCCGCCGCCGGTCGTGGCATCATCTTTGGGCCGGCCAAAAGCGAGGGGGCTGGCGGCTTTGCTGTCGCTGATGGTCTGCCCGTTCCGCACGATCGCGCCCGAGCCGTCGCTGTCGATGATGGTGTCGATCTGACCTAGCAGGTTGCCAGTCAGGTCGTAGGTGTCGTAGTCGGCATCGCCATTGAGAATGTCTTTGCCTTCACCGCCAATCAGGGTGTCATCGCCACCGAGACCGTGCAGGAAATCATTGCCGGGACCGCCATTTAGTCTATTTTTTCCATCAACATCGCCGCTCTTATTGTTGCCGACCAGCAAATCGCTCAAATTCTTCTTCTCGCCTTCAGATGTGGAGGCCCAATTGTAATTCCAAGAGGTTGTTTCCCCATTTGGTCCTATACTGGCCGCCACAGGAAGGAAGACAGTGCGGTCGATTGCAATGCCATTGGTGAGCGGGATAACAGAATCCAGAATAATATCCTCGGAACCCATGTATGAGTTCCGCTGCGGAAGCCCAAGCTCATCGTAGATTTTATTTGCAAAATCGACGGTTTCACCTTTATAATCTGTAGCACTTTCAAGAAATACGCCGTGGCCTGGCCCATCAATTTTTTCTGTTAAGGCATGCACCAATTCATGCGCTATTCCCATGCCGACTGAGCGATTAAAGGCTGTACCGTTATTGTCGATATATATTACCGGACGATTCAAGTTAATCCATATATTTCCCGTGTTTACGTCCGCACCATTCCCATTTGCTGTCGAATTGATGGTAATTATCCTGTGATTTTCATTGATCCAGTCATTGATCATCTGCGCAGCAGTAGGAGATCCATCATAGATCTTCCTCATCTCCGCAAGGATTTTTTTCTTGCCGTCATCAGAAAATCCGACGACTTTTATTTTCTCTTGGCCTGGTACGATAAAATCATCGAAGCTCATGGTATCTTTCCTTATGGTGGTTTCAAATTAACGAATCAGCGGTGTGTCGATCTTGTATTGATCGAGCGAAATAAAATCGGCGGCATCGAGAATACTATTGATGAGACTGCCCCACTGAACCCAGCGAAGGAGAAAATTAATTAAAAATCTCATTTCCCCGCGTCTCTAATCTGGATTGACGCCGCACTGGCGAGGCGCCACTGCCCCCGTTTGAATGCTCGAATGCCTTTGCCACCATGATCCGTTTAAAAACCAAACAGAATCAATCGTTCAGCAAGGCGCACGAAAGCCGAACTCCCCAACAACCGGGGCCGGCAAGATCCATTGACGCGCATAAAGCAAAACATCAAGTTGAAGCTTCTTTTCAAGGATGGGGATCAGTTCACAGAAAACGCAAGAAATGCAACAAGATATGTCACAAATACCGTAAAAATGTGAACTACTTCGCGTGCATGATGAATATAGTGTTATTTTCTGAATCATCACGGCATAAAAGTGTTCGAATAAGTAAAAATAGTTTGAAAATGCCCTGAATTCAAGAGAATCACAAACAGACTCTTACAATCGAAACAACCCACGAAGGAACTCTGAGCCTGCCTGCCGGGGTGCCGCGCCGTCTACCGGGGGCGCGCACAATACGGCGGGCGGCAAGACCCCTCGCCTCCGGTGCCTCAGCAACAACCCAGCCATCAACCCCGTAGAACCGGATACCGCCCCCCTCTGCGCGTACCGGTCAAACAAGAAGAAGCCACACTTGTGCAAACGCTGATCCAGACCGCACCACCCGCCGGCGAGACGCGGCACATCGCCCGCCACGCCGGAACGGTGCTGGTGGGGCAGATCGCGGTGATGGCTTTCGGCATTGCCGACACGATCGTCGCGGGGCGCTTCGCCGAGGGGGCGCTGGCCGCGCTGTCGGTGGGTACGGCAATTTACGTGAGCGTTTCCATTTCGCTGATGGGCGTGCTGCAGGCGCTGCTGCCGGTGTGGGCCGAGCTGTACGGCGCGCGCCGCTATGCCGAGGTTGGGCGCGCGGCGCGGCAGTCGCTGTATCTGTATGCGGTGATCAGCGCGATCGGCATCGCGATGCTGCTGCTGCCCGATCCGCTGATGCGCTGGACCGGCGTGCCCGATGCGATGCGCGCCGAGGTGCAGGCTTATCTGCGGGTGCAGGCTTTCGCTTTGCCGGCGGCGCTGCTGTTTCGGCTGTTCAGCACGCTCAATCAGAGCCTGGGTAAACCCAAGCTGGTGACGGTGCTCCAGCTCGCGGCGCTGGGGCCGAAGGTGCTGCTGTCGATCTGGTTCACTTTTGGCGGCGCGGGCCTGCCCGCCTCGGGCCTGGTGGGCTGCGGCTGGGCCACGCTGGCGGTCAACTGGAGCATGGCGATCGCGGCGCTGTGGATGCTGCGCAGCCAGTCTTTTTACCGCGATTACCACATCTGGCAGCGGATTGAGGGGCCGGACTGGCGGCAGATCGGGCATTTCGCGCGCCTGGGGGTGCCGGGCGGGCTGACGGTGCTGGTCGAGATCACCTCGTTCACGCTGATGGCGCTGTTTATCGCGCGCCTGGGCAACGCGGCCGCGGGCGCGCACCAGATCATGGCCAATCTGATCGGGCTTGCGTATATGACGCCGCTGTCGCTGGGCATTGCCACCAGCGCGCGGGTGAGTTACTGGCTCGGCACCCGCGATGGCGCACGAGCCCGCCGCGCCTGCCGGCAGGGTTTTTTGCTGGCGGTGAGCCTGGCGCTGCTGTACGGCCTTTTGATGGCGGCGCTGCACAAGGTGCTGCCGGCGATTTACACGGACAACGCTGCGGTGGAGGCGACCGCTTCGTCACTGCTGCTGGTGGCTGCCGGGTTTCACCTGGCCGATGCGACACAGACGCTGTGCGTTTTCGTGCTGCGCTGTTTTCGCGTCACGATCTTGCCGCTGGTGGTTTACTGCACGCTGCTGTGGGGCCTGGGGCTGGGCGGCGGCTATCTGCTGGCCTATCGCGGCCTGGGGCCCTGGGCGGCGATGCAGTCGCCGCTGGCGTTTTGGCTGATGGGCGGCACGGCGCTGGTGTTGACGGCGTCGATCTTTTTGCTGCTGCTGGTGTTTACGCTCAGGCGGATACCATCGGCAGTTCCGGACAATGGGTGCCGTGCGTAAGCGGTGTTTGCGGTGTTTGAATCATTCGCCGCGCTGCTGCCAACATTCGCCGGCATTCAGGAAAAAAACGCAAAAACATCTTCGCCAAATGAAAACGAATCACTCACAAGCGCCTGCCCCCTCTTCCCGTCCGGCGTATGCGCCCCCCGTCAGCGCATACGCCGCGCAGGCCGATGGCAACTTCCTGTCAAGCCAACTGACCCGCGGCCCGTGGCACCCCGACCATCAGCACGCCGGTCCGCCGATCGCGCTGGTGTGCCGATTCATCGAGCGTGCCGGGCTTGAACACGGGTTGAGCCACCTCTCGCGGCTCACCGCCAATCTGCTGCGGCCTGTGCCGGTGGGTATGTTGTCAGTGCAGGTGCAGGCCGATTACGTCGGCCGTAACACCGGCCATTTTTCGGCGCAGTTGCTGGCAAACGGCAAAGAAATCGGGCGCTTCACGGCGTTGATGCAACGCGAAACCGACGTGCCCCTGCCCGCGCCCGAGCACCCGCTGCCGGCCCATCCGCCGGCGCCCGAGCAGTCGGTGCCTGTCGGCATGAGCATCACGGTCAACGCAGGCCCTGCCCATCATTTTTCGGACGGGCAACCCAGTTACGCGCAGCTCGTTGAAACGCGGACGGCGCGCGGCGTTTGCTGGCAAGGCCCATGCGCCATCTGGTTTCGCATGCGCCACCCCTTGCTCGACACCGAACCGACCAGCGTCTACCAGCGCGTGGCCGTGGCGGCCGATTCCGGCAACGGCGTCAGCGCCACCCTCGACTTCGTTGACTACACCTTCGTCAACTCCGATCTGACGATCAACCTGCTGCGCCGGCCGCGCGGCGAATGGATCTGCCTGGACGCGCACACCCTGTTCGGCCCATCCGGCAGCGGGCTGGCCGAATCGATGCTGTTCGACGAGCACGGCATCATCGGCCGAGCCACGCAAAACCTGCTGGTACGCAAGCGCGACGGGGGCAAATAACGAGGGTGAAGGTTCAC
This sequence comes from uncultured Burkholderiaceae bacterium, assembly GCA_964439605.1. GTDB lineage: Bacteria > Pseudomonadota > Gammaproteobacteria > Burkholderiales > Burkholderiaceae_C > JAITWT01. The sequence continues at coordinate 7,914 of CAYTPC010000006.1, forward strand.
CAGTTCAGGGCTATACAGGTGCCGTTTCAAACGCAAAAGGAGAAAGACACATGCAATTTCGTGAACTGGGCCGCTCGGGCCTGCAGGTTTCGCCGCTGTGCTTTGGCGGCAACGTGTTCGGCTGGACGGTGGACGAGGCGACTTCGTTTCGCCTGCTCGATGCCTGGGTCGATGCCGGATTCAACTTCATCGACACCGCCGACGTTTATTCGACCTGGGTGCCCGGCCATGCCGGCGGCGAATCGGAAACGATCATCGGCCAATGGCTGCGCAAGAGCGGCAAGCGCAACCGCATCGTGCTCGCGACCAAGGTCGGCAAGCCGATGGGCGCGGACAAAAAAGGGCTGTCGGCGGCCTACGTTCGCGAGGCGGTCGAAGCTTCGCTGCGCCGTCTGCAGACCGACTGCATCGATCTGTACCAATCGCATGACGACGACCCGAATACGCCGTTTGAAGAAACTCTGGGCGTTTTCGCCGAGCTGATTCGCGCCGGCAAGGTGCGCGCGATCGGCGCCTCGAATCACAGCGCGGCGCGGCTGGCGCAGGCGCTGGACGTGGCGGAGCGCACGAAGCTGCCGCGCTACGAAAGCCTGCAGCCGCTGTACAACCTGTGCGATCGCGCGGTTTATGAGGCCGAACTGGAGCCCCTGTGCACGGCGCGCGGACTGGGCGTAATCAACTATTACGCGCTCGCGGCCGGCTTTCTGAGCGGCAAATACCGCAGCCAGGCCGACGCCGGCAAGAGCATGCGCGGCACGGGCACGGTGGCCAAATACCTCAATCCGCGCGGACTGCGCATTCTCGATACGCTGGATCAGACGGCCCGCCAGTACGGCGCCACGCCGGCCCAGATCGCGCTGGCATGGCAGATCGCGCGGCCCTCGGTGACCGCGCCGATCGCCAGCGCGAGCTCGATCGAACAACTCGACGAACTGACCGGCGCCGTGCGCATCGAGCTCGACGCCGAGTCGATCAAGGCGCTCGACACGGCCAGCGCCGAGGATCGATAAGCTGCTGCTGGCTTACCGGGGCATCGCGCGCTGGCGCAGCGCCTCGTACAGGCACACGCCGCTGGCGACCGAAACGTTCAGGCTCTGGACGACGCCCATCATCGGGATGCTCACCAGTTCATCGCAGCGCTTGCGCGTGAGCTGGCGCATGCCGGCGCCCTCGGCGCCGAGCACCAGCGCGAGCGGACGGCGCAGATCGCACTGGTAGAGCGTGCCTTGCGCATCGTCACTGGCGCCGACGCACCAGATGTTGCGTTCCTTGAGTTCGTCCAGCGTGCGCGCGAGGTTGGTGACCATGAAGTACGGCATCGTTTCGGCCGCGCCGCTGGCAACCTTGGCCACCGTGGCGTTGATGCCGGCGGCATGATCCTTGGGCGCGATCACCGCGTGCGCGCCGGCGCCGTCGGCCACGCGCAGGCAGGCGCCGAGGTTGTGCGGATCGGTCACGCCATCGAGCACCAGCAGCAGAGGCTGCGTGCCGGCGGCATCGAGCGATTCGAGCAGCGCGTCAAGCGAACGCTGCTGCTGCAATGGATGCACCCGTGCGACGACACCCTGGTGTCCGTGGCTGCCGCACAGGCGCGACAGGCGCAGCCCGTCGGCCTCGATCAGCCGCACGTTGACCTCCTGCGCGCGCGCGAGGAATTGCTTCATGCGCGCATCGCGCCGGGTGGCGTCGAATAGCACTTCGATCACCGACTGCGGCGCCGTCCTGAGATAAACGCCCACGGCATGGAAGCCGAAAATTACTTTGGAAGAAGACATAGTTCTGGATTATCGATTTCAGGCGGTGACCAGGTTCTCGTCACCGACCCTGCGCCCGGCTTCGAGGGTGATCCGCCGCTCGCAACGCGCCGCGATGGCAGGGTCGTGCGTGACCAGCACCAGCGTCGTGCCCTGCTCACGATTGAGATCAAACATCAGCCGCATCACCTGTTCGCCGGTGGCCGAATCAAGGCTGCCGGTGGGCTCGTCAGCCAGCAGTAACGCGGGCTGCACGACGAAGGCGCGCGCCAGCGCCACGCGCTGTTGCTCGCCGCCGGAAAGAAGCTTGGGGTAGTGCCTCAGCCGCTGATCGAGGCCGACGCGGCCGAGCATGTCGGCGGCAGCCCGGCGCGCATCGCGGCGGCCCGCCAGTTCGAGCGGAAGCATGACGTTTTCCAGCGCGGTGAGCTTGCCCAGCAGTTGAAAGCTCTGGAATACGAAACCGATTTTTTGCGCGCGCAGCGCGGCGCGCTCATCCTCGTCGAGCGCGAACAGATCCTGCCCGGCCAGGCGCACCGTGCCGCTGGTGGGGGTATCCAGGCCCGCGATGATCGATAGCAGCGTACTTTTACCCGAGCCCGAAGCGCCGACGATGGCGGCGCTTTGACGCGCGCCGAGGCAAAAGTCGATGTCCTGCAAAATCTGCAAGGTGCCGCTCGAATCGGAAACGGATTTGCAGACGTGATCCACTTCGACGAGGCGGTCACTGCGATCAACGGGCAAATTCGCGGGCATGGAGAGCAAAGGGGCAAATGTGGATCGTCGCAACTTTATCCTGATCGGCGCGGCATGGACGGCGTGGGCTGCGTGGCCGGCCCGTTCCGCCTGCGCGCAAGAGGGAGTGCAAACTTCTGGCGAGCGCGTGGTGTTGGTGCTGGGCGATTCGCTGAGCGCGCAGTACGGTCTTCAGCGCGGGCAAGGCTGGGTGCCGCTGCTGGAGCAACGGCTGGCGCAGCACAAGATGGCCGCGCGAGTGGTCAACGCGAGCATCAGCGGCGACACCACTGCCGGAGGCCGCGCCCGCCTGCCCGGGCTGCTGGCGCAGCACAAACCGGCGGTGGTGGTGATCGAGCTGGGCGGCAACGACGCACTGCGCGGTTTTCCACTGGAGGCCACCGAAGACAATCTGACGCAGATGACGCGCGCCGCGCAGGCTGCGGGCGCGAAGGTGCTGCTGATCGGAATGCAGGTGCCGCCCAACTACGGCACCGATTACACCCGGCGCTTCGAGGCCCTGTTCGGCCAGGTGGCGCACGCAACGCACGCGGCGCGGGTGCCCTTTCTGCTCGCGGGCGTGGCCGATGCGCCGGATGCGGCGAATCTGTTCCAGGCCGATCGCATCCACCCTACGGCCGCCGCGCAGCCGCGAATGCTGGACAACGTGTGGCCGGCGCTGCGCAAGCTGCTGGATTCAAAACCCGGCTCTTAGAGCGGTTTCGATTCAGTCATGAAAAGTCAGTGTGATGACGTCATTGCGCGCTCCGTCGCGGAATCCATGCGACGTCTGGATTCTGCGACTACGCTTCGCTCCGCGCAGAATGACGACTGTGCCGTGTTGGATGTAAACACTTGAAAGAAAAATGCTCTAAAACCGCTCCAGCGCTTGCGCCAGATCGGCCTGGAGGTCGGCTACCGATTCCAGCCCGACCGAAAAGCGCACCAGCGTGCCCTTGTACGGCCAGGGCGCGACGCTTGGGTCGCGCATCAGCCCGACGTCGTAGGGCACCACCAGGCTGATCGGTCCGCCCCATGAGTAGCCGAGTTTGAACAGCTCAAGGCTGTCACAGAAACGATCGACCTGCTCGGTACTGCAGCTCTCGTCGAACACCACCGAGAACAGTCCGGCGGCCAAATCCTGCGGGCCGCACAGCGCCCGCCAGTGTGCGTGTCCGGGCGATCCGGGCAACGCCGGGTGCAGCACCTGCTCGATCTCTTCGCGCGTGCCCAGCCACTGCGCGAGCTGGCGCGCGGCCACGTCGTGCGCGCGGTAACGCAGCGCCACGCTGGGCAGCGAGCGCAGCAGCGCCTCCACGTCGTTGGCCCCCACGCCGATGCCCAGCCGCATGTGCGCCAGCTTGAGCTTGAGGTGCAGCGCCGGATCGCGCGTGACCACGCTGCCCATGAGCACGTCGCCGCCGCCGCTGGGGTATTTGGTCAGCGCGTGCACCGAAATATCGACGCCCTGCCCGTCGCCTTCGAGGTCGAAAGGATTGAACGCCAGCCCGGCGCCCCAGGTGTTGTCCAGCGCGCAGGTCACGCCGCGCGCGCGGCACAAGCGCGCCAGTTCGGGCAGATCGGGAAACTCCATCGTCACCGAGCCGGCAGCCTCCGTCCACACCAGGCGTGTGCGCTCGTCGATCTTGGCGGCCAGGTCTTGCGGATTCATCGGGTCGTACAGGCGATGGCGGATGCCGTAGTTGGCCAGTTCGCCCGCAGCCAGCGCCTTGTTGGGACCGTAGATGTTGTCGGGCAGCAGCACCTCGTCGCCGCTGTGCAGCAGCGCCAGAGACACGAGCGAGATCGCGGCCAGCCCGCTTGGCGCGAGCAGGCAATCGGTTCCGCCTTCGAGCGCGGCGATGCGTTCCTCAAGCATGAAGGTGGTCGGCGTACCGTGCAGACCGTAGGTGTAGCCCGCCTTGGTCTTCCAGTCGCGCGCGCGCATCGCGGCCACGTCGGTGAAGAAAACCGTCGATGCCTTATGCACCCCCGGCTGCGGCGCCCCAAAGCCCTCGGGAGGACGATAGGGATGGTGAATCAGTTCGGTGATGGAAGTGGTCATGACCCGATGCTAACGTGTTGCATGATCCCGGTCGCTGGGGATTGCCCCGCGGAGCCGACACATGAACCTGGCGCAACCAAGCCCAGGAATCCCGTGGACCGGCTTGTCCGGGCCACTGGGATTGCCCCCGGAGAGGGGGTGTCCGAGCCACACGCAGTGGGCGAGGCTGGGGGTGAGCTAAATAGCCCACTTCTGAAGCAGCTTCTCGGGACTGAGCGAGTCGTAATGCTCGAAGGGCTGGTGAATCCAGGGATTGGTGGGAAGAAATTCAACCGAATAATCGGCTTCGAAGGTCGATACCGCCTTGGTCCAGAGCACGGCGGTACGCAGCTCGGTGATGCGCGTGTATTGGCTCTTGAGCATCCGCACCACGACGTCAAGCGTATGACCGGTGTCGGCCATATCGTCCACCAGCAGCACCCGCCCGGCAATTTCGCCCTGTGGGGTGGTGATGTAGTGGGCGATGTCCAGACAGCCCTGTACCGTGCCCGCCTTGGCGCGGTATGAACTGGTGGACATGATCGCCAGCGGCTTATCGAAAATGCGCGAGAGCACGTCGCCTGGGCGCATGCCGCCGCGCGCCAGGCACAGGATGGTGTCGAACTGCCAGCCCGACTGATGCACCTTGATCGCCAGCTTTTCGATCAGGTTGTGATATTCGTCGGTGCTCACGTACAGGTGCTTGCCGTCTTCGGTCAACATGATCCGTGCTTTCCTGGGTCGGTCAATCGGGCAGGTAGGGATGCCGCATCATGATCGTGTGATCGCGGTCGGGGCTGGTGGACACCAGATGGATCGGCACACCGGTGACCTGTTCGATGCGCTGCAGGTACAGCCGGGCGTTGACCGGCAATTTTTCGTACTCGGTGACGCCCACGGTGCTTTCGCTCCAGCCTTCGATCGTTTCGTAAACCGGCTTGCAGCGCGCGATGTCGTCGGCGCCCAGGGGCAGGATGTCGACGAAGCTGCCGTCAAGGTCGTAGCCGGTGCACAGTTTGAGTTCGGGCAAGCCGTCGAGCACGTCCAGCTTGGTGATGCACAGGCCCGACAGGCCGTTGACCTGCGCCGAGCGTTTGAGCAGCGCCGCATCGAACCAGCCGCAGCGGCGCGCCCGGCCGGTGGTCACGCCTTTTTCAGCGCCAACGGTGCTCAGGTGGTAGCCGACGGTGCCTGGCTTGTCCCATTCGAGTTCGGTGGGGAACGGCCCGCCCCCCACGCGCGTGCAGTACGCCTTGGTGATGCCCAGGATGTAATGCAGCATGCCCGGCCCAACGCCGGCGCCGGCGGCGGCATTTCCGGCAACGCAATTGCTCGAGGTGACGTACGGATAGGTGCCGTGATCCACGTCCAGCAGCGTGCCTTGCGCGCCTTCGAACAGCAGATTGGCGCCGTTGCGATGCGCTTCGTTGAGCTCGCGCGAGACATCGGCCACCATCGGCTCGATCCATTGCGCGTGTTGCATCGCCTCGTCGTAGACGGCGTCGAAGCCGATGGGCTGCGCATCCAGCATCTGGACCAGCATGTGGTTGTACAGCTCAAGGAGCCCGCGCAGTTTTTCGGCGAAACGCCCGGGATGTTTGAGGTCTTGCACCCGCAGCGCGCGGCGCGCGATCTTGTCTTCGTAGGCTGGTCCGATGCCACGCCCGGTGGTGCCGATTTTCTCGATCCCGCCTTTTTCGCGGCTGGCCTCGCGCGCCACATCGAGCGCCGCATGAAAGGGCAGGATCAGCGGGCATGCCTCGCTGATGCGCAGGCGCGAGCGCACTTCGACGCCGACCCTTTCCAGCCCCTCGATTTCCTCGAACAGCTTGCCCGGCGAAAGCACGACGCCATTGCCGATGTAGCATTTCACGCCCGAACGCATGATGCCGCTGGGAATGAGGTGCAGCGCCGTTTTCACGCCACCGATCACCAGGGTGTGTCCGGCGTTGTGGCCGCCCTGAAAGCGCACCACGCCCTGGGCGCTTTCGGTCAGCCAGTCGACCAGTTTGCCCTTGCCTTCATCTCCCCATTGGGTGCCAACGACAACCACGTTGCGCCCGGCAGTCACATTCATTGCCATTTCATTCCGTTCAATTCAAAGGGGTTGCACGTGCCACGCGCCACCGTGTTGGACCAGTTCGCGGTCACAGTGAAATTCATCGATCTCGCTGCCGCAGCCGGACGGCACGCAGACCACCGTCTCTCCGGCGCGGCGCAGTTGCGCGATGGCCGCTTGCAGCCCGGCCTCGCCGCCCCAAGGGGCGCGAATGGCCGCGCGCGGCGGCCGTGCCGGCAGCACGCCGACGAGCTCGCGCACGTCGAGGCTGAAGCCCACGGCCGGCCGGTTGCGGCCGAATACCGCGCCAACTTCGTCATAGCGCCCGCCACGCACCAGCGCATCGGACGCGCCTTCGGCATAGATGCCAAAACGCATGCCGCTGTAATAGGCGTAACCGCGCAGGTCGGCCAGATCGAAGCTCACCTCGGCGCCCGTCAACTGCGCCGCGAGCCTGCGCAATTCGGCCAGCGCGGGCGCTACGCCGGGCGCGCTTTTGAGTACCGCCGCCGCCTCGTCAAGCACCGAGATGTCGCCGTACAGCCGCACCAGCGCAAGCAGGCCCTCGCGCGCCACCGGCGGAAAGTTGCGGGTCAGCGCCCGTAATTCGCTGCCGTCCTTGGCCGCGAGCGCCGCATGCAGGCGCGCGATCACCGCCGCATCGACCGGCACACCGGTCAGCAGCGCCCGCACGATCCGCACGTCGGCCAAGTCCACGGTGATCGCCGGCCCGATGCCGGCCGCATTCAGGCAATCCAGCGCCAGCCGCAGAATTTCGGTATCGGCTTCCAGCCCGGCATGGCCGTATATCTCGGCGCCGAACTGCAGCGGCTCGCGCGTCGCATGCGGACGGCCGGGCCGCGTATGCAGCACCGGGCCGCAGTAGCACAGCCGGGCGATGCCTTCCCGGTTGAGCAAATGGGCGTCGATGCGCGCGACCTGCGGCGTGGTGTCGGCGCGCAGGCCCAGGCTGCGCCCCGAGAGCTGATCGACGAGCTGGAAGGTCTGTAACCCCAGCGCCTCGCCGGTACCCGATAGCAGTGACTCGAGATGCTCGAGCATCGGCGGGATTACCAGCTCGTAGCCATAGCCACACGCGGTATCGAGTAATTGGCGGCGAAGTTCCTCGATGTGACGCGCCTCGGAAGGCAGCACATCGGCAATGTGATCCGGCAGGACCCAGGCAGACATGGGGAGGATAGTGCGTGGTTAAAGCTGGATTTTATCGGCGTCACCGGCCGGCCGGCGCGCAGCAGGCGGGATGAGGCTCGGAATTTGAATTTGTTGTTTAGCGTGCCCTAACCAACCAGCCAAAGCACCACAAGTCCGACGGCGATGCTGCACAGTCCGAAAAAGCGCAACTGGCCGTCACGCAACTCAATCAGTTGCTTGAACGCTTGCCGCCAACTGGCCGGCGACGCAAAGGGCAACAGCCCTTCGAACACCAGGACAAGCGCGAGCGCGCTCCAGAACGTTTGGTTCGTCATGACTGAGCGTGCCTAGCGCCGGGCAGGCGCAGACACAGCCGCAGCCGCTTCCGCGCCACGCATCGCGCGGAAAAATTCGCTCGACGAATCCAGCACCAGCATGTCGTTCTTTTTATTGAAGGTCTGCTTGTAGGCTTCAAGACTGCGGTAGAACTTGGCAAACTGGGGATCGCGGCCAAAAGCCGCCGCGTAGATGCCCGCCGCCTGCCCGTCGCCATCGCCCTTGACCTTTTGCGCATCGCGGTAGGCGTTGGCAACGATCACCTCGCGCTGCCGGTCGGCGTCGGCACGGATCTGTTCCGCCTCGGCAAAGCCGGTGGAGCGCAACTCGTTGGCCACGCGCTTGCGCTCGGCTTCCATCCGGTTATAAACCTCGCCGGTGATCGATTCGACGTAATCGACACGGGTGATGCGCACGTCCACCACGTCCACGCCCCAGGGCTTGCCGTCTTTGCCGCCGCCCTTGAGTACGTCCATGACCTCTCGCTTGACGTTGGACATCACCCCTTCGCGATGCGCCGAGATCAGATCACGCACCGTGTACTTGTTGACGCTTTCCTGAAGGGCATTGCGCACCACGCCGTTGAGCCGGCTGGATCCGGCATCTTCGTCACTGCCGACGTTGCGGATGTAGGCCAGCGGATCGCTGATGCGCCAGCGCACGTCCCAGTCGATCACCACGCGCTGCTTCTCGGCGGTCAGCATCGGCTCGGTATCCAGGCTCGCCAGCGTGAGCAGCCGCTTGTCGATGTAGACGACGTTCTGCAACGGCGGCGGCAACTTGAAATGAAGCCCCGGCTCGGTAATGACTTCCTTGATTTGCCCCAGCGCGTAAACCACGCCGAATTGGCGTTGATCGACCACGAAAAGCATGGAACTGGCCAGCGCGATCAGCACCACCAGCGAGGAAACGATCAATCCGATTCTGTTTTTCATACCGAATCCTCCCTCTCAGCGTCCATCGCGTTCACGCAAACGGCCGCTGTCGCGAACACGCGAGTCGTCCGCTGCCGGCGGCGTCTGGGTCGCGGCCGCCGTGGCAGGAAGCGTGGTTTCCGCGGGGGGTGCGTCCGAAACTTCCCGCGCCGACTGCTGCATGAGCTTGTCCAGTGGGAGATACAGCAGGCTGGAGCCCTGCTTGACGTCGACCAGCATCTTCGTCGTGTTGCTGTAGATCTGCTGCATCGTATCGATGTAAATGCGGTCACGCGTGACCTGGGGCGCCTTCTGGTATTCGGCCAGCAACTGGCTGAAGCGCTGTGCATCGCCCTGGGCCTGCGCGACGACGCGCGCCTTGTAGGCTTCCGACTCTTCCTTCAGGCGCGAGGCCGTGCCGGTGGCGCGCGGCACCACGTCGTTGGCATAGGCCTGCGCGTTGTTGCGGGCGCGCAGCCGTTCCTGCGTCGCCTTGAGCACGTCGTCGAAGGCAGCCTTGACCTGCTCGGGCGGGCGCACGCCGCCTTCCTGCAAGTTGATGGCGACGATCTCGACGCCGACTTTGTAGCGGTCAAGGATGGTCTGCATGAGTTCGCGCATGCGCGGCGCAATCTTGTCGCGCTCTTCGGCCATCGCGGCGTCCATCTTCATCTTGCCGACGACTTCGCGCACCGCGGTCTCGGCCACCTGGACCACGGTTTCGTCCGGCGATTTGCTCTCATAGAGATAGGCGCGGGCATCCTTGAGGCGGTACTGCACCGAAAATTTGATTTCGACGATGTTTTCGTCTTCGGTCAGCATGGCCGATTCGCGCAGGCCGGTGGCGCGCACGATGGAATCGCGTCCCACGTCCACTGAGCGGATCTGGGTGGTCACCGCCACTTCGTGGCCCTGGATCGGATAGGGCAGCCGCCAGTTGAAACCCGCGCCGACGGTGGTCTTGTAGCGCCCAAACTCGGTAATCACCGCCTGCCGGCCTTCCTGCACGATGAAAAAGCCCGTGCCCAGCCAAACCAGCACCGCCACCACGAGCACCAGACCCAGCCCAAAACCGGCATTCTTCATGTCGGGTCTGGAGCCGTTGCCGCCGCCGCGTCCACCCGAAGGCGGCGGCCGGCCCCCGCCGAACAGTCCGCCGAGCTTGCGGTTGAAATCGCGCCATAGATCATCCAGATCCGGCGCGCCGGCGTTCGGGCCCGGTCTGTGGCCATGCGGCCGATGACCCGATGGCGGCTCGGAACCGGGCCTGCCGTCGGGCCGCTCGTCCTCGGACGGCTGCTCGTCGCCACGCCCCCACCGTCCGTCGTTGAGGTTGAAGACGCCCCAAAGCCGGCTCCACATTGGTATTGCGTTCATTCGTTGGATTTTCTCTCTTGCCAAGACACTGATTGTGCCTAATCAGTGGACAGCATCGTGCAATGGAACGGCACACGCCGAAGACGTGGAGGCCGCAAGCGCACGCTGCGCCAATTCGCTGCGCAGTGCCGCCAATCCCTCGCCTGTGCGTGCGCTCAGGAAGATGCGCGTCATCCGCAGTCCGTCAAGCTCGAATTCATCCTGGAGCCGCAGCGGACGCTGCGCCGCCTGGATCGCATCGAGCTTGTTGAACACCAGCACCTGGGGCACCGTGTCGGCGCCGATTTCGCACAGCACCGTCCGCACCTCCTGCATCTGCTCGGGGTAGCGGGGGTTGGAAGCGTCGACCACGTGCAAGAGCAAATCGGCATCGACCGCCTCTTGCAATGTGGCCTTGAAGGCATCGACCAGGCCGTGCGGCAGTTCGCGGATGAAGCCCACCGTGTCGGAAATCGACACCTGCCGGCCCGCCTCGCCCAGATACAGGTGCCGGGTCGTGGTATCGAGCGTGGCGAAAAGCTGGTCCGCCGCGTAAGCCCTCGCCTTCACGAGCGCATTGAACAGCGACGATTTGCCCGCGTTGGTGTACCCCACGAGGGAAATATTGAAGGTGTCGCGGCGCACCCGCTGGCGGCGCTGGGTGCTGCGTTGGCGCTGCACCTTTGCGAGCCGTTCACGGGTGCGTTTGATCGCCTCGCCAATCATGCGGCGATCCAGTTCGATCTGGGTTTCTCCGGGGCCGCCGCGTGTGCCAATGCCCCCGCGCTGGCGCTCCAGGTGCGACCAGCGCCGCACCAGCCGGGTGCTCAGGTATTGCAGGCGTGCAAGCTCGACCTGCAGCTTGCCTTCGTGCGAACGGGCGCGCTGGGCAAAGATCTCCAGGATGAGAAAGGTGCGGTCGTACACCGCGGTGCCGATCACACGCTCAAGATTGCGTTGCTGCACCGGACTGAGCATTTGGTCAAAGATCACTTCGCTCGCGCCATGCATTTCGGCCAGCGCGCCGATCTCCTCGGCTTTTCCGCTGCCGACCAGCAATGCCGCGTCAGGCGCTTTGCGCTTGCAGGTCAGACGCGCAACCGGTGCAAGCCCCGCGGTTTGCGCAAGCAGCCCCAGTTCTTCCAGTTCGCCATCAAAATGCGGCAGCCCAAAATCGACGCCGACCAGCACTACGGCGCCATCTTGACGGGGAGTCAGATCAGACAAGCGAGTAGGGATTCTTCAAGAAAAAATGCGGCGGACCGTGCCGCCGCGCGTCCGGGGAACAGCTCAATCCGCAGCGTCACTACCCTCGGTAGCCGCCAGGAAGCTCACGGCGCGGCCCGGAACGATGGTGGAAATAGCGTGCTTGTAAACCATCTGCGTAACCGTGTTGCGCAGCAGCACGACATACTGATCAAAAGATTCGATCTGCCCCTGGAGCTTGATGCCGTTGACCAGATAGATCGACACCGGCACATGCTCACGCCGCAGGGTGTTCAAGAACGGGTCTTGTAGGAGTTGCCCTTTATTACTCACAATATTGGCTCCGTGTTCAAAAAGTTCGGAAAAACAGCCAGACACTGATCATGCCACAAGCCGGACGAGGCGCCGAGAAAGGCGTTGAGCGTTCGGGGGTACCCCTTTCCTCACCAGGGAAAACCCTGGAGAGAGCCGATCAGGCTACCCACGATGGAGGGTATGCCGCGCGCCCTTCAACCCGAATCCGGCAGTTGAAGATGATCATCTATACAAAAAAATTTTCTTTATTGACGAGATCTCGATTATCCACGATACCGGCGCACGAAGCGGGCGATTCTGGGAGTGAGTCCCACCTCACTCCTTGTCCGTATACGGATTGCGCGCCGTTTTGAGTTCGATGCGCAGCGGAGCGCCCGTCAGGTCGAACGCCTTGCGAAAGCGCCCTTCGAGAAAACGTTTGTAAGCACTCGTGACGTGGTCCAGTGAGTTGCCGTGGATCACGATGAGCGGCGGGTTCATCCCGCCCTGGTGCGCATAGCGCATCTTCGGCCGGAACATCCCGCTGCGCTGCGGCGCCTGGAATTGCACCGCCTCAAGCAACACGCGCGTGAGCACCGGCGTCGGCATCTTGCGGGTTGCCGACTGGTACGCCTGCGCGATCGACTGCCACAGCGGACTCAATCCCTGGCGCCGTACGGCCGAAATTAAATGCAGTGCAGCAAATTTCAGGAAAGCCAGCCGCGCCTCGATCTGGCGCTGCACCTGTTCGCGCTGATAGGCATCCACCGCGTCCCATTTATTGACCGCGATCACCACCGCGCGACCACTTTCGAGAATGTAGCCGGCAATGTGCGCATCCTGGTCGGTCACGCCCTGGGTTGCGTCAAGCAGCAGCAGTACCACATGCGCCGATTCGATCGCCTGCAGCGTCTTGACGACCGAAAACTTCTCGATCGCTTCGAATACCCGGCCCTTGCGGCGCAATCCAGCGGTATCGATCAGCTCGAAACGCTGGCCGTTGCGCTCGAAAGGCACGCTGATCGCGTCGCGCGTGGTGCCCGGCAAGTCGAAGGCCACCAGCCGCTCCTCGCCGAGCCAGGTGTTGATGAGCGTGGACTTGCCAACATTCGGCCGGCCGGCCACGGCGAGCCGGATCGGCTTCGCCGCCGCGTCTTCTTCGCTTTCTTCCTTCTCTTCTTCCTCGGGCTGCGGCGGGTTTAAGGTGTCCAGCGCCAGCTCGATCAGGCTGCGCACGCCTTGCCCGTGCGCAGCCGAGACCGGATGCACTTCGCCCAGGCCCAGCTCGTAGAAATCGACCAGCCGCGCCCCTCCCTTCATGCCTTCGGCCTTGTTGGCCGCGAGCAGGCAGAGTTTTCCCAAGCGGCGCAACTCGTTGGCGATGTCGTGATCCTGCGCCGACAGTCCTTCGCGCGCATCGACGACGAAAATCACGATATCGGCTTCGGCCACGGCCTGCCGGGTCTGGCGCGCCATTTCCTTGAAAATGCCGCTCTCGGCATCGGGCTCGAAACCGCCGGTATCGATCGCAATGAACTCATGCCGGCCAAGGCGGCCATTTCCATAATGGCGATCGCGCGTAAGGCCGGCAAAATCCGCCACGATCGCATCGCGCGTTCGTGTCAGCCGATTGAATAGCGTCGATTTACCAACGTTGGGGCGCCCAACCAGGGCAATGACTGGTTTCACGTCGTACCTGCGCTTACTGCGGCCGATAGCCGAAAACGCCGCCCTTGCGCGTGACCACGACCACCGTGTTGGCCGCCAACACCGGCGCCGTGGCGATGGCCGAACCGTCGGGCGTAATCCGGTTCAGCGGTGCGCCACTGGCGCGGGCCAGAAAGTGCACGATTCCACTGCTATCGCCGAAGATCAGCGTGCGGCCCACGGTAAGCGGCCCGGTCAGTGTACGGTTTTTGTAGCGATCCACCGACCACACCGGCTCGCCATCGGTACGGCGCCACGCCACCACCGTGCCGTTGGACTCGGTGCCGTAGACCGCTTCGTCGTTGCCGCTGATGCCTTCGGCGCCGACGGCCGGCTTGGTCCACGACAGGGTGCCGCGCAAAGTATCGACGCAACCGACCGCCGCAAAATAGGCTCGCACGCACACACTGTCGCTGACCCGGCTGACGCCGCCAGTCAGGTCCACCAGACGCTCGACATCATTGGTTCCGCGCGGCGCGGCGATCGGCAACTCCCACAGCGAAGCGCCATTGGCCGGGCTCATCCCCACCAGCCTGCCGCCCACGCCGGCAACCAGGGTATCGCCCACCGCAAGCAGCACGCCCGGGCGGCGCAACGCGAGGTTTTCGGCAGTGCGCGCGCGCGTCCACAGAGGCCAGCCGCTCTGGCCGTCCCAGGCGCTGGTGGTGCGATCGGCGGCCTGCACGAATACACGCCGGCCCGCCACCAGCGGCGGCGTGAACACCTCGGCCCCGAGTGACCGCTTCCACAGCACCTTGCCACCTTCCAACGCGATCAGTTCGTTGTTGCGCGTCACAACCGCCGACAGTGTGCCGTCACTGCCCACGCCAGCGGACAAAGGGACGCCGACGTTCGCACGCCACATCTCGACACCATTGCGCGCATCGATCGCGGCGACCACGCCATTGGCCGATGCGACGGTCACCACGTCACCACTGACGTTGGTCACCAGCGGGAAATTGACTTCGGGAAGCTGCACCTGCCAAGCCTGGTTCACGCCCATCTCGGCGACGTTGGGCGGCAACTCGGCCGGCTTGGGTTTGCTCGAACTCTGGCAAGCGGCCAAGCCAGCCGCCAGAACAAGGGCGGCTCCCGCCTTCAGGAAGACACGGCTTACGCAAAATGTCTTGCGAAGCATCTTTTCCCTGGACGCAACGCGGGCGCATCCTTGTTCGCGCAAGTCCTGGGAGAGATGCTTGTTTATCAAACGCTGCAGATTCATGACGTGATCAGGAATTGTTTGGGGCCGGCGCCGGTGGCGCTTTCGGGTTCTGCACAGCCACGCCGGCAGCATTGAGCTTGATTTCGACGAGACGGCGATATTCCGATTCGCTGCCCAGTCCGTTCCATGCTTTCTGGTATTCGTCGCGGGCCGAATCGCGCTTGCCCTGGGCCATGTAAATGTCACCCTTGCGATCGGCCACCAGCGGCTCGAATTCACGGGGAAACTCGCCCGCGAGCTGGGCCAGCGCCTGATCATAGGCTTTGGCGTCCAGCAGCACAGCCGACAACCGCAGGCGGGCGATTGCGCGATAGCCCGTGTCATTGGCCTTCTCGGCAACCCAGCCCAGCGCGGCGCGCGCGGCATCGGACTTGCCCTTTTCCTCCAGCAGCTTGGCAGCCAGCAAGCCGGCCTGCTGGGCGTAGGCCGTGCGTGCGTAATGCTCCTTCATGTCGGCCAGCACGCGCTCGGTGCGCTCGACATTGCCGGCGCGCACGCTGTACTCCATTTCGTTGTATAGCGCCGAAGCCTGGGCTGCCTGTTTGCGCGCGTAATACTGCCAGCCGGTCCAGGCCAGAAAGGCCACGGCGGCGACGGTGACGATCGCGGTAATCAGATTGCCGTAGGTGTTCCAGAAGTGCTTGAGTGTCTCAAGCTGCTCCTGTTCTTCGAGGTCGAGCGAGGTGGCCATGCGGAATTAAGAGTTGGGAGCCTTGGATTTTAGGTGCGCTGCCCAGGCAGGCACATTGGCGACCGGATATGGCACTTGCGCACCGACGCCATCGCGCAGCGATTTGACGATCACTTCGCCGCGCGCGAGTTCCTCGCCGCCGAACACCAGCGCATAGGCGGCGCCACTGGCATCGGCCTTTTTAAACTGTGATTTGAAGCTGCCCTGCCCTTCGGCGCCGGTCGCATGCATCTGCACGCATACGCCGGCTTCTCGCAGTTGCTGAAGCGTGCGCAGCGCGATCGGGATGGCGGCCGCATCGGGCACCACGGCATAGGCGTCAGGCGCCGGCGCGGCGGTTTCAGCGCCTTGTGTCTTGAGCAATTCGAGCACCCGCTCGATGCCAAGCGCCCACCCCACCGCCGGCGCCGGCTTGCCGCCCATCTGTGCGATCAGGCCGTCGTAGCGCCCGCCCGCGCACACGGTCCCTTGTGCGCCAAGCCGGTCGGTGACGAATTCGAACACCGTCAGGTTGTAGTAGTCGAGCCCCCGCACCAGACGCGGGTTGATCGTGTAGGCGATGCCGTTCGCATCGAGTATCGCGCGCAAGCCGTCGAAGTGCGCAAGCGACTGGGGCCCGAGAAAATCCATCAGCCTGGGCGCCGATTCGACAAGCTCGCGCATCGCCGGATTTTTGGTGTCGAGAATGCGCAGCGGATTGCTGTGCAGACGGCGGCGGGCGTCTTCGTCGAGCTGGTCGGCATGGCGCTCGAAGTGCGCGATCAACTGCGCACGGTGCTGCGCCCGTTCGGCGCTCTGGCCCAGGCTGTTGAGTTCGAGCCGCACGTCGGTCAGGCCAATGGCCCGCCACAAAGCCGAAGCCAGCAAAATCAACTCGGCGTCCACGTCCGGCCCGGCAAAGCCCAGCACTTCGGCGCCGATCTGATGGAACTGCCGGTAGCGGCCGCGCTGGGGACGTTCGCGCCGGAACATCGGGCCCATGTAGTACAGACGCTTGCCGCCGTCGTACAGCAGGTTGTGCTCGATGGCGGCGCGCACCACGCTGGCGGTGCCTTCGGGGCGCAGCGCCAAGTGATCGTTGTCGCCGTATTTATCGCAACGATCGTGGAAGGAGTACATCTCCTTTTCGACGATATCGGTCACTTCGCCGATGCCGCGCACGAACAGCGCCGTGTGTTCGAGGATGGGCGTGCGGATGTTCCGGTAGGCGTAGCGCGCCATCAGATCGCGCACCGTGTTCTCGAACCATTCCCACCGGGCCGATTCGGGCGGCAGGATGTCATTCATGCCTTTGACGGCGTTGAGTTTGTCGACTTTTTCTTGAGTCATGGAGAAAAACGCTGTGGCATTCAGGACGCGGTCTCGCGAGAAGTACCGGTTCCAAACCGCCGCTCGATGTAGTTGTGCAGAATCGCCTGGAATTCGGCGGCAATGTTTTCGCCGCGCAAGGTCATCGCCTTTTGACCGTCGATGAACACCGGCGCGGCGGGCGCCTCGCCCGTACCCGGCAAGCTGATGCCGATGTCGGCGTGCTTGCTTTCGCCGGGGCCGTTGACGATACAACCCATGACCGCAACCTTGAGCGCCTCCACGCCTGGGTATTGGCTACGCCAAGCCGCCATTTGCGCGCGCAAAAAATCATCGATCTGTTGGGCCAGTTCCTGAAAGGTGGTGCTGGTGGTGCGCCCGCAACCGGGGCAGGCGGTGACACTGGGCACGAGCACGCGCAGGCCCAGCGCCTGCAGGATTTCGGCGGCGATCACCACCTCCTGCGTGCGCGCTTGGCCAGGCTGCGGCGTGAGCGAAACGCGGATCGTCTCGCCGATGCCCTCTTGCAGCAGGATCGCAAGCGCCACGCTCGACGCGACTGTGCCCTTGACGCCCATGCCGGCCTCGGTCAGACCCAGGTGCAGCGCATAGTCGCAGCGGCGCGCGAGCTCGCGGTAAACCGCGATCAAATCCTGCACCCCGCTGACCTTGCAGCTCAGGATGAGTTGTTCGCCGCGCATGCCCATCGACTCGGCCTGCCTGGCTGAATCGATGGCCGAGCTGACCAGCGCCTCGTACATCACCTGCTTCGCATCCCAGGGCTGGGCGCGGCGGCGGTTGACGTCCATCAGTGACGAAAGCAGTTCCTGGTCGAGGCTGCCCCAATTGACGCCGATGCGCACCGGCTTGTCCCAACGCATTGCCGCTTCGATCATCTGGCCGAACTGGCGATCGTGCTTGTCGCCCTTGCCGACGTTGCCCGGATTGATGCGGTACTTGGACAGAGCCTGCGCGCAATCGGGAAAATCAGCCAGCAACCGGTGTCCGTTGTAGTGGAAGTCCCCGATCAGCGGCACGTCGATGCCCATGCGATCGAGCTGCTCGCGGATGAAAGGCACCTGCGCCGCCGCCTCGGGCGTATTGACGGTAATGCGCACCATCTCCGAACCGGCGATCGCAAGCTCCTTGACCTGGATTGCCGTGGCAAGCGCATCGGCCGTGTCGGTATTGGTCATCGACTGGATGCGCACCGGCGCGCCGCCACCGACCGTGACACGGCGCGACCCCCAGACCACCTGAGCCTGGCGCGAATGGCGCAACCGCGGCGCGGCTTGCGCGATCGGGGTGGCCGCCGGCAACGAAACCTGCGCGTTCATGGTTCGATCTTCACGCGCGCGACGCCGTCCTCGCGCGTCAGCGGCGCCAGATCGATGAGCTTGCCATTGAACTGCACGCTCACGACGGAAGCGCGCCCAAGCACCACCGTCAGCGGCAAGGCGCCCGACACCCGAACCGTCTCATCAGCCTTCAGATTGCGCCGCAACAACGGATTGCCGCTCGCATCGAACACCGAGACCCAGGACACTTCACGCGCCGTAATCACCAGCCCACTGGCTGCGCCGGCAGAAGGTTGCGCGGGAGGCGTAACCGCCGGCGGCGCAGCAGGCTGCTCGGGTTGGACGGTATTGGTATTGGTACCGCTGGCGTCGGCGACTGCAACGGGGACCGCGGCGGAAGATGGGACAGAAGGCAGCGCAGAAGCAGCCGCGGCAGGTTTTTTCAGCCCCTGCTTCCCCTTTTTCTCCTGCTTCTGGGCCGAATCCGATGCAAACATCTGCGACACACGGTTACCAATCGAGTCGAATACCGACTGCGGCAACCACAGCAACAGACCGATGGCCAACAAAAAGACCGCAATCAAAGCCAGCATGCGATGCGAGCCAAGGTTACCGACCTGATCCGAGGTCCGGCGCAGGATCGAGTGAAAAACCTGACCGCGAAGCGCCACGTTCGTCTGCGGCAGCCCGACTTGGCCCAACCTCCCGGCGTACGGGATCTCCGGCATCTTGGCCAGCACCGGCGCTGAATCGATACGCAGCAGGCGGCACACCCTGGCCGCGAGCGAACGCGCGAACACCCGGTCGGGCAAGGCGCCGAAATCATTGGCTTCCAGCGCCTTGATCCTCTGCGCCGACACCTTGAGCGCATTCGCGACCGCCGTAACGTCCACTCCGTACGCTTCGCGCGCCTGGCGCAGCATCTGCCCGGCACTGTTGTCTTCCAACGGCGCTGGCGCCGTCGTGATTTCGCTATCGCTTCCCTCAGTCATCGAAATTTCCGCGTTCATAGGCCATGGCCTCGCGCGATTGGGGAAAACGCCGCTGTAATTGCGTACCCAACTGCGACGCCTCTTCCCAGTTACCCAGCCGCCGCTCGACCTTGACGCCCAACCACAGGGTTTCGGCGCTTGCCGCCGGCCCGTTATTGATCCGGCGAATATAGAACTGCGCGCGCTGCCAATCACCGCGCTGCGTCAACAGCAGCGCCAAGTTGTATCCGATGACCGGATTACCGGCATCGATCTCGTATGCCTGCGCCAGACTGTGCTCGGCTTCGGCGCGCTGATCGGCCTTCATCTGGCAGATGCCCTGCGTCATCAGCGTCTTGGCGCGTTCGGTGTAGGCCGGCGTCGCCAGCACCTGCGCGAACTGCGCCTGGGCATCACCATAACGGCCCTGCTGGCACAACAGCCAGCCGTAGTTGTGCATGACGTTCGGATCTCCCGGCCTCAGCGCCAGCGCCCGGCGGAAGCTGTCTTCGGCCAGCGCCGGATCGTCCAGGCGCATGTACACCACGCCGCGCAACGTGTAGGCGTCGGCAAAATCGGGATCGATCGCCAGCGCCTGTTTGATCTCGTCCAACGCCACCGTGTTCTGCCCGTGCTCGAAATAACCGGCCGCCAGTTGCAGCCGGATGCGGGCCCGCTTGCGCGCGGGTGAATCATCGGAATCGGTGACGATGTCGCTTCCGGCTTGCGGCAAATGGGTACAACCGGCGACAACTATCGCCGTCATGGCACAGAACAGGGCCCGGATCGCCAGCTTGCGCATATTCAAAGATTCCTTCATGGAAGAAGCATGCGGATGGAACGTCAACGCGCCTGGACGCCGGAAGAATCACCCCGGCAAACCAAACGCGGGTCGGCGATATGGCGCAACTCCGCACGGCGCCGCGCCATGCGCTCGGCCGCGCCGGTACGATCCTGAACATCGCCCGCGAGCTGGCCGCAGGCAGCGTCGATATCGTCGCCGCGCGTCTTGCGCACCGTCGTCACGATACCCGCGTCGGCAAGGATGCGCGCGAACGCCTGGACGCTCTGCGCCGGTGAACGCAGCAAACCCGAGGCCGCAAAGGGATTGAACGGAATCAGGTTGAACTTGCAGGGCACGCCGCGTCCCGCGTGGGTTTTCACACGTTCGACCAATTGCCGCGCGTGTTCGGGCTGATCGTTGACGCCGTCGAGCATGCAGTACTCGAAGGTGATGAAATCGCGCGGCGCATGTGCAAGGTAGCGGCTGCAGGCATCGAATAGTTCAGCGATCGGGTACTTGCGATTGATCGGCACCAGATCGTCGCGCAGCGCATCGCTGGGCGCATGCAGCGAAACCGCGAGCGCAACCGGGCAATCAACCGCGAGCCGATCGATCGCGGGCACGACGCCCGAAGTCGAGACGGTAACGCGCCGGCGCGACAGTCCGTAGGCGTTATCGTCGAGCATGGTGCGCAGTGCGGGAATCAGCGCCGCATAGTTCTGCAGCGGCTCACCCATGCCCATCATCACCACGTTCGAAATCACGCGCTCGTCGCGGCCGAGGTGCTTGCGCAGAAAATGCTCGGCGAACCAGAGCTGCCCGACGATTTCGCCAGTCGTGAGATTGCGGCTGAAGCCCTGGTGTCCGGTGGCGCAAAAGCGGCAACCCACCGCGCAGCCCGCCTGGGAGGAAACACACAGCGTGCCGCGACCCTCCTCGGGGATGAACACCGCTTCAACGGCGTTTCCGCCGCCGACGTCGAACAGCCACTTGATCGTGCCGTCTTCCGATTCTTGCTGCGCAAGAACCGGCAGCGCCTGGACGTGCGCGACGCCGACAAGCTTTTCGCGCAGCGACTTGGCCAGATCGCTCATGCGGCTGAAGTCACTCTCCCCGCGCTGGTGGATCCAGCGCAGCAGTTGCGTCGCGCGAAAGCGTTTCTCGCCGATCCGTTCGCAGAATGCGGCCAAGTTTTCGGAATCGAAATCGAGCAGGTTGGCCGTTGTCATTGCGTCGGGTGCGGCGAAACCTCTACGCCTTCAGCGGGCGTAGATGTTCATGCCGGGGAAAAAGAAGGCAATCTCGACAGCCGCGGTTTCCGGCGCGTCGGAACCGTGCACCGCATTGGCATCGATGCTCTCGGCGAAGTCGGCGCGGATCGTGCCGGGCGCGGCCTTTTTCGGGTCGGTGGCGCCCATCAGGTCGCGGTTCTTGGCAATCGCGCCCTCGCCTTCGAGCACCTGCACGAACACCGGCCCCGAAACCATGAACTCGACCAAGTCCTTGAAGAAAGGACGCTCCTTGTGCACCGCGTAAAACTGCTCCGCCTCGGCGCGCGACAAGTGCACCAGTTTGGCCGCGGCGACTTTGAGGCCGACAGCTTCGAAGCGCAAAATGATTTTGCCGATCACGTTCTTGGCGACGGCATCGGGTTTGATGATGGAAAGGGTGCGTTCGATAGCCATGAAGTGCTTTCTGATTCCGAGAAGGTCTTTGAAATATCCCGCCGGGTGCGGCGGGATGGAAAAACAGTCAATTTTAGCGGCCCGCCCGCCGTGCGCTCGTGCGTCCTCGCAGGCCGCGGTGGAAGGCGATACCGTGTCTGGCGGCGGCTTTCAGCGTCAACGGCCGCGCCGGCGATTACCACCCGGCTTGCTGGTATTGCCACTGCCGCGCTGGCGCGAGAAGCTGTCGGCGCCGATGTAACCCAGCGAAGTTTTCATCGGATCGGGTTGATTGCCGCCTGCCGCCCCTCCCCGCCCGCCACGCTTGTTGCGGTTGCCGCGTTTGTCGTTGTACCCGGCTGACGGGTTCGGCGCGGCGGCCATTTCATCGCCGCCGCTGCGCCGGCCACGGCGGCGCTTGTTGCGGCCGCCCCCTTCGCCGGCATTATTCATGCGCGAATTCCAGGCCACGCCAACGGTCTGCATCAGCGCGCGAATATCGCGCTCGTCCAGTTCCATCCATGCTCCGCGCTTGAGGCCGCGCGGCAGCACCATCGCGCCGTAACGGATGCGGATCAGGCGGCTGACCGCATGTCCGACCCCCTCGAACAGACGCCTCACTTCACGGTTGCGCCCTTCGGAAATGGTCACGCGATACCAGCAGTTGGCGCCCTCGCCGCCGCCTTCTTCGATGGTGCTGAAACGGCCTACGCCATCGTCGATCGGCAAGCCTTCGAGCAGACGCTGCTTCTCTTCGTCACTGAGCGCCCCCAGCACGCGCACCGCGTATTCGCGCGACAGCCCGAAGCGCGGATGCATCAGCTTGTTGGCAAGCTCGCCCGAATTCGTGAACAACAGCAGGCCCTCGGTGTTGAGGTCGAGCCGGCCAACCGACTGCCATTTGCCCTGCTGCAGGCGCGGCAGCTTGCGAAACACGGTCGGGCGGTTCTGCGGATCGTCGTGCGTGACCACTTCGCCAACCGGCTTGTGATAGGCGATCACGCGGGCGGGCAGCGGGGCGATGCGGTAGCGGATCGGCTTGCCGTTGACCTTGATCTGGTCGCCGTACTGGATGCGCTGGCCGATGTGCGCCGGTTCGCTGTTGACCGTGATGCGGCCCTGCAAAATGAACTGCTCCATTTCAAGCCGCGAGCCCAGGCCCGCCTGTGCGAGCACCTTGTGCAGCTTGGGCGAATCAGCCTCGGGCAGGAGCACACGCTTGACCGGCGCGACATCGGGGTTGTCCTCGTCGGCATCGAACTGTCCCGACACCACGTCGGCGAAACGAATCGGCTCGGGCGGCGGCGCGTTGCGCTGCTC
This sequence comes from uncultured Burkholderiaceae bacterium, assembly GCA_964439605.1. GTDB lineage: Bacteria > Pseudomonadota > Gammaproteobacteria > Burkholderiales > Burkholderiaceae_C > JAITWT01. Next base: position 30,729 of record CAYTPC010000006.1, read on the forward strand.
CCGCTGCGCGGCTCGGCGCGCACGGTCGAATTCATCTTCGTCTTCGTCGAACTCATCGCCTTCGTCATCCTGATCGTCTTGATCGCCATCGCTCGATGACTCCCGTGACGCGGACGGCGCGGGCGGCAGCAATTCGGTTTGCGCCGGTTCGGCCGCTTCAACCGCTTCCGCCGGCACTTGGCTGGATACCTCGTCCGCGCTGGAGGCCGCGCGACGGCGCGGCTGGCGTTTGCGCGGCGCTTTGGCCGCCGGTTTGTCCTCAGTAGCCGGCGCGGCGGAAGAAATATCGGTTTCGGGATCGGAATCAGAATCAGAATCAGATGGAATCATGGTTTTTCGTTTTCGGATGGGCCGAATAATTTGGCTCCATCTTTTTCATCAAGAAATGCATCGGAACCCGCCTCGGCGCCGGATTCACTCGCAAGCGCCTCATCGGGCGCCGCGGTCTCGTCACGCCAAGCATCGGCTTGTGCCACGACCGCCACTTCAATTTCGGCCTCGTCGCATCCGGATGGTGCAAGCGCATCGCCATCCACATCACCATTGCCATCGCCAGCCGGCACCGAATCTTTGTCCTGCTCCTGCGCGCCATCCCGCGGATGAATGTCAGGATGGATGTCCATGGGCAGGTCCGGCTGAACACCGGCTATCCGCTCCAGGGCATCGGCCAAAGCACTTTGAGCACTTTGTTGCGCCGGCGCCTCGATCACCGGTAACTGATCCAGCGAAGCCAGCCCAAGATCGTCCAGGAATTGCCGGGTCGTTGCGTACAGGCCCGGCCGTCCGACGGTTTCACGATGGCCGATGACTTCGATCCAATTGCGATCTTCGAGTTGTTTGAGGATCTGCGAGTTGATCGTGACACCGCGAATGTCTTCCATATCGCCGCGCGTCACCGGTTGCCGGTAAGCAATGATGGCCAAGGTTTCAAGCGCGGCGCGAGTATAGCGCGGGGGTTTCTCGGGATGGAGCCGGTCCAGATAGTCGCGCATCTCGGGCCGGCTCTGAAACCGCCATCCGTTGACGACCTGGACAAGTTCCAGCCCGCACTGCGTCCACTCCTCCTGCAGTTCATTCAGAAGCAGCTTGATCGTGTCGGCGCCCAGTTCGTCGTCGAACAAGGTGCGCAACTCGCGCACCGGCAAGGGCTGTGCCGAACAGATCAGGGCGGTTTCGAGGATGCGCTTGGCATCCGCCGTATTCATGGTTCGTGTTTTCCTGGCAAAGACACCGGAAGGTGCGTTCAGGTCAAGAAGATCGGAAAAGTCGGAAAAGCGCTGCGGGGCAGCAGGATAAAAGCACCACGCAAGGCCGGGTTGAACTACCGGCAAGGTCTTGGGACCGTCATGCGCGATTGTAGTTCAGCCCTCGCGCCAATATCGCCCGCCGCAGGTCATCGGGCACCGCCGAATGAAATTCCATCGGCTCCTGCGTGACCGGATGCACGAATCCAAGCCGGAACGCATGCAGCGCCTGCCGTCCGATGCCTTCGTCTTTCCCGGCCGCGCCATAGAGCGCATCGCCCGCCAGCGGATGGCCGATCGATGCCATGTGCACCCGGATCTGGTGGGTGCGCCCGGTTTCGAGCGTGCAGCGCACCACGCAGCCGGCGCTGTTGCTGTCCAGACACTCGATCAGCGTGCGCGCCGGTTTTCCCGGATGGCGTACGAGATCGACCACGGCCATGCGCAGACGGTTGCGCGGATCCCGGCCGATCGGCGCATCGACGTGGCGCCGGGCCGCGCCCTCCCACGGCCGGTTTGCGAGCGCGATGTACTGCCGCGTGACCTCGCGCGCGGCGATCCGCGCCACCAGCGCCTCCATCGCCACGCGGCTGCGCGCCACCACCATGAGGCCGCTGGTGTCACGATCGAGCCGATGCACGATCCCCGCCCGCGGCAACGCCGCGGCCTGCGCATCAGCGGCCAACAATCCGTTGAGCAAAGTTCCGCTCCAATGGCCTGCCGCCGGATGCACCACCAGGCCGGGCGGTTTGTCGATCACGAGCAGGTGGGCGTCGCGAAACACCACCTCGATCGGCATCGGCTCCGGCCGAAAAGCCTGGCTTTGCGGTGTCGGCCGCAACTCGACCTGACCCGTCTGGCCGACCCGAACCGCCTGCGCGGGCTTGGTCACGCACCGGCCATCGAGCTGCACCGCGCCCGCCTCGATCAGTTGGCGCAGGTAATTCCGGGAAAACTCCGGAACCTGCTCGACGAGCAGCTTGTCCAGCCGCAGGCCATGCCCTGCCGGCGACACGGTGAAAGAACGGATTTCACTGGCCTGTTCGTTCTCGTCCGCCGCATCGGCCGGCCAGGGCGTCGATTGAAGAGCCGTCGATATAATCAAAAGTTGATTCTCCACGAAAGCTTCTAGTGATGTTGTGTGCGAAATTATCGGCTCCTGTCCGTGTGCTGGCGATCGGGGCAGCTGCATGGATTCTGGTCGGCTGTGCGTCCACGAAGACTGACGAGACAGCCGACTGGAGCCCGAATCGCATTTATTCGGAAGCCAAGGATGAGGCCGATTCCGGCGCCTTCGACAAGGCGGTGACGCTGTACGAAAAACTCGAAGGCCGCGCCGCCGGCACGCCGCTGGCGCAACAGGCCCAGCTCGAAAAAGCCTACGCGCAATACAAAGCTGGCGAAAAAGTCGCCGCCATCGCCACGCTCGACCGCTTCATGAAATTGCATCCGGCCAGCCCGGCGATGGATTACGCGATCTACATGAAAGGCATCGTCAACTTCAACGATAACCTGGGCATGTTTTCGTGGCTGACGCGCCAGGATCTGTCCGAGCGCGATCAGAAGGCCGCCAAGGAATCCTTCGAATCGTTCAAGGAATTGGTCACGCGCTTTCCCGACTCGCGCTACACCCCCGATGCGCGCGTGCGCATGAACTACATCGTCAACTCGCTCGCGCAGTACGAAGTGCACGTGGCCCGGTACTACTACACGCGCGGCGCCTACGTGGCCGCGGTCAACCGCGCGCAGCAGGCGCTGGTCGACTACCGCGAAGCGCCCGCGCTCGAAGAGGCGCTCTACATCATGGTCATGTCGTACGACGCACTGGACCTGCCCCAGTTGCGCGACGATGCCAAGCGGGTGCTGACCACCAACTACCCGAAGAGCCAATACCTCGCCAAAGGGTTTCGCAGCAAAGACTCTCCATGGTGGAAGCTCTGGTAAGCGGACCTGCCGCCATTCGCTAGGGCGTTATTTCCACTAGGGCGTTATTCCGGATACGCCCTCTCACGATCCTGAAGCCGAAAACACCGGCGCACGCTTTTCCATGTTGGCACGCACCGCCTCGACCTGATTCGGGCTGCCGATCAGCGCCTGCTGCTCTTTCGATTCCTGGATCAGCAGCCCCCCCGCATCGAGCGTGTGCGAAGCGTTGAGCAAGCGTTTGGCGGCGCGGATCGCGTCGGGATTCTTGTTGGCGATCTCGCGCGCGAGCGACAGGGCCTCGGCCCGCGGATCGGCCGCAAGACGGGTTGCGAACCCCAGGCGCAGCGCCTCTTCGGCGCTGAAAATGCGGCCGCTAAAAGTCAGTTCGCGCACCACGTCGGCACGCGCAAGTTCGCGCATCAGCACCATGCCGCCCATGTCGGGCACCAGGCCCCATTTGATTTCCATGACCGACAGCTTTGCATCGTGCGCCACCAGGCGAATGTCAGCGCCGAGCGCCACCTGCAATCCGCCGCCAAAAGCCACTCCATGCACCGCCGCAATCACCGGCACCGGCACCTCGCGCCAAATCAGCACCGCCTGCTGCGCCGCGTTGGCGATGCCATGGGTACGCACGAGCAAATCGGCGTCGCCGCCGCCGAGCGGGGGCAATACCGAGCCGGAACCCTGCCTGCCCTCCCCCATGCGCGCGAACGATCCCATATCAAGCCCAGCGCAAAAAGCATTGCCACGGCCCGCGATCACCACGGCGCGCACGCCACGCTCGCCGCGCAACCGCTCGCCATGGGCGAGCAAGGCCTCGAACATCGCGGGGTCGAGCGCATTCATTTTTTCGGGCCGGGCGAGCGCGAGTTCAACCACGCCATCGGGATGATCGATGCGTTCAATGCGGGTTTCCTGGGTCATAACATCTCCTGGTAGGAATTTTCAAATGGGGCTTGCGCAAACAAAAGGATCACTGGAGGCTCCCTGTTGCGCAAACCATGTCAAAGTATCGTCTGAAAATTTTCCTACCGCCACAGGAGAAACGAATGGCAATCCGCATTGTTCGGCTGGGCGCCCCCCGCACCCCTGGCGAAGGGCTTCGTATCGGCACCGTGCGCCGGCCGCCGCGCGGCGTACCCAAAACCCAATTCGCAGCCCAGGATTGGTACGACGTTTGGTTTCCCGAACTCGCACCCTCGCTTGAAACGATGAAACTCGGGCAAGCGGCGCAAACGCCCGCGCAATGGAACGCCTTCATGCGCCGGTATCGCCGGGAAATGGCCGAAGCGCCCGCCAACCACAGCCTGGATCTGCTGGCGGCGCTATCTCACGGCAGCGCCCTGGCCGTTGGCTGCTATTGCGAAAACGAGGCGCACTGCCATCGCAGCGTGCTGCGCGCGCTTCTGGCTGAACACGGCGCCCAGATCGTGGATTGACCAGCCGCGTAGCTTGAGTGAGCCAAGACCCCAGGCCCCGGACAGGGGCACAGGGAAAGACGCTTAAGCGTCCGCTTTACTTGCCGCTCAGGCAATCCTTCATGAACGCCTTGCGTTCATCGCCTTTCTTTCCGGCGGCATCGCGGTTGCAGGTTTTCATCCTTTCCTGCTGCGACACTTTTTTAGCGCTCAGGCATTGCTTCATGAAAGCCTTGCGCTCATCACCGGTTTTGCCTTCGGCCTCCTTGTTGCAGGCGGCCATTTTGGTCTGTTGCGTGTTATGCCCGCCGCCCGCGGCGTAAGCCAAACCCGCGCTGCAAGCCAGACCCAGTGCCGCAATCAGAGGAAAAAGTTTGTTCATGGCTTCCCATTCCTTGTCAAAAATAAAGTGCCCACCGGATCAATCCGGTGCAGTCACTTTAACGCTCCAAAGTGCCGGATGGATGACCGGCGGCGGTTTTTTTTGAATGAAATCGTGAAATACTACACTTACTTGATCCATCCGTTGTACCAAAAAATGGAGCTCGCGTAGCCACGTAGATCACTCCGAGATGCGTACACGCTGTTTGCTTTTGGAGTCTTCCAGCACCGCCTCATTGATCTTCCATTGACCAAGGGATTTCGTCGCCTCGACATAGACCGTGCCCTCGCCCTTTGGCCCTTTGGCACTAAAAGCAAGGCTTGCCTTTCCTTCTGGCCCTGTAACGTTAAGGCTGCCGGTGGGAAAACCGGTCGAAATCGGTTGACCCAAGATCTGGACCGCCTGTGGATTTGAGTTGAGCACCCGAACCGTCATTTGGTAGGCCTCAGCATTCTTGAACGAAGCAAAAATAGTTACAAACGTCCCCGCGAAGAAAAGGATGAAGAAAAGGATGGTCAGTCCCGTGACGGTAAAGCCCCAAAAGGCCCATTTGCGCTGCATCGCCTTGAATGCCTCCACGCTCTCCCAACGCTTATTGCGCCATGCCCACGCGCTGCCCTTGGCGCCAAGAACAAATGGCATGACAATATTCACGACCGGCACGAGCATTAACAGTGCAATGAGGGTGTTGTTGCCAACCCCCCAGATCCAGTTGAGCAGGAATGCGCCCCAATTCCAGCGGTCAATTTCAGCCGGTACCACGGCGGTATTGCCGCTTCCTGATGTGTTTTCCATTACGACTCCGATCATGTTGGTTGATTTATACCGTGCAGGTTGGATTTATGGTTATGATTATTGGGAGGTGAGGTTGCTACCTTGCTTGAGTCAAGATGCGCCGAGAAGCAGCTTCGACTTGAATGAATTGTTGGCGCGCATCAGTAGAATGAGTGCAATAACGGCAAACAGGTTTACGCCAATTTCGATCGTATCCACGCCTGCTCCAATGGAAAAACCGCAACCAGAACCAATGGCGGCTCCCCAATCAATATTGACAGAATTATTGACCGATCGAAGAATTAAATTAAAATTCGCACCAGTATACCACCGATATTCAAATCCAGGCCGCGAGAGTATCGGGATTTGGGAGGCAAACAGAATAATCGCCCATTTTCGACCATAAGGTGTACCCTGCCATAATCGAAAACCCGTAAAGACAGACCATAAAAAAAGAGCAATAAGTACGCCTATCAGGAGAATGGGAACCCAGCTTTGCTTGATGGCCCGAATTCCTATTATTCCGAATATAACGATACCAGCGATCCCCCCAGCCACGAGCACGATCGCAAAAAATCGAGTGGTTTTGTTATATTGATTCATAAGAAACTCCTATACCTCTAACCTTAGCGTAAATGGCAGCCCGCGCAGGTTGGGCTGAGCACAGCGACGCCCACCACTCGGATGAATCACGGCTCAGCGAAACCACCCAACCCTGGCCTTGCCGCAGCAACGCGCGCACAGGGTCAAATCATCGGAATCGGCGGCTGTCATCAAAGGACCTTCAGTGGTTTGGGATGACTCCACTGTGCTACCTTCCGTCGATTTCCGCAAGCGGAATGCGACGAAACGTCATTTAAGCGGGATGAAATGCAGCCAGCGCCGACGAACGGTAATTTTCAGGTAGATCTTGTGGAGATAGGGCACTAAAAACCGATTCGTGATCTCGAATAAGCCGCGCAGATACCTCAAATTACATTTCGTACATTCACGCTACAGAAAGGTAACTGATTTCCAAAAATATAAACATTTTGTTATTTTTGAATCGACCCGCGTCATCTGGATAAGCGAAGCGCTACCCAGGGCAATCCCCGTCATCAGGTTACAGAGAACAGATGGGTAACGCAGCAGACCGCGTGGGTTGGGCTAACGCCCCAAACCCGCCAGCCCAGGCAGCGCAGCCAGCGCATTCGCATAGCTTGCCTCGGCCAGTGCCTGCACCGGCAGGCCGCGCAGTTGCGCCAGCTCACGCGCGATGCGCGGCAGTTCGCCGGGTTCGTTGCGCCCCTGGGCCAGGCCCTGCGCGCGCTGTGCCTGGGTGCGGTAGAGCCAATACGGCGGCATGTCGGGCGCATCGGTTTCCAGCACGATGGCCTCCAGCGGCAGCGACCGCGCCAGTTCGCGCAAGCCGAGCGCACGATCGAAAGTGAAGGCGCCGCCGAACCCCAGGCGCAGCCCGAGATCCAGGTAAGCCCGCGCCTGCTGCGGGCTGCCATTGAAGGCATGCGCAATGCCCTGCCAGGGCTGGCCTTCGGCCCGCTGGCGCAACTGGGCAAACACCGCATCGACCGCGCGGCGCACATGCAGCAACACCGGCAATCCATGCCGGCGCGCGATGCGAAGCTGGGCATCGAAGAAATGCGCCTGCCGCGCGCGATCAGCCTGGGCCTGAGCCTCGGGCACGAAATGATCAAGCCCAATTTCGCCCACGGCCACCAGGCGCGGATCGTGGCGATGCGCGGTGAGCGCGGCATCAAGCGCCTGCAAGTCCTCCTCGCGCGCGGATGGCGTGCACAGCGGATGGATTCCCAGCGCGTAAGCGTCGCCATGCGCATGCGCCAGTGTGCGCACGGTATCGAAGCCAGCCGCCGCCACCGCCGGAATCACGCACAGGGCCACGCCAGCGGCCGCCGCGCGCGCGCGCACCTGGGATCGGTCGGAACCGAATTCGGGCGCATCGAGGTGACAGTGCGTATCAATGAAGACAGGCATCCGGCAATGATGCCGTAAGACAAGGCGAACCGGCCCAAAGCGTGCTACCGTGTTCTTTACCGCACTGCCGTCATTGCCCGAGGTATCCAATGCGCAGACCTGCACTCTACAGCCGATCGTCCCGTTTGCCTGCCGATGCGCCTGCTGCAACGGCGGTAGATGCACCGGAGCCATCGGCCGCCGCATCTGGGCGCCGGCCTTGGCGCCGCGATGTGGTTGCCGTGCTGCTCGTGGTTCTGGGCGCGTGTCTCGCAACCATGGGCAACATCTGGCTCTGGCGATACCCGCCGGCACAGGCGCTCACGCAAGACGAATTCGATGCCGCGGTGCAGCGCACTTTGGAATCCACGCGCCTGCCTTCGCAAGTGACGCGCGCCGCACAGGCGATCGCGCCCTCGGTCGTGCAGGTGGTTGCCTATGGTCCGCACCCAGCTTGGCAAAAGCGCAAATCGCTGCGCGCCGCACGGTTGTCCCATGAGGTCGAGCGCGGCATCGGCACCGGCGTGGTGGTGATGGACAAGGGCGTGATCCTGACCAATCTGCACGTGGTCAGCGGTGCAAGCCGTATTCAGGTGACTTTCCATGATGGCTTGGAGGCGACGGCTTTGCTCGTGCGCACCAGGCCCGAGAAGGATCTGGCAGTCTTGCAAGCGAAAAAAATCCCCGACGACCTGCTGCCCGCCACCCTGCACGCCAGCGACGATCTGCTGCCCGGCGATCTTGTCGCGGTGGTGGGCTTTCCTTTCGGCGTCGGCCCCTCGGTCTCGGCCGGCGTGGTGTCGGGGCTCGGACGCGCCTTCCATTCGCCCGAGGGCCAGCGAGAATTGAACGGCCTGATCCAGTTCGACGCCGCCACCAACCCCGGCAATTCGGGCGGGCCGCTGATCAACATGGACGGCGAGGTGGTGGGCATCGTCACCGCCATCCTGAATCCGACGCAGCAACAGACTTTTATCGGCATCGGCTTCGCGGTGCCGATTGAAAGCGCCGCATCGGCCGCGGGGGTGTCACCGTTTTGAATTTCAGTTCCTAAGTTCCCGCAGTGCTTGGTGGGTGCCGCAGGGTTTGATGCACTCGCCGATGTCGCCAATCTGGGCGTGCTGGCGGTGTTTTTGAGAGACGCAATGATGCGGACAGCTATCCAGTCGGTTTGCCTTGTCTTGGCCATTTACTCCAGCCCGCTTCTGGCTGGTTCTGATACGCCCGCCTTTGAAGATTATCAGGTAGCCGTTGCCACTTCTCAAAAAGCATCGAATTTAAAGCTGTCCACCAAGGAGAGCCGCCGATACGCTTCCCAGCTCAGATACGCTGCCAAGCAGTCGATGAATTTTGCCGGGCACTATATTCTTGCTTCATGGGGATGTGGAGCCGGCTGCGTGATGGGTGGTGTGATTGATGTCAAGAGCGGCCATGTGGTCATGCTGCCGTTTACGGTTTCAGATTGGCCTCTTGACGTAACAGAGCCTCTGTCCTTCAAAAAGGATAGCCGTCTTCTTGTCGTTCAAGGTAGCAGGAATGAACAAAATCCTGGAACCTATTACTATCGATTCGATGGGAATAAGTTCAGTTTATTGAAATCAATTGACAAATAAACCATCCCCAAAGGCAGGTTGAACCGAAACGGCGGTTTTACCCAAGGAAAATCAACATATGAGCATCGCGCACCCCACGCCACCTTCGGCCATCGGCGATCTGATGGAGGGCATCCTCTACCAGGTCAAGCGCATCGTCGTCGGGCAGGAACGCTTTCTTGAACGGGTGATGGTCGCGATGCTCGCCGGAGGCCATCTGCTCGTCGAGGGTGTGCCGGGGCTGGCCAAGACGCTCACGGTCAAGACGCTGGCGGACACCATTCGCGGGCATTTCAAACGCATCCAGTTCACACCCGACCTGGTGCCGGCCGATCTTGTGGGTACGCGCATCTACAAC
>CAYTPC010000007.1:0-4211 GCA_964439605.1 uncultured Burkholderiaceae bacterium
TTCGTTGGTGACGTGCGGAATGACCTGCACCGTCTTGCCCAGGTAATCGCCGCGGCGTTCCTTTTCGAGCACCGACTTGTAGATCTGTCCGGTGGTGAAGTTGTTCGAGCGGCGCATGCGCGTGGTGATGAAGCGCTCGTAATGGCCCAGATCGAGATCGGTTTCAGCGCCGTCATCGGTAACGAAGACCTCGCCATGCTGGAATGGCGACATCGTTCCGGGATCGACGTTGATGTACGGATCGAGTTTGATGAGGGTGACTTGCAAGCCGCGTGATTCGAGCAATGCGGCCAACGAAGCGGAGGCGATCCCCTTGCCCAGGGAAGACACCACACCGCCAGTGACGAAGACGAATTTGGTCATGTCGGGACGAGGCGCCTTGCGGCGGCGGCCTCGGTCGGTGGGAAATTGGGATTATAGAAGGCGCGCATCCAGCCCAAGCCGACCGCATAATGACTTCAGCTATGGAATGCGATTCAGCCTGGAAACGGCAGGTGAACGCGCCGGCGAGCGCGCAGCGCTGTCACCCACAAGAGCGTGTTTTTTTCACAATCGGCCTCTTTTGCTACATTGCCTCCCATGAAGATCAACGACTTCCCCGGCGAGCTTGCCGGTCGGCACATTGTGCTGGGGCTCACCGGCGGCGTGGCCGCGTACAAGGCGGCTGAGTTCTGCCGCCTGCTGGTCAAGGCCGGGGCGACGGTGCAGGTGGTGATGACCGATGCGGCGTGCCGCTTCATTACGCCGGTGACGATGCAGGCGCTGTCTGGACGGCCCGTTTTTAGCTCGCAGTGGGACGCGCGCGCCGATAACAACATGGCGCACATCAACCTGAGCCGCGAGGCCGACGCCATCGTCGTCGCCCCGGCCAGCGCCGACTTCATTGCTCAACTGGCCCATGGCGAAGCGGGCGAATTGCTGCCCTTGCTGTGCCTGGCGCGCCCGCTGGCGCAGGCGCCGCTGCTGATAGCCCCCGCCATGAACCGCGAGATGTGGGCGCACCCGGCCACCCAGCGCAACCTGCGCCAAGTGGCCGCCGACGGCGCGCACGTGCTGGCGGTGGGCCACGGCGAACAGGCTTGCGGCGAAAGCGGCGATGGCCGAATGCTGGAAGCCGAAGAGCTGCTGGAAGAACTGATCGCCTTTTTCGCCCCCAAGCCGCTGCTGGGCGCGCGCGTGCTGGTAACGGCGGGGCCGACCTACGAGGCCATCGACCCGGTGCGCGGCATCACCAACCGCTCCAGCGGCAAGATGGGCTTTGCCATTGCCCGCGCCGCGCGCGAGGCGGGAGCGCAAGTCACCCTGATTGCCGGCCCGGTCCATCTGCCCACCCCGCGCGGAGTGCGCCGCATCGACGTGAGTTCAGCCCTGCAAATGCACGCCGCCGCCGTGGATGAGGCGCTGGCGGCCACCGTTTTCATCGCGACGGCGGCCGTCGCCGACTGGCGCCCTGCCAACGCAGCCGGGAACAAGATAAAAAAAGACGGCTCCGGCCAAGCGCCGCCGCTCACCCTGACCGAAAACCCGGACATCCTGGCCCAGATCGCCCAATCGCCGCGCGCGCAATCGGGCGAGTTGTACTGCGTCGGCTTTGCCGCCGAAAGCGAAGATCTGCTTGCCAACGCGCAAGCCAAGCGCAAGCGCAAAGGCGTACCGCTGCTGGCGGCCAATATTGGCCCGCTGACCTTCGGCCAGGATGACAACAGCTTGCTGCTGATCGATGACAAGGGAATGCGCGAATTACCGCGCGCGCCCAAGCAGGCGCTTGCACGCGAACTCGTAGCCGAGATTGCGGCGCGCCTGCCGGCGAGAAAGGACCCATGAATACCGACTGGAATACCCCGCCGCGCGGTGATTTCGCGGCCTACGTCGAGCGGCTCACCGTGCAAACGGCCCGCTCATTGAGCATGCATCAGACCGCGGCAGCCCCCAACGCACTCGATGGCATGCCGGAAAATCCCGAATTGCGCCCGAACCGTATCGAAACGGCGCGCCCCAGCGACAAGTTCCCGACATCCATCGAAGCGCCGGCTTCAGAGCCGCCGGCACAACGTTCCCGCCCGAACCTGGCACTGCCCGGCCGCCTGTTCGGCGGATTGGTGGCGCTTCTGATCGCGAGCAATATCTTGTGGAAGCAGCCGGGTTTTGTTCCTTCGGTCTTCATCGTGCTGATCAGCTGGGTCGCGCTGCAAGCCTTTGCGTTCGCCGGCAACGAGCGCATAACGGCGCTGCGCCGCAAAATCGAAGTTCGTGTACAGGAAGCCGCCAAACCCCGATGAGAGTCGATATCCGCATCCTCGATCCGCGCATGGCCGATCAGTTGCCGGCCTATGCCACGCCCGGCAGCGCCGGGCTTGATCTGCGCGCCTGTCTTGAGGCGCCCCTCATGCTCGAACCCAATGCTTGGCAACTCGTCGGCACCGGCATTGCGGTGCATCTGGCCGATCCAGGCTATGCCGCGTTGATCCTGCCGCGCTCGGGCCTGGGCCACAAGCACGGCATCGTGCTGGGCAACCTGGTCGGGTTGATCGACAGCGATTACCAAGGCGAGCTCAAGGTCAGCGCCTGGAACCGCAGTGACACGCCTTTCGTGCTGCAGCCGATGGAGCGGCTTGCGCAGATGGTGATCGTGCCGGTGGTGCAGGCCAACTTCAACGTGGTATCCGAATTCGCGCCGAGCCAGCGCGGCGAAGGGGGCTACGGATCGACCGGTAAACACTGAACCTGGCAATCGAACCGGCGTATTCGTATTTCGCAGTGTCGAATTTTCGGCCTCCGGATGTCGTGAAACAAGTAAAGCTCGGTAAAGCTGTGGAATGGGTCGCGGTATGTTGGAACTGAGGCCAGGCTTGGCGTTCAAACATCAGGGGTGTTTCGATTTGCTCCGACGAGAGCGGCTGTTATGTTGAAAAGCGGGGTGGGCACGGCCACCAGACAAGGAGTCTTCATGAAAACCATTTCGATCCGTTTGGCTCGTGGCGCTGTTGCAGTGCTCGCGGTGTCAGCCTTGACCGCTTGTGTTGCGCCTTATCAAACAACCCATCGTTATCCGTATCAGCCGGCCGCCAATTCAGGGAGAGCCATGCCGGGCAATTACGTGGAATATGGCCGTGTGGCCAATATCGAGGTGCTGCGCACCCAGACCTATGGCGCCGGTCCCACTTTTGGCGGCGGCGCGCTGGTGGGCAGCCTGATTGGCGGCGTGCTCGGCAACCAGATCGGTCAGGGCGGCGGCCGTGCCGCGGCAACCATGCTCGGCATCGTCGGCGGATCGCTGATTGGCGACAACATCGAAGCGCACGCCGCCCCGCCCCGGGTGAGCGATAGCTACCGTGTATCGATCCAGCTCGACAACGGCGGCTATCGCGTGTTCGACGTGCCGCAACTGGGCGACCTGCGCGTGGGCGACCGGGTGCAAGTCAACAATGGGCGGATCGCTCGCGTTTGAAATACGGGCCGCCGGGCCGGACCTCTGAATACCCCCTTGCCTCGCAACCAGCGCATCCCGGCTTTGGACATTTCTTTGCCGCATGCAAGAAACTGATTGCTCTGTCAAACATAACCTCGCGGTGATCCTTGGAAGCCTGCTCGCGCGCGCCCAGACGCGCGGTGCCACAACGATGGAGCTGTCGCGGTTCCGCCCGTCGAAGGCAGCGGCTTTTTCACGCTACCGCCAATATCCAGCGCACCTTGCGGCCTTCGTGCAGCGGCAGCGCCTCGCCTTGGGCAATTTGTACCCAAACATGCAGATCGTGTTCGAGCAGCCAGCGCCCTGTGACTGGCGCAAGCTGGCCGCTTTCGCGAACGACAAGGGGCGTGAAGGCGGGTGTTTTTTGAGGAGTTGCGACAGCAGGCTTGGGTGATAGCGCATCGGGGTAGGGAAACACGAAATCTTCTTGAAACTTGTAATCCTTTTCTTCTTCGGGGATCGTGCCGTCCTCATAGCGGTCGTCGCGCCACAGCAGGCGCCAGGTGACCCTGTCGCCTCTGGCTCGCTCGCGCGTCGTGTAGTCAAAAACCTTTCTAGGGGCGGGTGTGCCGCCGTGTAAATAGGCCATGGCTCCGATGATCGGAAAGGGCCCCTTGGGTGGCGGCGGGCGGAACAGGCTGAAAAGCGGAGGCGCTGGCACATCGACCGGCTCCCAGATACCGGAGCATTTGAGATAAGTGCCGGTGTGCGCCAGGATGTTGTCGGTCGGGTCGGGGACTTC
>CAYTPC010000008.1:0-2478 GCA_964439605.1 uncultured Burkholderiaceae bacterium
CAAATCGGGCGCGATCGCGTCCGTGTGCGGAAAGTACGTGGGCGCCGCGCACATCATCACCTGCATCATGCAAATGCCGGCCACGGCCAGCCGCCAGAGCATCTTGCGGGTTTCGGCCAGGCGCCGCTCGCTGGCCTGCGGATCGTGCGCGGGCAGCGGGCGATAGCCGGCGGCGCGCACCGCGTTCATCCACTGCGAAGGGCGCGTGAGCGCCGCATCCCACACCACGCGCCCGCGCCGGCTGGCCGCGCTCACCTGCGCCGACTGCACGCCGGGCACCCGGCACAGCGCATCTTCAATCGTGCCCGCGCACGCGGCGCAATACATGCCTTCAAAAACGACGCTCGATTCCCAGCTTTTGGGATCATCGCCCTGCGCCGCGCCTTCCAGCGGACGGCTGAACTCGCGCCACTCGTCCGGCTCGTCCAGCAGGTGCAGGCTCTCGTCGGGGGCCAGGGCGGCAAGCGTGGTCAATGGAGAAACTTTCAGGGAGATGGTGCGGCTTGATTATCATCAAGGCCGGATGTGGGCGCCGGGATCGCTCACAATCGCCCTTTGTCCCCCCATCGCTGCAAGAGGAGGATCTGCACCATGTACCAACGCATTCTCCTGGCCACTGACGGGTCTCCGCTGTCCAAGAAGGCCGTCACCAGCGCCATCGACCTGGCCGCCGCGCTCGGCGCCGAGCTGATCGCGCTCAAGGTCATTCCGCGCTATCCGCAGAGCTATTTCGAGGGGTCGATCCCGCTTTCCGCCGACGAAGTCGCCAAGGTCGAGCAGCACTGGACCGAAGACGCCCGCGCCGTGGTCGATGCGGTGAAAACGCAAGGCGAGAAAAAAGGCGTGACCGTCAAGGCCATTCTGAGCAAGGCCGATGTGGTGTCCGACGCGTTGATTGCCGCCGCCAAAAAACACGAAGCCGACCTGATCGTCATGGCCTCGCACGGCCGCAAAGGCATCAAGCGCATGCTGCTGGGCAGCGAAACGCAACAGGTGCTCACGCACTCACACATTCCGGTGCTGGTGCTCAGGTAAGGCGCGTGGTTTTTCTCCCTCTCCCGCTTGCGGGAGAGAAAAGAGTGCGCCTACGTGGGAATGACGAAAGAAACTACCGAATTGATAGCTTACTACCAAAGCATCCACTAGTTTTCAGATACAAAAGCATCTGAAAACCAGACAAAACACCGGCAATCAGCTACGAATTTTGAGCTACCTCCTCTCCCCCAAGCGGAGGCAAGGTAGGCGACGGCGCCAGTTGGCCCATGCGCTCACCCAAGCCCATTTCCAGCCGGTCCAGCCGCGCGTGCAGTTGGCGGTTGTGCTCTTGCACCGCCTGCACCAGTTGGCCGATGTGCTCGTCGACCGGACGCTCGCGCAGGCCCATTTCGGCGCGGTCGACGCGCGCCAGCACCTCCTGCCCCTGCTGGCGGATGGAGTCGGACAGTTTGAGCATTTCTGCATCGAGGTACGCGCGCAGTTCGGTGATGCGCGAAACCTCGGCGTTATCAGCCAGTTCGCGCTGCGCGGCCAGTTCCTTGGCGTGGCGGTGCGTTTGCATCAACGTCGCGCCCTGGGTGTAGGCCATGATGCCGACGAACAGCGCCGCCAGCGCCACCATGAGGCCCAGCAGCACCAAGCCCAGCGGCGCCTGGACATTCCCGAAAATGAGCGATAGCTCGGTCGGCCGGCTCATCTCCGCCCAGTTGACGCCGACAAAGACGACCACGCACAGCCCGACCACGAGCAGCAGCAAGGAACGCAAAGACATGATGGAACTCCTTTTCCTGAAACCTCCTCGTCATTCTGCGCGGAGCGAAGCGCAGTCGCTGCAATCCATGCTGCGGTGGATGAGGGCACGCCGCATGGATTCCGTGACTTCGCGCGGAATGACGAAATTCATACAACAAACAACCCCTTGTACCGCTCCCGCAGCAAATTCTTCTGCACCTTGCCCATGGTGTTGCGCGGCAGTTCCACCTCGACGAAGCAACGCTTGGGAATCTTGAAGTTGGCCAGCTTGGCCTTCAACTCGGCCAGCAACTGATCGGCCTGTGGATATTCGCCCGGCCTGGCAATGACCACGGCCACGCCCACTTCGCCAAAGTCCGGGTGCGGCACGCCGACGATGGCGCTTTCGAGCACGCCGAGCATCTCGTTCAAATAGCCTTCGATCTCCGCCGGATAGACGTTGTAGCCGCCGCTGATGATCAGATCCTTGCTGCGCCCGACGATGGTGACGTAGCCGCGCGCGTCCTGCATGCCCACGTCGCCGGTCTTGAAAAAGCCGTCGGCGGTGAACTCCTCGCGGTTCTTTTCCGGCATCTGCCAGTAGCCGCGAAACACGTTCGGCCCCTTGACCTGAATGCCGCCGATCTCGCCCGCGGGCACCTGCGCGCCATCGTCGCCGCGCACGCGCAAGCTCACGCCCGGCAGCGGAAAACCCACCGTGCCGCCGCGCCGCTCGCTCTGGTTTTGATA
>CAYTPC010000009.1:0-16461 GCA_964439605.1 uncultured Burkholderiaceae bacterium
TGATGTCGCTCTCGACCTTCGCGGCAGACCTCAAGGCCAGAGGCAATCTTTGATCGGCATGGTTGGAATCCATGCGGCGTCTGGATTCTGCGACTTCGCTTCGCTCCGCGCAGAATGACGATGGAGCGGGTGATACGTAAACACCTGAACGAACGCAGAATGACGATGGAGCGGGTGATACGTAAATACCTGAACGAAAAATGCCCCAGCGGATCACGATCGCCGCAGCGAAACGCCGGTCACGTCAAGATCCACCTGCCCATCGGCCATTTGCGCACGCACCGCATCGCCTGCCGTGAGCTGGCGCGCGCGCGTGATGGCGCGGCCCTGCCCATCGCTGAGCCAGGCATAGCCGCGTTCCAGAACCAGCGCCGGATCGAGCAATTGCAGGCGTAGCGCGGCATGTTCGAGCCGATCCCTCCTCGCACGCAAAGCTTGCCTGACCCCCTCGGGCCAGCCGGCGGCCAGGCGCTGCTGCGACTGCTCCAGTTCCCGCAGCCGGGACTGCACGGCGAAATGCAGACGCTGCGCCATGTACGCGCAGCGCATCCGCTGCGCCGTAACGGCCGCGGACGGCCGCGAAAGCCGCGCGGCCGCATGATCCAAGCGCTGCCCGGCCATGTCGATCTGCGTTTCGAACGCGCCGCGCAAACGCCGCTGCAGCCATGCGAGCGCCGTCAGCCACGTCTCGCGCGGCGCGGCCACCATTTCAGCCGCCGCCGTGGGCGTGGGCGCGCGCAGGTCGGCGCAGAAATCGGCGATGGTGAAATCGGTTTCATGCCCCACGCCGCAAACCACCGGCACCGGACTGCGCACGATCGCGCGCGCAAGCGATTCGTCGTTGAAAGCCCAGAGATCCTCGATCGAACCGCCCCCGCGCACCAGCAAAATCGCATCCACGCCGGGCCGCAGCGCGCCCAGCGCTTCCAGCGCGCGCACCAGTTCGGCCGGCGCGCCAGCCCCCTGCACCGCCGCCGGCGCCACCACCACCTCCAGGTGCGGCGCGCGGCGGCGCAATGCGTGAATCACATCGTGCAATGCCGCCGCACCCAGCGAAGTGACGACGCCAATCCGCTTCGGCATCGGCGGCAACGCGCGTTTGCGCGCCGCGTCGAACAGCCCCTCGGCTTCGAGCCGGGCCTTGCGCTGCAAAAACTGCTCGAACAGCGTGCCCTGCCCCGCGCGCCGCAAGCTCTCGACCACCAGTTGCAGATCACCGCGCCCCTCGTAAATCGCAAGCCGTCCGCGCAGTTCGACCTGATCGCCATCACGCGGCTGAAAGTCCAGCAGCATCGCCGCGCGGCGAAACATCGCGCAGCGTATCTGCCCCTCCTGGTCTTTCAGCGAGAAGTAGCAATGCCCGCTGGCCGCCCGCGAAAAGCCCGTGATCTCTCCGCGCACCGCAACCGGGTTGAAACGCGCATCCAGCGCATCGGCCACCGCATGGCACAAGGCCCCGACGGACCAGACCGGCAAGCCCGCGCCCGCCTCAAACATGGCGCCAACCCCCGTATCGCCCATACCGCCGGCACCACTCTTCCACAGCGGCAGCCCTTTTCATATTGGCCACGTTCCGGCCCATCGGCGAAGCTGATAGCCTCGTGCAAGTCATTGATTTTTCAGAAAAAATTGCTGCTCAAATTTCGTTCGAACTGTTGAAAAGCCCACGCCATGCGGCTCCGCAACAGTTGCACCACCACTTAGCCACAAAGTTATCCACAAATTCTGTGCGTCAAATCGCGGCCCCTACCCACCCAAAACTGCAAGCTTTTGCGCCGATGGATAATCGGCCGCACATTCACATGCTTTTGGAGCCGGAGTCCTCATTTTGTTTTCGATCATAGTTGCCGCGGGCTGGCCGATCTGGCCGTTGTTGATTTGCTCGATCCTGGCCCTTGCGCTGGTCATCGAGCGATTCGTTTCCCTCAAGACCTCTCGCGTACTGCCGCCCACGCTCCTGAACGAGGTGATGACATTTTCACGCACCGACCGGCCGGGATCCGAGGCCATCGGCAGGCTCGCACGCAGCTCCTCGCTCGGTGAAGTGCTTGCCTCGGGCTTCGCGGCGCTGCACGACAACCCGCGCTGCAGCGAGGACGACCTCCGCGCTGCCATGGAAGCCTCCGGCCGCAACGTGGCCCACAAGCTCGAACGCTATCTGGCCGCGCTCGCCACCATCGCCTCGGCCGCGCCGCTGATGGGGCTGCTGGGCACCGTCATCGGGATGATCGAAATCTTCGGCTCGCAATCCTCGGCCACCGGCGCCGTCGGCACGGGCAACCCGGCGCAGCTCGCGCACGGCATTTCGGTCGCGCTGTACAACACCGCCTTCGGCCTGATGGTGGCGATTCCCACGCTGATCTTCTGGCGCTACTTCCGCATCCGCGTCGACGAATACCTGCTCGGCCTGGAACTTGCGGGCGAACGCTTCGTCCGCCACCTGTGCACGCCGCGCCGCTGAGCCATGGCCATGAAACGCAAATCTTCGATGAGTTTTGGCCTGCATTCGCGCGAGGAGCCGGAAATCAACCTGATTCCCTTCATCGACGTGCTGCTAGTGGTGCTGATCTTCCTCATGCTCTCCACGACCTACAGCAAGTTCACCGAGATGCAGCTTCGCCTGCCGACGGCCGACACCGACGCGCAGCGCAACTACCCCAAGGAACTCATCGTCACGGTATCGTCCGACGGCCGCTACGCGGTCAACAAAACCGCCCTGCCCGATCACGGCGTGGACGCCCTCGCCGACGCCCTGACCGCCGCCTCGGAGGGCAACAAAGAAGCCGTGGTCATCATCAGCGCCGACGCGATCGCCACGCACCAGTCGGTCATCAGCGTGATGGAAGCGGCGCGCCGCGCCGGCCTGATGCACATCACCTTCGCCGCGCAATCGCCGGCGCATGCGGGTCACTAGGTTACTAGGGGCCCAATAGGGTTTGCTTACTTTGTCGCGACTCCAGGGCATCTGGCTCTCCCGCGGCGCCCCCGCGCGGCTGCTGTGGCCGCTGTCGCTGCTGTTCGGCGCGCTGGCCGGTTTGCGGCGCTGGCTATACCGGATGCGCCTGCTGCGCAGCGAACATGCCGGCGTGCCGGTCATCATCGTCGGCAACGTGGTGGCCGGCGGCGCCGGTAAAACGCCCACCGTCATCGCACTCGTGCGGCACCTGCAGGCCCAGGGCCGCAAGGTGGGCGTCATCTCGCGCGGCCATGGCCGGCGCACCACCGGCTGCTGCGAAGTACAGGCCGACAGCGACCCGGCTGAAACCGGCGACGAACCAACGCTCATCAAACGCAGCACCGCCGCGCCCACCTTCGTCGCGCAGCGCCGCATCGAAGCCGCGCGCGCCCTGCGTGCACGCTATCCCGAAATCGAACTCATCGTCAGCGACGATGGCTTGCAGCATCTCGCGCTGGCGCGCGACCTTGAAATCGTCGTGTTCGACGACCGTGGAACCGGCAACGGCTGGCTGCTGCCGGCCGGCCCCCTGCGCGAACCCTGGCCCCGGCGCTGTGATCTGGTGTTGCATACCGGCCAACGGCCCGCCTTTGCCGGCTTTCGCGCGCAACGCACGCTGGCCGACCATGCCATCGACCGCAACGGCCGCCGCGTAGCGCTGGCCGACCTGGCGGGCAGCCCCATCACCGCCGTCGCCGCCATCGCGCGGCCGCAGGCATTCTTCGACATGCTGCAGGCGCGCGGCCTCACACTGAAGCACGCCATCGCCCTGCCCGATCACGACAGCTTTGAGCGCTGGCAGCGCCCGCCGGGCATGACCGGCCCGCTGCTATGCACCGAAAAAGACGCGCTCAAACTCTGGCGCCATGAGCCGGACGCGCTCGCCGTGCCGCTGTGCTTCTCGCCGGAACCGGCCTTTTTCGCCGCCCTGGGCGACAGGCTATCATTCCCCGATGGATCCCAAACTGCTTGAACTGCTCGTCTGCCCCGTCACCAAAGGGCCGCTGACATGGAACCCCGAGAAGCAGGAACTGGTCTCGCGCAGCGCTCGCCTGGCCTATCCGGTACGCGACGGCATCCCGATCCTGATCGAAGCCGAAGCGCGGGTGCTCAGCGACGAAGAACTCGGTTTGTAAAAAATACCTAATACCTAACAGACACGTAACAGCATGGGTGTTCCCATCACACCGGCCTTCGTCGTCCTGATTCCGGCGCGCCTGGCCTCCACCCGCCTGCCCGACAAACCGCTCGCCGACATCGGCGGCCTGCCGATGATCGTGCGCGTGGCCGAGCGCGCGCGCCAATCGGGCGCCGCGCGCGTTATCGTCGCGGCCGACCACCCGCGCATCACCGCGGCCTGCGAGGCGCACGGCATCCAGGCGCTGCTCACGCGCAACGACCACCCCAGCGGAAGCGACCGCCTAGCCGAAGCCTGCACGCTGCTGAACCTGGCCGACGACACCATCGTCGTCAACGTACAAGGCGACGAACCGCTGATCGACCCCACCCTGATCGACGCCGTCGCCGCCACACTGGCGCAGCGGCCCGAGGCCGCCATGAGCACCGCCGTGCACGCCATCGACGCGCTGGCCGACTTTCTCAACCCGAACGTGGTCAAAGCCGTGCTCGACGCGCAGCACAACGCGCTCTACTTCAGCCGCGCGCCGATTCCCTGGTGGCGTGACGGCTTTGCCGCCGGCACGCCCACGGCGCTGCCCACCCCGGCGCCCTGGCGTCACATCGGCATCTACGGCTACCGGGCCGGCTTTGTGCGGCGCTTTCCCACGCTGCCGCCCGCGCCGATCGAGCACTGCGAGGCATTGGAACAATTGCGCGCCCTGTGGCACGGCCACCGGATCGCCGTGCACGTAAGCGAACACGCGCCCGGGCCCGGCATCGACACACCCGAAGACCTCTTGCGCGTGCAAGCTCTGTTCCACTAACCCCCAGGCTTAGGGCATTTTTCGTTCAGGTATTTATGTATCACCCGCTCCATCGTCATTCTGCGCGGAGCGAAGCGCGTCATCCTGCGCGAAGTCGCAGGACGCTGCAATCCAGACGCCGCATGGATTCCGCGACGGAGCGCGCAATGACGTAATCACACTGCAACAAAGGCGCGTGCTATTCTTTCCGGTTTCCCGTCGAGTCCCGTGCTTCGCTTCGCAAACGCCGGCCCGGCGGTCCTCAAACCATCGTCACAGAGACAACTCCCATGAAACTGATTCTGCTGGGCGCCCCAGGGGCCGGAAAAGGTACGCAGGCGGCTTTCATCTGCCAGAAATACGGCATTCCGCAAATCTCCACCGGCGACATGCTGCGCGCCGCCGTCAAGGCCGGTACGCCGCTGGGGCTGCAGGCCAAGGCGGTGATGGAATCGGGCGCGCTCGTCAGCGACGACCTGATCATCAACCTCGTCAAGGAACGCATTGCGCAACCCGACTGCGCGGGCGGCTTCCTGTTCGACGGCTTCCCGCGCACCATACCGCAGGCCGACGCGATGAAAGCTGCGGGCGTCAAACTCGACTACGTGCTTGAAATCGACGTGCCCTTCAGCGACATCATCGAGCGCATGAGCGGACGCCGTTCACACCCGGCATCGGGCCGCACTTACCACCTCAGGTTCAACCCGCCCAAGATCGAAGGCAAAGACGACCTGACCGGCGAACCGTTGGTACAACGCGACGACGACAAAGAAGAAACCGTGCGCAAACGCCTGGAGGTTTACGACCAGCAGACCCGGCCGCTCGTCGATTACTACGCGAACTGGGCCAAGGCCGACCCGGCCGCCGCGCCCAAATACCGCGCCATCCGCGGCGTCGGCACAGTCGAAGAAATCACCCAGCAAGCCCTGGCCGCTCTGGCAGCCTGAAAGGCTGGTGCGAGTACGCGTTCGAATACGCGTTCAATTGAATAACTCCCTCTCCAGCCAGCGGGAGAGGGCTGGGGAAAGGGGCTGGCCCACAGCCCAGAAAAAACCAAGAACAGGCTACGAGTAAGCACAAACTTTATTCTCTGCATTACTCGCATTTCCCCTCAACCGAAGGAATCATGCCAAAAGGAATGCGCGGGCCCGCGCATTCCCGATTCACCCTGCCTGCCCCGCCGTCAATCACAAAACGATGCCTGCCCTGGCAAAGCGCCCGCTGTGATATATTCAGATGCACTACGTTCTTTTTGTAACGTAAATTAACAAAAAGATACGACAAAACCATACATCTTGCATACTTCTTGGCACTTATTGACTTTGGTTCTTCTTCCCCCCCTTCAACCCGGCATCACCCCCGGCGCCCCGCCCTCAAGAGCTGGAATCTCTGCGGAAATCAAGGCAATCGGTCAATATTTCACACTATTTCGTTGAAAATAAACTTTTACGATTGACCTGTGCCCAAGAAAACCCGAGTAGAACACCATGAAAATAACCGAAAGAGCTAGCCGGACGGCATAGTCCATAATGCAACTCAAAGAAACACAAGTTTACTGACCATACCGTCATCCAACGAAGTTGTGATACGGTGTGAGTCACACTCCCCAAGCAATGCTGATGACATTCGACCGAATCCGTAGCCGCCTGCTAGGTCTATCGCGCGCCGGGAAGCTCGCCGTCATGTTCGCAGCCGACGCCGTGGCGCTGCCTTGCTGTCTCGTTGCCGCGTACTGCCTGCGCCTGGGCGCCGACACCCCGGTGCACCAGTACGAAGTTGTCGCACTGGTCATCATGGCGCTCATGACGATTCCAGTGTTTTACCTCTGCGGCCTTTATCGCAACGTCATCCGCTTCGTTGACCTGAGCCTGCTGCGCTCGGCCGGCCTGGGCTTGGCCCTTAGCTGCCTGGGCGCTTACGCCCTTTCCTTCCTCTTCAACAAATGGCTGCCCCCGCGCGGCAGCCTGTTCATTTACTGGTTCATCGCTTTTGCCTACGTGGTGCTGTCGCGCTTCGGCGCGCGCCATCTGCTTCGCACCACGCAAAGCGGCCCCCAAGACAAGCGCCAGCGCATCGCCATCTACGGCGCGGGCGAAGCCGGCGTGCAGTTGTTGCAAGCCTTTCGCGCCAGCCAGATGTACGCGCCGGCATGCTTCATTGACGACAACCCCCAGTTGCACCACACGCGCGTCGCCGGGCTAGAGGTGCTTGCGCCGCAAAACCTGGCCGGGCCGCTGAACAAGTACGGCGTCGAAAAAATCGTTCTCGCCATGCCGTCGGCCTCACCAGAGCGGCGCCAGCAAATTCTTGACCAGTTGACGCCGCTCGACCTCGGCATCCAGACGCTGCCTCCGCTGTCTGAACTGATCAGCGGCCAAATCTCCGAGCGGGCCGTGCGCAACATCGAGGTTGCCGATCTGCTCGGGCGCCAGGCCGTTCCGCCCGATCGAACCCTTTTCGCCCAATGCGTCAAAGACAAAACCGTGCTCGTCACCGGCGCGGGCGGGTCGATCGGCAGCGAGCTGTGCCGGCAGATTCTCTCGCAGAAACCCGAGCACCTGATCCTGCTCGACCACAGCGAATTCGCGCTCTACACCATCGAGCATGAACTTCGCGAACGCGCCAAAGACCTCCGCGTCCGGCTGTCAGCCGTTCTCGCATCCGTATGCGACAGAAACCAGCTCGATACGCTGCTGAGCGAGTACCGCGTGCAAACCATCTACCATGCCGCAGCCTACAAACACGTGCCCATGGTCGAGGCCAATGCGGGCGCGGGCATTCGCAACAACGTCGAAGGCACACTCACCGTCGGCCTCTCGGCGGGATACCACGAGGTCGAGACCTGCGTGCTCATCTCCACCGACAAAGCCGTGCGCCCAACCAACGTCATGGGCGCCAGCAAGCGCATCAGCGAACTCATTTTCCAGGCCCTCGCCAAGCGCCCCGGCTTCGAAAAAACCACCTTCAGCATGGTGCGTTTCGGCAACGTCATCGGCTCGTCGGGCTCGGTCGTTCCGCTGTTTCGCCGCCAGATTGAAAACGGCGACCCCATCACGCTGACGCACCCTGACATCGTGCGCTACTTCATGCTGATCTCGGAAGCCGCGCAACTCGTCATCCAGGCTGGCGCCATGGCCCATGGCGGGGACGTATTCGTGCTCGACATGGGCAACCCCGTGCGCATCATCGAACTCGCACGCAAAATGATCCGGCTCGCCGGCCTGCGCGAGCGCACCGCCGAACAACCCGACGGCGACATCGATATCCAGATCACCGGCCTGCGCCCCGGCGAAAAGCTTTATGAAGAGCTGCTGATCAATGGCGCCGCACAGCCGAGCAAACACCCGCGCATCATGACGACCAAGGAAACCATGGTGCCGTGGGAACAGTTGAAGCCCATGCTCCTGGCCTTGCAAACAGCCTGCGACTCGCGGGACGGCCAGCGCATACGCGAAGCGCTGCACGCCATAGTCCCTGAATACACTCCAGCAAGCACTCGCATTAACGGTCATTCAGACCCGTCCACCGGCCCGAAAACAACACCAACGAAGCTGCCATCCGGTTCTCGCACGACTATTACACAAAATAACGCTACTTACGCTTGATCACTCGCGCCTGATCACTTACGCTGATTGTTTACGCCGATCATTTAGCACTGAGGTTTGATAGCCCTGCAGCCTTATCGCCATATAGCCATCATCGCCCCCGAAACAGCGCTTAACCGACACACCAACGCTCCGTCTTCACCGCGGCCATTCATTCACTCATGCAAAACCTATCCCGATTGCGCATTCCCGTTCCGTCTCCCGGCTGCGCAACCCGTTTTTCGGCCCTGCTCCTGACTGCCACCCTGCTCGGTGGCTGCGCCCTGTCCCCCGGCGTCGAGTTCGCCGGCAGCATGCCCCATGCCGACCCGCTGGCCGATCTGGACAGCACTCCGCAGACTGATTCAGGCACCCCCACCAAACAACACGAACAACAGCCTGACCAGCCGCCGCAAAACGCCATCCGGGAGATCACCCCCGAGCTCATCCGCCAGATGCGCAACGCGCAGCCCAAAGACGTGGCTGAAGGCGTCAAGCGCCTCTTCGGCACGGCGCAGCCCTACCGCATCGGGCCGGCCGACATCCTGAACATCGTCGTGTGGGACCACCCCACGCTCATGATTCCGCCGGCCGGCTCCATCACCACCGATGCCGTGGGCGGAGCGCCCGTGAGCAACGGCTACAACGTCAGCGCCAACGGATTCATCCAGTTCCCCTACATCGGCGACGTCAAAGTCAGCGGCCTGACCGAATACCAGGTTCGCGACGAGCTGACCAAGCGCCTGAGCAAATACCTGAACCAACCCAAGCTCACGGTACGCATCCAGTCATACCGCAGCGGGCGGGTGTACGTCGACGGCGCGGTGCGCCAACCCGGCCTGCAGGCCGTTAACGATATTCCGATGACCCTGCCCGAAGCCATCAACCGCGCCGGCGGCTTTGCGCCGGATGCCGACCGCTCCGCCATCAACGTTTCGCGCGGCGACACCACGGTGAGCGTCGATCTGCAGCAGCTCACGCGCTTTGGCATCAACCCAAGCAAGATCATCCTGAGCAGCGGCGACCTGGTGCGCGTCATGAGCCGCGACGACGCCAAGGTATACATACTCGGCGAAGTCTCCAAGCCCACGGCACAGCCGCTGCGCAATGGCCGCCTGAGCCTGAACGAGGCGCTGGGCGAGGCCGGCGGCGTCAACCCCACTTCGGGCAACCCCAAACAGATCTTCGTGGTACGCGCCGACAACGATCCGGAACACCCGCAAATCTTTCACCTCGACGCGCAATCGCCTGCGGCCTACGCGCTATCGGAAGGCTTTGAACTCAAGCCCAGCGACGTGGTCTATGTTGACCCGGCAGCCGTCGTGCGCTGGAACCGCGTGATCAGCATGATCGTTCCGAGCGCGCAGGTGATGTACTACGGCAACCAAACGACGAAGTAATGCGGCAAATCCTCGTGCTTTGCATCGGCAACATCTGCCGCAGCCCCATGGCGGAACAGTTGCTGGCGCGCGAACTGCCCGGGCAGCGCGTCTGGTCAGCCGGGCTCAGCGCGCTCGTCGGCGAGCCCGCCGACCCGCTGGCCGTGGAAGTTGCGCAGGCCCATGGGCTCGATTTATCGGCCCACCGCGCCCAGCAATTCACCGCCCAGATGTGCCAGAGCGCCGATTTGATCTTGGTAATGGAGCGCAACCAACAAAGTAGCGTGGAAAAACGCCACCCCTATGCCTGCGGCAAAGTATTTCGCCTAGGCCATATCGGCAACTTTGAGATCACCGACCCCTACCGCCTGCCCCGCCCAGCCTTCGAAGCAGCCTATGAGCTGATCGCCCGCGGCGTTGCCGATTGGGCACCGCGAATCCGCAAGCTCGGTTGAACCACATTTTTTTCTGAATCTTTTCCCCTAACCCCATTCCAATGACTGCACCGCAGCCCACCCCGCCCGTCACCACCCCTACGCCAGACAGTGACGAGATCAACCTGCTCGAACTGCTCGACGTTCTGCTTGATCGCCGCTGGCTTATTGCCGGCGCGGTGGCGGTTACCGTGGTGCTGGGCGCGGTTTATGCGTTCTTGCTTGCAACGCCCATCTACCGGTCGGACATGCTGGTTCAGGTAGAAGACAGCAAAGGCGATCTGATGGGCGGGCTGCTTGGCGAAGCATCCACCATGTTCAATATCGCTTCCCCGGCCACCGCCGAAATCGAACTGCTGCGCTCGCGGCTGGTGGTGGAGCAGGCGGTAAAAGATGTGCGGCTAGACATAAAAGCCACGCCCAGATATCTACCACTAATTGGCCGCTGGCTCGCCAGAGACGCAACCGAGCCATCAACACCCGGCATCTTGGGCATGGGCGGATTCGTGAGCGGCAACGAATCGCTGGAGGTGAATGCGTTTGAAGTACCGGACGCGCTGGAAAATGAAAAGTTCCGCATACAACTTACCGCCGGCCAAGGCTATGAACTGATTCACCCGGATGGAAACGTGCTCGGCCAGGGCCACATCGGGCAGGCACTGGAATTCTCGACCAGCGACGGCCCTGGGCGCCTACTCATCACCAGCTCCATCGGCTTACCCGGTGCCCGCTTCAACCTGATTCGTTTTCCGACACTCGAAAAAACCGAAGATATTCAAAAACAACTCGGTATCAGCGAAAAAGGCAAGCAATCGGGCGTGATCGCGGTCACGCTCGAAGGCAAAGACCCAAAGGAACTCGCTGCGCTGCTGCAGCGCATCGGCAAACTCTACGTGGCCCAAAACGTGGAGCGCAAGGCGGCCGAAGCCGAAAAAACACTCGGGTTCCTGGGCACCTTTCTGCCCCAGTTGCGCCAGCAGCTTGAAGATTCAGAAGTGAAGTTCAACGCCTTCCGAAACAAAAACTCCACCTTCAACCTCGGCGAAGAGGGCAAGCTGATACTCGAACATTCGGTAGATCTGCAAACCAAACTACTGGGCCTGGAGCAAAAGCGCAAAGAACTACGCGCGCTGTACACGCCCGAACACTACACAGTCCAGACGATCGACGCACAAATCGGCAGCATCAAGTCTGAGCTGACGGAGATGGAACACCGAGTCAGACAAATGCCCAACCTTGAACAAGACTTGCTGCGGCTGACGCGCGACGTCAAGGTCAACAGCGATCTGTACGTGAGCTTACTCAACAGCGCGCAACAACTGCGCCTGGTGAAAGAAGGCAAAGTCGGCAATGTACGCATCGTCGATACCGCGCGTGAACCGCGCGAGCCGGTCAAGCCACTCCGTGCCCTGGTGATCGCGCTCGCCGGCGTGCTCGGCCTGATCCTCGGCATCGCCCTGGCGCTACTGCACAAACGCCTGCACCCGAGCCTGTCGCACCCCGACGAAATCGAACAGAAGACCGGGCTGCGCGTGCTGGCCACCGTGCCGTACTCAGCCAAGCAGGCGCAAGATGCAAGCTCGCATACAGCAAGGCACCACATATTGGCATTAAGCGCCCCAACGGACCCTGCGGTGGAAAGTTTCCGCAGCCTGCGCACGGCGCTCCAATTTGCCATGCTCGACGTACGCAACAACGTGCTGCTGATTACTGGCCCGACGCCGGGCGTGGGCAAATCTTTCGTGAGCGCCAACCTGGCGACAGTGCTCGGGGCAAACGACAAGCGCGTGCTGCTCATCGACGCAGACCTGCGCAAAGGCCACCTGAACCACCGCTTCGGCGTCAGCCGCAACAAGGGCCTGAGCGAATTGCTCAACGGTAGTCTGAAACTGCCGGATGTTTTGCGCCAGCAGGTAGCGCCGAATGTGGACCTGATCACCACCGGAGTCATGCCCTCAAACCCTGGCGAATTGCTGGCCGCCCCAGGCAGCCACACGCTGCTAGAAGAGCTGGCGCCCCAATACGACCACGTGATCATCGACACCCCGCCGGTCCTTGTTGCATCCGACACCGCCGCCATCGTCTCCATAGCCGGTGCGGTACTGCTCGTAGCCCGCGCCGGGGAAACCAGCTTGGGTGAATTACAGGAAACAGCTAAACGCCTGCGCCAGCAAACCAACATTGAGGTTAACGGCGTCATTTTCAACGGCCTGGATCTCACGAAGCGACGATACGGTAGCAGCTACACCAGCTATCGATATACCCAATACGAATATTAAGCCTTTCTTTTGATAGGCTGCGCCTATCTCTTTGATTCTGATTCCGAAGAATGAACTACGAAAACGCCGCTATTGCCATCATCGGACTAGGCTACGTCGGCCTGCCGCTAGCGGTAGAGTTTGGCAAGTGCCGTAATGTACTCGGCTTTGATATCAACCCAGCACGCATTGCCGAGTTGCAATCAGGCCGAGATTTGACTCTGGAAGTAAGCCCGGAAGAACTGCGTGAAGCATCCGGGTTGCGTTTCAGCAGCCATGCGCAGGATTTAGCCCACTGTAGCGTTTTCATCGTAACGGTGCCAACACCAATCGACACAGTCAATCGCCCCGACGTATCGCTGCTGGTGAAGGCCAGCGAGACAGTTGGCAAAGCATTGTCACGCGGCGCCTTAGTAATCTACGAATCTACCGTGTACCCCGGCGCAACGGAAGAAATCTGCGTGCCGATACTGGAAAAGTACTCGGGACTTCGCTTTAACAAAGATTTTTTCTGCGGCTACAGCCCCGAACGCATCAACCCCGGCGATAAGGAACATCGCCTGCCATCGATCAAAAAGGTGACCAGTGGCAGCACACCTGAAGCAGCAAACGCGGTGGATACGCTTTATGCCTCCATCATCACAGCCGGTACCCACAAGGCCAGTAGCATCAAGGTGGCTGAAGCCGCCAAAGTGATCGAGAACACACAGCGCGATCTGAACATCGCTTTGATGAACGAACTGTGTCTGATCTTCCGCAGGCTGGGCATTGATACGCTGGAAGTACTGCAAGCGGCCGGGACCAAATGGAACTTTCTGCCTTTCCGCCCTGGTCTGGTCGGCGGTCATTGTATTGGCGTAGACCCCTATTACCTGACACACAAGGCGGAGGAGGTGGGCTACCACCCGCAGGTGATCCTAGCTGGCAGGCGCATCAATGATTCCATGGCGGGCCATGTGGCTGATGAGGTCATCAAGCTGATGCTGCACAAAAACCTGCCGGTACTAGGTAGCAAGGTGTTGGTGTTGGGGCTGACCTTCAAGGAGAACTGCCCAGACATTCGCAATACCAAAGTAGTTGACATCGTGCATTCCCTGCGCGCCTTTAACGCCCAAGTTGATGTGTACGACCCATGGATCAATGTAGCCGAAGCAGAACATGAATACGGTCTGCGCTGCCTGAAACAAATGCCTGAACCTGGCCAATACGCTGCCATCGTGATGGCGGTGGCGCATCGGGAGTTCGTTGCGTTGGGTGAAAAAGGCGTGAAGGCGCTGGGGATTCCTGGTGCCGTGGTGTTCGATGTCAAAGGCGTGCTGCCGGCAGGCACGGCAGACGGGCGGCTATGAGTACGCTAAATTCCTCCGTGCTCGTCGCTGCCGACAAGCAACCATCTGCCTATGAGCGTCTTCAGGAGCGACTGAAGAAGGAGCAGCATACGTGGCTGGTAACGGGTGTAGCGGGTTTCATCGGCAGCAACCTCCTGGAAACCCTGCTGAAGCTCGATCAACACGTGGTGGGGTTGGATAATTTTGCCACCGGCTATCAGCGCAACTTGGACGAAGTCGAGTCGCTGGTTACACCCGAACAATGGAAAAACTTCACTTTCATAAAGGGCGACATCCGCAATCTGGAGGACTGCCGACGAGCTTGCGAAAACGTTGGGTACGTGCTGCATCAGGCTGCACTTGGCAGCGTTCCCAGGAGTTTGGTTGACCCAATCACATCCAATGCCGTGAACATCGGCGGCCACTTGAACATGCTGGTGGCCGCCCGCGATGCCAAGGTGAACAGCTTCACATATGCAGCGAGCAGCAGCACTTACGGCGACCATCCGGCCCTGCCCAAGATCGAGGACCAGATCGGTAAACCCTTGAGCCCTTATGCCGTAACCAAGTACGTGAATGAACTTTATGCCGAAGTGTTTGCGCGATCTTACGGTTTTGAGACCATTGGCCTTCGTTATTTCAACGTGTTTGGCAGGCGGCAGAACCCCAATGGAGCGTATGCCGCTGTCATTCCGAAGTGGGCAGGATCCCTGCTAAAAGGCGAGCCGGTCTATATTAATGGAGACGGCGAAACTAGCCGCGACTTCTGCTATATCGACAACGTGATCCAAGCAAACCTACTGGCGGCGATGACTCACAATGCGGAAGCCAAGAATCAAATCTACAACGTTGCCGTCAGCGGTCGAACCACCTTGAATAGCCTCTATGGAATGTTGCGCAACGCGCTGTTTCGACACGGTGTGCAACCCGAAGTACAGCCGGTGTACCGTGAATTCAGGGCAGGGGATGTTCGCCATAGTCAAGCTGACATCGACAAGGCCTGTCGTCTGTTGGGCTATCGACCAGACTACACCATCGCCCAAGGGATCCCTTTTGCGGTCGATTGGTACGCCTCTCACCAAGACTGGTTGACCGCATGAGGGTTCTGGTTGTCTGTGGAACCAGCCATCCAGAGTCAGAGGTCGACTGATGCGATTTTCGCATGTAGCCTGGAATCTTGGCGGATTAGCCTTGCCGTTGGGCGTAGCCGTGTTCACCGTACCCAGTCTCATTGCCAATCTGGGGCGCGAACGCTTCGGTCTGCTGGCGTTGGCCTGGGGCCTCATCGGCTACGCCAGCGCCCTTGATCTCGGGCTTGGACGCGCGCTCACGCAGATGGTGGCCCGTTTGCGAGGCAAGGGGGAGCTGTCCAACATTCCAGATGTACTGATCACGGCAGGCCGCATCACGCTGGTCACGGGGCTTATCTTCGGCGCGCTTATCGCACTGCTTGCGCTGGTGGGTGCCTACCGCTGGATTCATGTCGAAGATACACCTGCGAATGAAATCTTGATCGCCATGCTCATGCTCGCGACGGCCTTGCCCGCTCAAGCCATGAGCGCAACCTATCGCGGCTTGAACGAAGCGTTTTTGAACTTCAAAGGCATTAGTCTATTACGGGCCGGTCTGGGCGTTGTCAATTTTGCCGGTCCTTATGTCATTTGCCTGTTCACCCTCCGATTGCCGTGGGTGGTGGCTCCACTGGTGCTCAGCCGCCTGTTGGCTTTGTTTATCTATCGACAGCTGGCATTTGGCTGCCTACAAAAAGAACCGGAAACACGAGGAAATGCGAGCTATTCCAAGGCTATTGCTCGCAGACTATTTTCCTTTGGTGGCTGGGTTACAGTGAGTAACATCATCAGTCCCATTCTGGTGCAAGCTGACCGCTTTGTCATTGCCTCCGTTCTGTCTGCTGCTGCGGTTTCTGTGTACGTCATTCCCTACGAGGCTGTTGTTCAGAGCCTTATCCTGGTTGGCGCCGTGTCTTCGGTTATGTTTCCAGGGTTAAGCAAGATCATGGAGGAATCGCCGGACCAATGGCGCGACTATTTCAACAGGTGGCTATGGCGGGTCACGGGGCTCATGTCGCTGGTCTGCATCGCC
Source organism: uncultured Burkholderiaceae bacterium (assembly GCA_964439605.1). Lineage (GTDB taxonomy): Bacteria > Pseudomonadota > Gammaproteobacteria > Burkholderiales > Burkholderiaceae_C > JAITWT01. The sequence continues at coordinate 15,965 of CAYTPC010000009.1, forward strand.
ATGGCTGTCTTGTTGCCCGTGGTACTACCGTTGTGGATTAAAGGACACCTGGACTCCCGGTCCGTTCTGATAGGGCAGGTACTTTGTCTGGGTGTTTTCGCGAATGCAGTGGGTTCCATGTTCTTTGCCCTATTGCATGCCCGAGGACGCGCTGACGTTTCGGCAAAACTACATGTGATTGAGCTCCCTTTATTTCTTGTCGCGCTGTTTTTTCTAATTTCTCAAATGGGAATCGTAGGGGCAGCGTGGGCGTGGGTCGCAAGGATGGGTGTTGATGCTGCCGCATTGGCATGGCGTGCAAGGGATACTCTAAAACCCTTGACCAAGAAATATTAATGCTTAAAAAATCAACAACTTACTAACGAGTAAACTAATTTAGTTAACAAACCCACATTCAGGATGAGCAAAGAATCCGCGCACGATCTCTGGCAAACTCTGGAGTCTCTTCAGAGCTTTGTGCAGCATGGTGCGCATTTCATACTTGTCCCTTGGGAATT
>CAYTPC010000010.1:0-38322 GCA_964439605.1 uncultured Burkholderiaceae bacterium
CCCTCGACGACAACCAGCGCGCGCTGATCGCGGCCATCGAACGGCTGTGTGAAGACTTCCCGCCGGACTATTGGCGCGCGCAGGACGAGCGTTCGGCATTTCCGCATGAGTTCCACCAGGCGGTGGCCAGGAGTGGCTGGCTCGGCATCGCCATGCCCGAGGCGCAAGGCGGCGCCAACCTGGGCATCACCGAAGCGGCGCTGATGATGCGCACCATCAGCGCCTCGGGCGCGGGCATGTCGGGGGCTTCGGCGGTGCACATGAACATTTTCGGCCTCAACCCGGTGGTTGTTTTCGGCACCGAGGAGCAGCGCCAGCGTTTTCTGCCGCCGCTGATTCAGGGCAAGGAAAAAGCCTGCTTCGCCGTCACCGAGCCCGACGCCGGGCTGGACACCACGCGCCTGAAGACGCAGGCCGTTCGCCAGCCCAGCGGCGACTACGTGATCAGCGGACGCAAGATCTGGATTTCCACCGCGCAGGTGGCCGACCGCATGCTGATCCTGACGCGCACCACGCCGCTGGAGCAGGTCAAAAAACCGACGCAGGGGTTGTCGCTCTTTTATACGAAGCTCGACCGCACCCGGGTCGAAGTGCGCGAGATTGACAAGCTCGGGCGCGCGGCGGTCGATTCGAACATGCTGTTCATCGACGGGCTCGAAGTGCCCGCCGAGGATCGCATCGGCGAGGAAGGGCGCGGCTTCGAGTACATCCTGCACGGCCTGAACCCCGAGCGCATCCTGATCGCCGCCGAGGCCATCGGTCTTGGCCGCGCCGCGCTGCGCATCGCCGCGCGCTATGCGAGCGAGCGCGTGGTTTTTGGCCGCCCCATCGGCCAGAACCAAGGCGTGGCGCATCCGCTCGCGCGTGCGTGGGCCAACCTGGAAGCCGCTGACCTCATGATGCTCAAGGCCGCCACGCTCTACGATGCCGGCCAACCCTGCGGCACCGAGGCCAACGCGGCCAAGTACCTGGCCGCCGAAGCCGCGCACGATGCCTGCCAGAACGCCATCCTCACGCTCGGCGGCATGGGCTACGCCAAGGAATACCACGTCGAGCGCCTGCTGCGCGAAAGCTATATTCCGCGCATCGCGCCGGTCAGCCCGCAGATGATCCTGAACTTCATTGCGGAGAAGGTGCTGGGGTTGCCCAAGTCATATTGAACGCCATCGCTTGGCCGCGTTTGCGACCATGTCGGCACGAATTGCGAAGCGCCGGCCCGGTTCGGCGCGTATCGATGGCCGAAAATGAATCTTTCATGCAATGAGAATCGTCCTATGAAGCTTCCTGCCCGCGTCAAGCTCGTCGATGTCGGCCCGCGCGACGGGCTGCAAAACGAAAAGCAGCCCGTGTCCGCCGAGGTGAAGGTCGAGTTGATTCACCGCCTGCAACAGGCCGGCGTGCGCGAGATCGAGGCGACCAGCTTCGTCAGCCCCAAATGGGTGCCGCAGATGGCCGACAACGCGCAGGTGCTTGCCGGCATCCGGCGCCAGCCCGGCGTGCGCTACGCGGTGCTGATTCCCAATATGCAGGGCCTTCAGGCCGCGCTATCCGCGCCGCGCGAACAGTGGCCCGATGAAATCGTCGTTTTCGGCTCGGCCAGCGAGGCCTTCAGCCAGAAAAACATCAACTGCTCGATTGCCGAAAGCATCGAGCGTTTCCGCCCCGTCGTCGCGGCGGCGCGCGAGCACGGGTTGCACGTGCGCGCCGCCATGTCGTGCACCGTGGGCTGCCCCTACGAGGGCGAAGTCGCCCCCGAGCGCGTGGGCCGGCTCGCCCAGATGCTCAAAAAGATCGGCGTGCAGGAAGTCGCCGTGGCCGACACCATCGGCGTGGGCACGCCGTTGAAAGTGCAGCGCGCGCTTGAAGCCACGCTCGCCCACTTCGCCGTGCAAGACGTCTCCGGCCACTATCACGATACCTACGGCCAGGCGCTGGCCAATACGCTCGCCAGCCTGGAGTTGGGCGTGGCCCAGTTCGACACCTCGGTGGCTGGCCTGGGCGGCTGCCCATATGCCAAGGGCGCCACCGGCAACGTGGCGACCGAGGACGTGGTCTACATGCTGCAAGGCATGGGCATCGAAACCGGGATCGATCTGGACAGGCTGATCGACGCGGGTCAGTTCATCAGCGCCGCGCTCGGGCGCAAATCGGGTTCGCGCGTGGCCACGGCCATCGTCAACAAGCGGGTAGGATAGGGCGAACGATCGGAAGATCAGTGCAACATGTCCTACGACCCGCTACACGGCGTTGTGGAAACGAGCCAAACACAGCATACTCGCCCAGTCCCGACTTTGGGGCCGGGAGAGAAACAGGAGACAAAATGAAACCACAAAACGCAGACGTGATGCTCGAATCGTTCCGGCAGATGCTCACGCAAACCGTCGGAATGATTCAGACAGCCAACGTCACTACCGAAGGCCTGATGGCATGGATGCCGCATGTATCCTTCGCGCCGGAGAAGCTGGCCGCACTGCAGAAGAACTATCTGGAGGAATTGGGCAAACTTTGGAGCCAGAAGCCGGCCGCGGTGCAGGATTCGCGTTTCGCCTCTGCCGCGTGGACTGACAACCCGGCGGCGGCCTTTTCGGCTGCAGCCTATTTGCTCAACGCGCGCACGCTGTTTGGGATGGTTGATGCGGTACAGGCCGACAGCAAGACGCGCGCCCGTCTGCAATTCGCGGTCGAACAATGGGTTGCGGCGACGTCGCCGAGCAACTTCTTGGTGTCCAACCCCGACGTGCTGCGCAAGGCCGTCGAGACACGCGGCGCCAGCATTGCGCTGGGCATGCGTAATCTGTTGAACGACGTGCAGCAGGGGCACGTGAGCATGACCGACGAGAGCCTGTTCGAGGTGGGCCGCAACGTCGCGACCACCGAGGGCGCCGTGGTGTTCGAGAACGAGTTGTTCCAACTGCTCGAATACAAGCCGCTGACGGACAAAGTATTCGAGCGGCCTTTCCTGCTGGTTCCGCCGTGCATCAACAAGTACTACATCCTTGATTTACAGCCTGAGAATTCGCTGATCCGCTACGCGGTGGCGCAGGGTCATCGCGTGTTTGTGGTCAGTTGGCGCAATCCCGACGAATCGCTGCGCAACGCTACCTGGGACGACTACATCGAAAAAGCGGCGATCCGTGCGATGGAGGTGGTGCAGGACATCTCGGGCAGCCCCAAGATCAACGTTCTCGGGTTTTGTGTCGGCGGCACCATCGTGTCCACGGCCTTGGCCGTGCTGGCGGCGCGCGGCCAGCATCCGGCCGCGTCGGTGACGCTGCTGACGGTCTTGCTCGACTTCAAGGACACCGGCATTCTCGACGTGTTCATTGATGAGGAAATGGTGCGCTTTCGTGAAGCGGAGATGGGCCGCGGGGGGCTGTTGCCAGGCTCCGAACTCGCGCTCACTTTCAGCTTCTTGCGGCCCAATGATCTGGTCTGGAATTACGTGGTAGGCAACTACCTCAAGGGCGAAACGCCGCCGCCCTTCGATCTTCTGTACTGGAACACCGATTCGACCAACCTGCCTGGGCCGTTCTATACCTGGTACTTGCGTCACGCCTACCTCGAAAACAAGCTATGCGTGCCGGGTGCGCTCACCGTGTGTGGCGAAAAGGTGGATCTCGGCGCCATCAAGGCGCCGGCCTACATCTACGGTTCGCGCCAGGACCACATCGTGCCCATTGGCAGCGCGTATGCGTCAACCCAGCTACTTACCGGCAAAAAGCGCTTCGTCATGGGCGCATCGGGCCACACGGCCGGCGTCATCAATCCGCCGTCGAGCAACAAGCGCAGCCACTGGCTGCGCGAGGATGGCGAGTTCCCGGCGACGCACGCCCAGTGGCTGGCTGGCGCCACCGAATACCCAGGAAGCTGGTGGACCGATTGGGCGCAGTGGCTGCGGTCTCATGCCGGTAAACAGATTGCGCCGCCCAAAACCTATGGGCGTGGCGCGAAATACAAAGCGATCGAGCCAGCGCCAGGTCGCTACGTCAAGGAGCGGATCTGAGAGCCTGTTCGTGATCTATTCGAGGCCCGAATAGGTCATGAACAGGATCGGAGGGTCGCGCGTCATCACCTCGTTTATTTTTTCTACAACTCCAAGAGAGGCTAATTAATATGGAAGACATCGTTATCGTTTCGGCCGCGCGTACCGCGGTAGGCAAATTCGGCGGCTCGCTGGCTGCGCTGCCGGCCAGTGAGCTGGGCGCCATCGTGATTCGTGAGGCAATCGCACGCGCCAAGCTGGCCAATGACCAGATCGGCGAAGTGATCATGGGGCAGGTGCTTGCGGCCGGCACGGGCCAGAACCCGGCGCGCCAAGCCTTGCTCAAGGCCGGTATCGCCAAGGAAACGCCGGCCATGACCATCAACGCAGTGTGCGGCTCGGGCCTGAAATCGGTCATGCTCGCGGCGCAGGCGGTGGCCGCCGGAGACAGCGAGATCGTGGTCGCGGGCGGGCAGGAAAACATGAGCTTGGCGCCGCACCTGTTGCCCAATTCGCGCAACGGCCAGCGCATGGGCGACTGGAAAATGGTCGATTCGATGATCGTCGATGGCCTGTGGGACGTCTACAACCAGTACCACATGGGCATTACCGCCGAGAACGTGGCCAAGCAGTACGGTATCGACCGCGCGGCGCAGGACGAGCTTGCGCTTGCGAGCCAGACCAAGGCCGTTGCGGCGCAGGACGCGGGCCGTTTCAAGGATGAAATCGTCCCGGTCTCCATTGCGCAAAAGAAGGGCGATCCGCTGGTGTTCGACAAAGACGAATACATCAACCGCAAAACTTCTGCCGAAATTCTGGCCGGCCTGCGGCCCGCCTTCGACAAGGCCGGTACGGTCACGGCCGGCAACGCTTCGGGTATCAACGATGGGGCTGCCGCCGTGGTCGTGATGAGCGCGAAGAAAGCGGCCGCGCTGGGCCTGACGCCTTTGGGCCGCATCGCCAGCTATGCGACGGCCGGCCTTGATCCGACCATCATGGGCATGGGCCCGGTGCCTGCGTCGATCAAGGCGCTCGCTCGCGCCGGCTGGAAGGCCGCTGACCTCGACCTGCTCGAAATCAACGAAGCCTTCGCGGCGCAGGCTTGCGCAGTCAACAAGGAAATGGGCTGGGATACCGCAAAGATCAACGTCAACGGCGGTGCGATTGCCATTGGCCACCCGATCGGCGCCTCGGGCTGCCGCATCTTGGTGACGCTGCTGCACGAGATGCAGCGCCGCAATGCGAAGAAGGGCATCGCCTCGCTGTGTATCGGCGGCGGCATGGGCGTGGCGCTGACGATCGAACGCTGATATGTGCTCTGCCGTGCCCGGTTCTCCCGTCGGCACGGCACGCTGAAATGAGCCATTGCGCATGGGATGCCACCGATGCGGCGCGAATCGGCAACCCTGCCGGGGATCGCCGTGACGTGGAGCATTTCATGCAGCCGCGAGCGGCGCAATCGTCTTTTTCTCTGGAGGCTGCCGCAGCCGGGGCGGGTTTAGCATTCAGTATGCCCGCACCATCTTCATGGTTGTTAGTGTTTTCCTGAGCCACACCGCCCCTGGAAATGGCAACAATGGACTCGTTTTCAGAAAGATTTCCGTAATTAGTACAAGGAAGGAAAAGTATGAGTAAAAAAGTGGCATATGTGACCGGTGGCATGGGCGGAATCGGTACCGCGATCTGCCAGCGTTTGTACCGGGATGGTTTCAAGGTTATCGCCGGTTGCAGTCCTACCCGGGATTACGACAAGTGGCTGGCCGAGCAGAAGGCGGCTGGCTTCGAATTCCACGCCTCGGTCGCCAATGTGGGCGACTGGCAATCCACGGTTGACGCTTTCGCGCAGGCCAAGGCCCAGCACGGATCGGTTGACGTGCTGGTCAACAATGCCGGCATTACGCGCGACCGGATGTTCCTCAAGATGACGGTCGAGGATTGGAATGGGGTGATCGAAACCAACCTCAACAGCATGTTCAACGTCACCAAGCAGGTGGTTGCGGACATGGTCGAGAAGGGCTGGGGGCGCATCATCAACATCAGCTCCGTCAACGGCGCCAAGGGGCAGGCTGGCCAGACCAACTATTCGGCCGCGAAGGCTGGAATGCACGGATTCACGAAGGCCCTGGCGCAGGAACTGGCAAGCAAGGGCGTGACGGTCAATACCGTCAGCCCCGGTTACGTCGGCACCGAGATGGTGCGCGCGGTTCGCCCGGACGTGCTCGAAAAAATCGTGGCCTCAGTCCCGGTCAAGCGCCTGGGCGAGCCCAGCGAGATCGGATCAATCGTTTCCTGGCTCGCGAGTGAGGAAAGCGCGTATTCGACCGGCGCAGAGTTCTCGATCAACGGCGGGCTGCACATGCAGTGAGCCTGTCAACGGCGCCGTCTTTTCGGCGCGTTTGCCTGGCTGCCGTGCATCGCAATGGCGGCGCCAAGGTGTGTGATTGAACCGGTAAATCTGACCGGCAAATCGGGCGACTGGGTGTTCCAGTCGCCCGATTTGTTTATATGGGCAGATAGCCTATGAACACCATGCGGTGCGCCCAGACCGCCCCTCATCCCGATTGCGATCCGAGCGCGGCACTGAATAGATCATGAACAAGCTCTGCGGCGCCAGCGGGTCGTACCCCTTGGCCATGCGCAATAGTCCCAGTGGCCGTAAATATTAGGGCTTGCTCACCTTTTTGGTGAGATCGCTGGCATCAGTGTCAAGCAAAAATCGGGCCGCCTTCACATATTGGTTGCCGTATTCGTGAATACGTTCCGTTTTTGGGCTGTGTATTTCCGATTGGGGTTGGTCGGGGTTGAATTGCAAAGAGGCCATTTTAGAATGTAACCGTCATTTTTCTTTCACGCTATGAAAAGGGTCAGTATGAGTAATTTAAAGAAATGGTCTGCTGAGTTCATCGGGACTTTCTGGCTTACCTTGGGAGGGTGCGGTAGTGCCGTGTTGGCGGCGGCGTTTCCGCAAGTCGGCATCGGTTTGTTGGGCGTTTCGTTGGCTTTCGGCTTGACGGTGGTCACCGGCGCTTACGCGCTCGGGCCGATATCGGGTGGGCATTTCAATCCGGCCGTTTCGCTTGGATTGGTGATCGGCGGGCGCTTCAAGGCGTCCGAGTTGCCGGGCTACGTGATTGCGCAGGTGTTTGGCGCGATCGTGGCGGCTGCGGTGTTGTATTGCATCGTCACCGGCAAGCCGGACGCGACAGTGGGCGGCTTCGCAACCAACGGTTACGGCGCGCATTCGCCGGGCAATTACGGCCTGGTTGCGGCTGCCTTGTGCGAGGTGGTGATGACGGCGATTTTCCTGGTCGTGATTCTTGGCGCGACGGCCAAGCGCGCCGCGGGCGGTTTTGGCGGATTGGCAATCGGCCTGTGCCTGACGCTGATCCACCTGGTTTCGATCCCGGTGACGAACACCTCGGTCAACCCGGCGCGCAGCACCGGCCCGGCCCTGTTCGGCCCGCCGGAGGCGCTTTCGCAACTGTGGCTGTTCTGGGTTGCGCCGCTGGTGGGCGCGGCGATCGGCGCGCTGATTTATCGCTTGCTGCTCGCGGACGACGGCGAGTAAAGCAGCGGCCTCTGAACCGGTCTGCGCGAGTTGGCGCAGACTTTTTCAGAGCTTCCCTAAAATCCACGGAGTTTTCACTCCGGTGCCGTGAGCGCACCGCCTCATGAGCACCTCTGCCGACGTTTCCTTCTTTGCTCGCGATGCCAAGCCGCTGACCAGTTACCGAAAGTATTGGGCAGCTCGTTTCGGCATCGCGCCGTTCCTTGCGACTTCGCGCGCCGAGATGGATGCGCTCGGCTGGGATAGCTGCGACGTGGTGATCGTCACGGGCGACGCCTACGTGGATCATCCGAGCTTCGGCATGGCGGTGATCGGCCGGGTGCTCGAAGCGCAGGGTTTTCGCGTCGGCATCATCGCGCAGCCCGACTGGCACAGCGCCGAGCCTTTCAAGGCGCTGGGCCGGCCGAATTTGTTCTTTGGCGTGACGGCCGGGAACATGGATTCGATGATCAATCGCTACACGGCTGATCGCAAAATCCGCAGCGACGATGCTTATACGCCAGGCGGCAAGGCCGATGCGCGGCCCGACCGCGCAGCCATCGTGTATGCGCAACGTTGCCGCGAGGCCTGGAGCGAAGTGCCGATCATTCTCGGCGGCATCGAAGGTTCGCTGCGCCGCATCGCGCACTATGACTATTGGCAGGACAAGGTGCGCCGCTCGATCGTGGTCGACTCGAAATGCGACTTGCTGCTGTACGGCAATGCCGAGCGCGCGCTGGTCGAAATCGCACATCGCCTTGCGGCGCGCGAGCCGGTCTCTCAAATCACCGATGTGCGCGGCACGGCTTTCGTGCGGCGAGAGACGCCGCAGGGCTGGTTCGAGATCGACTCCACGCGGGTCGATCTGCCGGGCCACTCCGAGGCGCACGTCAATCCTTATCAGATGACGTCGGAGCAGGCCAAAGCGCAGGGCGCCGTGTGTGCCGGGCAGGCATCCGTTGAGCAGGTACCAGCCGGGCCAGACGCGGCGCGGCCCTTGCGTTTCGTACCCAATCCGGCGCTGGCCAAGACGGCACCGCGTGAGCGGACGGTGATCCGCCTGCCTTCATATGAGCAGGTGCGCGCCGATCCGGTGCTCTATGCGCACGCGAGCCGGGTGCTGCATTTGGAAACCAATCCCGGTAATGCGCGCGCGCTGGTGCAGGCGCATGGCGAAGGCGCCACGGCGCGTGACGTGTGGATCAACCCGCCGCCGATCCCGTTGACCACGGCGGAGATGGACTATGTGTTCGGACTGCCCTACGCCCGCAGTCCGCATCCGCGTTATGCAGATGCCCAGGGACGCCATGACGGCGTGACCAAAATTCCCGCATGGGAGATGATCCGCTTTAGCGTGAACATCATGCGCGGCTGTTTCGGCGGCTGCACTTTCTGCTCGATCACCGAGCATGAGGGGCGCATCGTCCAGAGCCGGTCAGAGGCTTCGATCATTCATGAAATCGAGGAGATCCGCGACAAGGTTCAAGGCTTTACCGGCACCATCTCCGATCTGGGCGGACCCACGGCGAACATGTACCGCATCGGCTGCAGGGCGCCCGAGATCGAGGCGGCCTGCCGCAAGCCCAGTTGCGTGTATCCGGGCATTTGCCAGAACCTCAACACCAGCCACGATCCACTGATCCGGATCTACCGCCGGGCGCGCGCACTCAAGGGCATCAAAAAGATTCTGATCGGCTCCGGCCTGCGCTACGACCTGGCGGTCAGTTCGCCCGAATACGTGCGGGAACTGGTGCAGCACCATGTTGGCGGCTACCTCAAGATCGCGCCGGAGCACACGGAGGCCGGGCCGCTTTCGAAAATGATGAAGCCGGGAATCGGCAACTACGACCGGTTCAAGCGCCTGTTCGACAAGTTCAGCGCCGAGGCTGGCAAGGAGCAGTACCTGATTCCGTATTTCATTGCGGCACATCCGGGCACGAGCGACGAAGACATGATGAACCTCGCGCTCTGGCTGAAGCGAAACGGCTTTCGCGCCGATCAGGTGCAGACCTTCTATCCCTCGCCGATGGCCACCGCCACCGCGATGTACCACAGCGGCAAGAACCCGCTGCGTAAGGTTACGCGCGACAGCGAAGCGGTGGACATCGTGCGTGGCGACAGGCGCCGCCGCCTGCATAAAGCCTTTTTGCGCTACCACGATCCGAACAACTGGCCTTTACTGCGCGAGGCTCTCAAGGCCATGGGCCGTGCCGACCTGATCGGCAATGGCAAACAGCATCTGGTGCCGAACTGGCAGCCGCTCACGGACGGCAGCTATAGCAGTGCACGGCGCAAGAACTCCACCCCGGCGGCGCGGGCCACTTCGCGACAGCCGCCATCGGGGCGTTTGCTGACACAGCATTCCGGCTTGCCGCCGCGCGAGGATGGCGGCGCCCGCCGGGGGAAGAAGCCGCGCAAGGGCAGCTCTGAATAGCTTCAAGGGTTGATCCATCCGCAGCGCGCGGCTGCGGACAAAGGCCGGTAGCATTGAGGCCGTTCCGTTATCCCGTTACAGACCGAAACTCGTTCTGCCGTGACGCTGCCTCAGATCAGTTCCGACTTCAAGACCATCCTCTCGCTGGTCTGGAGCGTTTATCTGGCCGTGTTGTCGGTGTGGATCGTGATGCAAAAGCGTGCGCCCGTGTCCACGCTCAGTTGGATCCTTTCGCTCGCCCTGCTGCCGGTCGTGGGCCTTTTCATCTATTACATCTTCGGTCCGCAGCGGCTCGAAAAGCAGCGGCTCAAGCGCCTGCGCAGCCGCGTGCGTGCCTATGCGCAGGCCGATATGGCACGGATGCGCGCCGCCGCCGCCGCCGCGCCGCCGGCGCTGCGGCAACTCGTCGACTTGGGCAAGGCGTGCTGCGGGCTGCCGCTGTCGAGCGCAACCCGCGTCGATCTGCTGTCAGGCGGCGCCAACACTTTTGACGCCATCTTCGAGGCGGTACGCGCGGCGCGCGATCACGTGCATCTGGAGTGCTACATCTTCGAACCCGATCGCACCGGCACGGCGCTGCGCGATCTGCTGATCGAACGGGCCCGGCAGGGCGTACGGGTGCGGCTGCTGGTCGACGCTCTGGGTTCGAAACGGGTCGGCCGCAAATTCATGGCGCCGATGCGCGATGCGGGCATCGAAGTGGCGCTGTTTCACTCAACGCACTTCGGGCGCCGGGCACGGCCGGTGATCAATTACCGGACGCACCGCAAGATCCTGGTCTGCGACGGCTATGTCGGTTTTACCGGCGGCGTCAACATTACCGACGAAGAGGATGCGCGCATCCGGGATGACGCCTACCACGACGTTCACCTGCGCATCGAAGGGCCGGCGGTCTGCTGGCTGCAGACGGTATTTCTCGAGGACTGGGTCTACGCCACCGGCAGCCAGGGCGACAGGATCGACGCCATGCTGCCGCAACTGATGTCGCAAGCCGAGGCGGGCGACATTCCGTTGCAGGTCGTGACCAGCGGGCCCGACAATGTTTTCGAGGGTATCCATCGCATGCACCTGGCGGCCATCCATGCCGCGCAGCACCGTGTTTGGCTCACGACGCCGTATTTCGTGCCCGGCGAGCCGGCCCTCATGGCGCTGACCTGCGCCGCGCTGTCCGGCGTCGACGTGCAACTGCTGGTGCCGCGGCGCAGCGATTCACGCATCGTCAGCGCGGCGGCGCGCTCGTATTACGACGAACTGATCGCGGCAGGTGTGAAAATCTGGGAATACGAAGCGAGCATGCTGCATTCGAAGACGCTGCTGATCGACAACGACTGCGCGATGATCGGTACCGCCAATTTCGACAATCGCAGCTTCAGGCTCAACTTTGAGGTAGGCATCGTCGTCTATGGGCCGACGCTAGCGCAGGGCTTGGCCGCGCAGTTCGAACATGATTTGCGCAGCGCCTCGGCGGTGCGCAGTCAGCGGCGGCAAGGCTTCTGGCGGCGTCTGGGCGATGCCACGGCCCGGCTTTTCTCGCCGCTGCTGTGACTTGTTCGGTCAGCGGCGTGGGTGATGGCCGCCGCGACCCCGGCGGGATGGCGGCAGCTACGATTTGTTTCGTATCAGTATGAAATAGTTTGATCGATAAACAACAACCGGCGGTCACCGACCGGCGACAATCACGGGGTCGGCCATCCCGGCAAGGCAGACACGGACGAGGTGTCTGCCTTTCTTTCGTGTGATTTGAGGGACGCGGAACGCGGCAGCCCCGCTGTTGTGCCCAGTGACCCCAAAGGAGCTATATGAAGCGCGACGACGCTATTTCGAATTCACTGCCGGAACAGGCAATCAGCAAGAACGTTCTGGAAGAAAAATATTTCAAATCTGATGAAAAGAGTACGGAGGATTTGTTCACGCGCGTAGCGAAGGCGCTGGCATCGGTAGAAAAGGAGCCCGAGCGCGAGCTCTGGCAGGCACGTTTCCTCGACAACCTGCGCGCAGGCGCGATCGGCGCTGGCCGCATCATGAGCGCGGCGGGAACCGATCTCAAAGCTACGCTGATCAACTGCTTCGTGCAGCCCGTGGGCGACTGCATCCAGGGCCAGGACGGCGGCGGCTATCCCGGAATTTACGAAGCACTGCGCGAGGCGGCCGAGACGATGCGCCGCGGCGGCGGCGTTGGCTATGACTTCTCACGCATCCGCCCGCGCGGGGCCGAGGTGCGGGCCACCGCCTCGCTGGCCTCGGGCCCGTGCAGCTACATCGACGTGTTCGACCGTTCGTGCTCGACGGTCGAAAGCGCCGGAGCGCGCCGCGGCGCGCAAATGGGCGTGCTGCGTATCGACCATCCGGACGTGCTGGAGTTCATCACCGCCAAGCGCACGCCTGGGCGCTGGTCCAACTTCAACGTTTCGGTGGCGGTCAACGATGAATTCATGCGCGCGCTGGCCGCTGACGAAGAGTGGCCGCTGGTGCACGCCGCCAAGCCCGGTGCGGATCTGATTGCGTGCGGTGCGCGCCAGCACGAAGACGGCCGCTGGATCTACCGCATGGTGCCGGCGCGCCAGCTGTGGGATACGGTGATGCGTTCGGCCTATGACTTCGCCGAACCGGGCATCCTGTTTCTGGACACGATCAACCGCGACAACAATCTGCGCTATTGCGAGCAGATCGCGGCCACCAACCCTTGCGGCGAGCAGCCGCTGCCGTCCTACGGCTGTTGCGATCTCGGGCCGGTGATCCTGCCGCGCTTCGTACACCATCCCTTCGCGGTGGGCGGCACGCCGTCCTTTGATTTCGAACGCTTCGCCGAAGCGGTTGCGGTGCAGGTGCGCGCACTGGATAACGTGCTCGACCTGACCTTCTGGCCGCTCGAACAGCAGCGCGGCGAAGCGCAAGCCAAGCGCCGTATCGGCGTCGGCTTCACCGGTCTGGGCAATACGCTGACCATGCTCGGCCTGCGCTACGACGAGCCGGCCGGGCGCGAGATGGCGGCGCGCATCGCGCGCTGCATGCGCGATGCGGCCTACGCCGCTTCGGTGGAATTGGCGCGCGAGAAGGGCGCTTTCCCGGCCTTTGATGCCGAGCGTTACCTGGCGCCGGGCAGCTTCGCGAGCCGGCTCGATGAGCCGCTCAAGTCCAAGATCCGCGAGCATGGCATCCGCAACAGTCACCTGATCTCCATTGCGCCCACCGGTACCGTGAGCCTGGCTTTTGCCGACAACGCTTCCAATGGCATCGAGCCGGCGTTCTCCTGGACCTACAAACGCAAGAAGCGCGAGTCCGACGGCAGCCTGACCGAATACGACGTCGAGGATCACGCCTGGCGGCTGTACCGCCATCTGGGCGGCGACGTTAAGAAGCTGCCGCCGTACTTCATCTCGGCGCTCGAAATGCCCGCCGGTGATCACTTGGCGATGATGGAGGCGGTGCAGCCTTTCGTCGACACCGCGATCTCGAAGACGGTCAACATTCCGGCTGACTATCCTTACGAGGATTTCAAGGGCCTGTACCAGCAGGCGTGGAAGGTCGGCCTCAAAGGACTGGCTACGTACCGGCCCAACGACGTGCTCGGCTCGGTGCTCGAAACCACCTCGCCCGCGGCCGCTGCGCAGGACGAAATGCCGCAGCCGCAGCCGGTCGATCCGATGCGCGCGGTCATCGCCAGCCGCCCGAAGGGGGGGCTGGCCGCGACGGCCGAGAAAATCGAATACTGGACGCAGCAGGGCCGTCAAACCCTTTACCTCATAGTGTCTTTCCTGCCTCTCGAAGACGGGCGCCAGCGGGCGATCGAATTTTTCATGCCGGTGGGCCAGAGCGGCGAATCGCAGCAGTGGATCACGGCGAGCATGCGGCTGTTGTCGCTGGCCGCGCGCGGCGGCTTCCTGGATCGTGCGCTGAGCGACATGCGCAAGGTGGCATGGGATCGCGGCCCGGTGCGCCTGGGCACTTACCGCAAGCCCGATGGCGGCGCGGTACCGATGTGGCACGACTCCGAAGTGGCGGCGATTGCCTTCGCGATCCAGAACATCATCGCCGAGCGCAATGGCTGCGTTCCGCTTCCGGAGGCCGAGGCGGCGCCGTCGCCCGAGGATCCGCAGCGCATCGCCGGCGCCAAATGTCCCGAGTGCGGCGCCCACGCGATGATCCGCAAGGACGGCTGCGACTACTGCACCCACTGCGGGCATCTCGGCGCCTGCGGCTGAGTGCGCCGATGCCGGCGTGCATCACGCCGGCATCGGGAGTCCGTTTCGCCAGGGGTGGCGCGGGCGTGGAATCGGTTTGACGGCCCGCTCCGATCTGAGCGGGCTGATTTGTGTGCTTCTTTGTGTGCTTCTCTCAAAGGAGGAACATCCTCATGGCGACATCACCGCAAACCCCGCCGCTCGCCGGCGCCGCCGCTGATCCGGTCTGGCTCGAACAAGGCGATCCCTATCCGGTTCGCGATGGTAACTGCATTACACCGCTGCTCGGCGGCGAGGCTTACTTCAAGCAGTTGCACGCGGCCATCCTGGATGCCGAGCGCTCGGTGTGGCTGCTGGGCTGGCAGATCAACTGGGACGTCATGCTGGTTGCAGGCGTGCGCCTTTATGACGCGTTGCTCGGCGCGGCTCGCAAAAATCCGGCGCTGCGAATCCACGTGCTGCCCTGGGCCGGTTCACCGGTTGTGGCCACGGGCGCGCAGGCAACGGTCGACGTGATCGAACTGATCAATGAGGAACTCGGCGGCGTGCGGCGCGTTTTCGCGGTAGGCGCGAACGAGGATGCGCAGCCCAGCGATGGCGTGGGCAGCTTCTTCAGCCATCACCAGAAGCTCGCGGTGATCGATGGGCGCATTGCCTTCGTCGGCGGCATCGACGTGGCCTGGGGCCGCCGCGACGACGCCGGCTTCACGCTCAATGCATCGGGCCGCCTTGGCAACGATGCCTACAACGGTTGCGTGCCGCGGCTGCTGAAAGTGAAAGCGGGCGGCTATTTCGATCCGGCGATCATCCCGGCGCAGCGCAATCCCGACGGCAGCGCGGCGCCGCGCGGCGATCGGCCCGAGCCATTGCCTGGACAGACGCCGCAGGCGCAACTGCGCGACGGCAGAGTCCAGCTTCCGCTGGATGGCGCCATGCTCGATGCGGCGCGCCAGCCGCGCATGCCGTGGGAGGACCTGCAACTGCGTATCGAAGGCCCGGCCGTCAGCGATCTGGCAAGCAATTTCGTGCTGCGCTGGAATGCCGCCTGCCTGCGCGCGCAGCGCCTGCCCTTGCCGCCGTCACCGCAGCCACAACCGCAGGGCGATGCGGTACGCGGCGATTGCCGGGTGCAGATGCTGCGCAGCGCGTCCAGCAAGATGCTGCAAGCTGAGGCCGATGGCGTGACCCCGGCCGAGCGCGCGCGCCTGTACGGCCGCCTCACGCAGGACCACATCCATTCAGCGATGCTGCGCCTGATCGAGCGGGCCCAGCATTTCATCTACATCGAGAACCAGTTCTTCATTTCGGCTTTCGGGCAGGAAGGCTTCGGCGACGGTGAAAGGGTGCATCCGGGGCGTTCGCATGCGGCCGAAATCGCGCGCGGCAATGGCGTGGTCGCGCGGCTGACGTCGGTGGCGCCGGGCGATCCGCAGGCACTGCCGCAGAACCGGATCAACGAGGCGCTGGGCGAGCGCCTGCGCAAAGCCATCCTCGATCCGGCCAGTCCGCCGCCCGACGGCAAACGCTCGCGCTTTCACGTCTACGTCACCTTGCCGGTGCATCCTGAGGGCATGCTCAACGATCCGAGCACGATGACGCTGGTTCACCTGACGATGCAGTCGCTGGTGTTCGGCACGCAAAGCCTGCTCAATCGCGTGCGTCGCGCGATCCTGGCGCGCCAGCTCGCGGATCGGGGCGATCGCGCCTCGGCGCGTGTGTTCGAAGACGGCAACCGCGAATACGAGGCCATCCCGATCGCGATGTGCTGGCCTTACGTGACGCTGTTGAACCTGCGCCACTGGACGCGTCTGGGCGATCGCTGCGTGACCGAACAGATCTACGTGCACACCAAGGCGATGGTGGCGGATGACCGCTACGCCATCGTCGGCAGCGCCAACATCAACGACCGCAGTCTGCTGGGCAATCGCGATTCGGAACTCGCGGTGCTGGTCGAGGGTGGCCCGGGCGTCCCCGAAGACATCGGTGCGCCCGCAGGGCCGGCGCTCACCAGCCGCTTCGTGCGCGCGCTGCGCATGAGCCTTTGGAGCAAGCTGTTCTGCCTGGATGGCGCCGGCGCGAACGTGCGGCCTGCTGGCCGTCTGCGCGATGCCGTGCTGCGGCCGGCTGCGCAGGGCAGTTGGGAGGCGATCCGCGCGCAGGCCGAAGCCAATACGCTGTGCTACGACGCGGCCTTTGCGTTCATTCCGAAAAATCCGCCCGAACCGGCGATTGATCCCGATGCGGTGACTTCGCCGGTCTCGATCTGGCCGGACGTGCGTTTCAACGCCCAAGGCCAGCGCTTATCCGGCCTGATGCCTTTCGATACGGCTTTCTGGGATACGCCCCAGCACACGCCGGCTGCCGCCGAACTCAGCCAGGTCAGCGGTTTCATCACCTTGTTGCCGTGGGCCTGGACCCAGGGCGAAAACAACGACTGCGGCTATCACAGCGCGTTGGTCACTTAACGCAGACGATCTCGCTTCATGGAGCAACGCATGTTGGTGTGTACACGGTCCAGGAGGCTGCGAGGACGCATGGCGCTGGTGTTGGCGCTGGCCGCAAGCCTTGCCGGTTTTGGTAGTTCGGCACGCGCGGATGCATTGGACGACGTGGCCAACTGGCAGACCGAGTGCGTCGGTTATTACACGGTGCGCCTGCCTGCCGGCGGCATCGAATATGCGCTGAACGCCATCCAGACTGCGCCCGGGAGTCAGACGGGCAAGGTACTGAGCGCGCAGCCGGTGTTTTCCGATGGACTCGGCGCGTACCAGGCAGGCCAGCATGTCGATAGCGGCGGCGTACTCGGCTTGGATGAAGCCAACACCGCGATCAAAATCTCGGCCGGCGCGACAGCCGATGATTTGGCGCAAATCGCCAGGCACGCCAACGTGGTGCAACGCCAGAGTCAGGACGAGTTGCTGCGCAAGGCGCAGTTGTTTGACGAAGACTCCATGACCCGCAAGCGCCTGCTGGAGCAGCGAGACAGGGTGCGCTTCTTCGAGCCCTTCGGCGATGGCCGCATCCAGGCGATCCACGGCGACAGCGGGCTGGTGCTGTATGCGCTCGTTGGCGGCCGCATCGTCAACGCCCGTCGCCAATTGAACGGCTCGCCGCGGCAGACCATCGACACCTTTCTGGGCAATTACCAGCCGCGCGCAGACTTCGAATGGCCCGCCGGACCGGGCGTATGCCTTCCCCATGCCTTCATGATGAACGAGAGCGAACCGGCCACCGTCGGCGTTGCAATGCGGCTGCTGAGCCGGCCCGACATCGTGGTCTATCTGCGCGATGCGCCGGCGGCAGTTGGGCGGCCTGGCGAAGACATGCGCCGTTTTCTCTCCCGGGCGCGGGATCGCGGTCTGCACTTTTACGCGGCCCAGGCCGATGCCCGGCCGCTCGACGAAACGCGGCCGGCCCGCGCGATCCGCATCGATGGCCGCGAAGGCATGGGCGTTTTCGTGGCGGTCCGCCGTTTGGACGAGCTTGCGGCAGGCGACGGAGGCGACGGCGAGGACTGGGCTTTCGTGGCCTACGTGCCGGGCGATCCGCAAGCGCCCAAGGGGGCGTCTTCAGACCTGGTGCTTCGGGTGGAGCGTTTCGCACGCTTTTCCAGGGAGCCGATGAGCCAGGCGCAGTTTCGCCAGTTCGTCGATAAGCTTGCGGCAAACATTCATCGGCGGCCCGGTGCGCGGGCGCCGTAGGGCGAGGCGCAATTTCCAAATGTATCCAAGCGTGAACGGAACGGCAATCCGGTGGATAATCTGCTCTTGGCACAAATCGGTTAGTAAAAACCCTGCAATCGTCGAGTTGACAACGATCGGTTTTTAACGAGGGTGGACGACCGACTAATCTTCCCAACCTGTGATCACGAACGTCCAAGCTCCCCCCATGGCCGGCGAAATGGCCCGCCCTCTTCCCCCTGAACTGGTTTGCCCGGCGGGCAGTCTGCCGGCGCTCAAGGCGGCGGTCAATGCCGGCGCCGACTGCGTTTATCTGGGTCTGCGCGACGCGACGAACGCGCGCAACTTCGCGGGCCTGAATTTCGACGAGGCCGCAATCGCATCGGGCATCGAGTACGCGCATACGCGCGGGCGCAAGGTGCTGATGGCGCTGAACACCT
Source organism: uncultured Burkholderiaceae bacterium (assembly GCA_964439605.1). GTDB lineage: Bacteria > Pseudomonadota > Gammaproteobacteria > Burkholderiales > Burkholderiaceae_C > JAITWT01. Next base: position 18,265 of record CAYTPC010000010.1, read on the forward strand.
ATCCGCGCGCCTCGGATTCGGCGCCGTGGCATGCCGCGCTCGACAAGGCGGCGCAGTACGGCATCGACGCGGTGATCCTGGCCGACCCGGGGCTGATGCGCTACGCGGCGGCGCGTCATCCGGGCTTGCGGCTGCACCTGTCGGTGCAGGGCTCGGCGACCAACCACGAGGCGATCAATCTTTATCGCGAGCAATTCGGCGTCGTGCGCGCGGTGTTGCCGCGCGTGCTCTCGCTGGCGCAAGTGCAGCAACTGGTCGAGAAAACCGAGGTGGAAATCGAGGTTTTCGGTTTCGGCAGCCTGTGCGTGATGGTCGAAGGCCGTTGTGCGCTGTCGTCGTACACGACCGGCGAATCACCGAATACCCACGGCGTGTGCTCGCCAGCCAAGGCCGTGCGCTGGCAGCAAACGCCGCGCGGGCTCGAAGCGCGCCTGAATAATGTGCTGATCGACCGCTATGCCGAAGGCGAAAAGGCCGGCTATCCGACGCTGTGCAAAGGCCGCTTCGATGTGGGCGAAGAGCAGGGCTACTACGCGATCGAGGAGCCCGCGAGCCTGAATACGCTCGAACTGCTGCCGCAGCTCGTCAAAAGCGGCGTGCGTGCGATCAAGATCGAGGGCCGCCAGCGCAGCCCGGCCTACGTCGAGCAAGTCACGCGGGTGTGGCGTGAGGCGATCGACCAATGCATGGCGAACCTGCACCGCTATGCGCCCAAGCCCGCGTGGATGGCCCAGCTCGATTCGGTCGCCGAAGGGCAGCAGCACACGCTCGGCGCCTATCACCGGCCATGGAAATAAACGAGAGGCCGATGATGAAACTTTCGCTGGGTCCCTCGCTTTACTACTGGCCGCGCGATACGGTGTTTGCGTTTTATGACGCGGTTGCGGCGGCGCCGGTCGACGTCGTTTATCTGGGCGAAGCGGTGTGCTCGCGCCGGCGTGAACTGCGTCTGGCCGACTGGCTGGCGATCGCGGCGCGGCTGCGCGATGCCGGCAAGGAAGTCGTGCTCTCAACGCTGGCGCTGATTGAATCGGGCTCCGACGCCGCGACGGTCAAACGCCTGGCGGATAACGGCGAATTCGACATCGAGGCCAACGAAATGGGCGCGGTGCGCGCCGCGGCCGGTCGGCCTTTCGTTGCCGGAAGCTCGCTCAATATCTACAACCCCGACTCGCTGGACTGGATTGCGAGCCTGGGCGCGCGGCGCTGGGTCGTGCCCTTCGAGGTGCCGCAGGCAGAGCTTGCGGCGATACAGAAAAACCGGCCCGCGGGCGTCGAAACCGAGGTTTTCGTCTATGGCCGCATGCCGCTTGCGTGGTCAGCGCGCTGTTTCACGGCGCGGCACCACAATCTGCCCAAGGACGATTGCCAATTCCGCTGCATTGAAGATCCCGATGGCTTGTGCCTGGCGACGCGCGAAGGGCAGGACTTCCTCGTACTCAACGGTATCCAGACCCAGTCGGCGCGTGTGTACAACCTGGTTGGTGAAATCGATGCGGTCCGTTCGCACGGCGTTGATCTCATCCGTGTGAGCCCGCAATCGAAAGGTACGGTCGAGGTGCTTGAAGTATTCGCTGCGCTGCGCGATGGCGCCCTGGGGGTGCAGGCCGCGCGCGAACGTCTTGCGGCGCTGATGCCTGCCGAAGGCTGCAACGGTTACTGGCACGGCCGCGCCGGACTTGAACAGGTGCCGGCATAAACCGGCTGGCTTTTTTATCATGATTTCGTCGTCATCTTCCTTTACCGTGCCGCCGCCGCTGGCGGCGCTGCTCGCGCGGCTGCCGCGCTTTCCGGGTTCGTTGCTGTTGGCGCAGGCGCTCAACCTCGTGCTTGCGCCGCAACTGCCGGCGGACGTGCTGCGGCTGCTTGCGCGGCGGCCCCTGCGCATCGAAGTGCGCGACGCGCGGCTGGTGTTCGATCTGCAATGGAGCGGCGATCGCTTCGTGCCGCTGTGGCCGGGCGCGGCGGCCGATTTGGTGCTGGGGGCGAGCGCAAGCGATTTTCTGCTGCTGGCGCAGCGTGGCGTTGATCCGGATACGTTGTTCTTCGACCGGCGTCTGTCGATGGAAGGCGATACCGAACTCGGGCTTGTCGTCAAAAATGCGCTGGATGCGCTCGAAGTCCTACCGTTTGATCCCCGGCGCTGGAAACCCCTGGAATTGCTCGCGCGGCTGCGCAGCCGGGGTGGCGCTGCATGAGCGGCGATCAACCGCTGCCGCTGGTTTATTCGTGCTCGGGCTGCTCCAGCGCGGCTCAATTGGCCAATCATCTGGCGTTACAGCTCGACCGGCGCGGGACGGCCGAAATGTCCTGCATTGCCGGCGTCGGCGGCGACGTGCCGCAACTGCTGCGGACCGTGCGTTCGGGCCGTCCGATCATCGCGCTCGATGGCTGCCCGCTGGTCTGCGTGCAAAGTTGTCTGACGCGCCATGGGCTGACGCCCGATCGGCACTACCGGCTCGATCACTATGGCGTGAAGAAGCGCACGCACCAGGATTTCGATCTCGTGCAGGCGCAAGAGGTGCTCGACAAGATCGAAGCCGATCTGCGCGCATCGGCACCATGCTACTTCAAAGGCGATGCCGGATGAATCGGTAAGGCGCCGGTTCTAACGGCCATCGCCCGAGCGGTTTGCCGTTCGCAAGCCAATACAATCGAACAATTCCGATGGGTCTGATTCGGTCTACGAATCGCCAGATAATTTTTAGAGTCTGTTTACGATACACCGCCGGACGGCGACGTTCGGCGGTTTCGCTTTTCAAGACACATCACGCATGGCTACTATTCCGATTACCCTGCGCGGCGCCGAAAAGCTCCGGCAGGAACTGCACAACCTCAAAACCGTCGACCGCCCTGCAATCATCCAGGCTATCGCCGATGCGCGCGCGCAGGGCGACATCAGCGAAAACGCCGAATACGAAGCTGCCAAGGATCGTCAGGGCTTCATCGAAGGACGCATTCTGGAGATCGAAGGCAAGCTGTCGGCGGCCCAGGTCATCGATCCCACGGCGCTCGATGCGGGGGGAAGAGTGGTGTTCGGCGCGACCGTGGAGCTCGAAGACGAAAGCACCGGCGTCATGGTGCGCTATCAGATCGTCGGCGAGGACGAGGCCGATCTTAGACAGGGCCTGGTCAATATCTCCAGCCCGATCGCGCGTGCCCTCATCGGCAAGGAGGAGGGCGATACCGCCGAAGTCCAGGCGCCCGGCGGGACTCGGTTCTACGAGATCGTGGCGGTGTATTACCGCTGAGCCTTGCTGCGCATCGCGGCGTATACGAATGCAAAACTGGCATTGGCGTCTTGGCATGCTGGCGGCGGCCCTGTGGTGGGGCAGTCTGAGCGCGTTGTTCGTCATGGTGCCGCTGTTATTTGCCAATTTGCCCTCGCATGCGGTGGCGGGCAATGCGGCAGCGCACTTGTTTACCGCGCAAAGCTGGATTTCGATCGGCTGCGCCATGCTGCTGCTCGTGCTCTCGCGCGCCGAAGAGGCGCCTGAGGCACAGCGTGCGCATGGCTTGCTGTTCTTCGTGCTGCTGGGTTTGTTGCTGGCGCTTCTGGTCGAATATGCCGTTGCGCCGCACATCGTTGCGCGCGACCATTTGAAGTTCTGGCATCCGCTGGGCAGCTTGATGCTGCTTGCGCAGTGGGCGTGTGCACTGACGGTATTGTGGCGCTTACCGGGGTCGGCGGCACCAGGGCCGGCATCGCCACCGGGATGATTGCACGAACAAAAGCGTGATCCGCTCTGTTCATGGCCCGTGACATGGCCCGTCAAGAGAGACCATGAAAAGAGCTGTACATTCACTGCAATCGGTCAGGAGTCCGTGATGCAGGTGGTCCACGACGCGAATCCCCTGTTGTCATCGGAAATCTCCGAAGATAGGATCACCATTTCAGTTTTGTATCGAGATCGGAAAATAGCGCCATGAATGCTCCTGCCCAATCCGCGACACAGGTTCCAACCGTCAAATTGCTGATTGGCGGTGAATTCGTCGAATCGAAAACGCTTCAATGGCGCAACGTCGTCAACCCGGCCACGCAAGAGGTGCTTGCGCGCGTGCCGCTGGCAACGCCGCAGGAAGTGGAGGCCGCCGTCGCCGCGGGCAAGAAAGCCTTCAAAACCTGGCGCAAGACGGCGATCGGCGCGCGGGCGCGCATTTTCCTGAAGTACCAGCAGCTGATTCAAGAACACATGGCCGAACTGGCGGCGCTGTTGACGGCCGAGCAGGGCAAGACGCTGCCCGATGCCGAGGGCGACGTGTTCCGCGGTCTCGAAGTGGTTGAGCACGCGGCAAACATTGGCAGCCTGCAATTGGGTGAACTGGCCAACAACGTCGCCAGCGGCGTCGATACGTACACGCTGCTGCAGCCGCTGGGCGTGTGCGCGGGCATTACGCCCTTCAACTTTCCCGCGATGATTCCGCTGTGGATGTTCCCGATGGCGATTGCCTGCGGCAATACCTTCGTCCTCAAACCTTCGGAACAGGATCCGATGGTCACCATGCGGCTGGTTGAACTCGCGTTGCAGGCGGGTATTCCGCCCGGTGTGCTCAACGTGGTGCATGGCGGCGAGGAGGTGGTCAACGCCATTTGCGATCACGCCGACATCAAGGCGATTTCCTTTGTCGGTTCGACGCGCGTCGGCACGCATGTCTATCAGCGCGCCTCGCTCGCGGGCAAGCGCGTCCAATGCATGATGGGCGCGAAAAATCACGCCATCGTCATGCCCGACGCGAACAAGGAACAGTCGCTCAACGCGCTGGCGGGCGCAGCCTTCGGCGCGGCGGGCCAGCGGTGCATGGCGGTGACGGTCGCGGTGCTGGTGGGCCAGGCGCGCGATTGGCTGCCTGATCTGATTACCAAGGCCCGTGCGCTCAAGGTTGGCGCCGGAACGGACAAGGGAGTTGATCTCGGTCCGCTGATTTCGCGTGCGGCGCGCGAGCGTGTGACCGGCTTGATCGGCCGTGGCGTGGAGGAGGGCGCGAAGCTCGAACTCGATGGCCGCGAGCCCAGCGTGCCGGGCTGTCCGGACGGCAACTTCGTCGGCCCGACGATCTTCTCGGGCGTCAAGCCTGGCATGAGTATTTACGAGCAGGAGATTTTTGGCCCGGTACTGTGCGTGATGGACGCCGGGAACATCGACGAAGCGATCGCGCTGATCAACGCCAATCCGAACGGAAACGGCGTGGCAATCTTCACGCAATCGGGCGCGGCGGCACGCAAGTTCGAAGAAGAGATCGATGTCGGGCAAGTCGGCATCAACGTGCCGATTCCTGTGCCGGTTCCGCTGTTTTCCTTTACCGGTTCGCGTGCGTCCAAGCTCGGCGACCTAGGCCCCTATGGCAAGCAGGTGGTGCTGTTCTATACCCAGACCAAGACGGTGACGGCGCGCTGGTTCGATGATGACGCGGCCGCACAGGGCGTCAACACCACCATCAGCTTGAAATGACGCTCACCCCCAGGCTTCGCGCACTTCGTGTCGCGTGCGTCGGGCGGCCGCCAGAGGCGGCTGCTCTTCGGGCACGTCCAAGCCTGCGCAGGCAGGCTTGGAGCCGCGGCCCTCAGCCCCCTCTCCGGGGGCAATCCCAGTGGCTTGGCCAAGCCAAGCCACGGGATTCCTGGCCTGGTCCGCGCCAGTTTTATGGGTTGTAGATCGCGCATGGCGCGGTGGAAAACTGAAGTGAATTTCGATCTTAGCGAGGAACAGCAGGCTTTCGCCGAGAGTGCGCGCGCGTTCGCCGAAGCCGAGTTTGCGCCGCACGCAGCGCAGTGGGATGCGGAGGCGATTTTTCCGCGCGAGGCGATTGCCAAGGCGGGCGAGTTGGGCTTTTGCGGCTTGTACGCACCCGAACGCATCGGCGGGCTGGCGCTGCCGCGTCTGGATGCGACGCTGGTGTTCGAAGAAATGGCAGCCGTCGATCCCTCGACCACCGCTTTCATCACCATTCACAACATGGCGACCTGGATGCTCGGCACCTGGGGCAGCGATGCCGTCTGTGCCCGGTGGGGCGAAGACCTCAGCAGCGGGCGCAAGCTCGCGTCCTACTGCCTGACCGAGCCTGGCGCCGGTTCTGATGCGGGATCGCTCAAAACGCGCGCGCGGCGCGATGGCGGGCAATGGGTGATTGATGGCGGCAAGGCTTTCATCTCGGGCGCGGGCGCTACCGACGTGCTGGTGCTGATGGCGCGCACCGGCGGCGACGGTCCGGGCGGCGTGTCGGCCTTCGCGGTGCCCGCCGACACGCCGGGCATCGGTTATGGCAAGAAGGAGCGCAAGATGGGCTGGAACAGCCAGCCCACGCGCACCATCAGTTTCGACGGTGTGCGCGTACCGCTTGATCACCTGCTGGGCAACGAAGGCGAGGGCTTTCGCATCGCCATGAAGGGGCTCGATGGCGGGCGTATCAACATCGCCACCTGTTCCGTCGGCGCGGCGCAAGGCGCGCTGGATGCCGCGCGGCGCTACCTGCACGAGCGCCACCAATTCGGCCGGCCGCTGGCGAGTTTTCAGGCGCTGCAATTCAAGCTGGCCGACATGGCCACTGAACTGGTTGCCGCGCGCCAGATGGTGCGGCTTGCCGCCAGCAAACTCGACGCCCGGCATCCCGACGCCAGCACCTACTGCGCGATGGCCAAGCGTTTTGCCACGGATGCGGGCTTCAAGGTGTGCAATGAGGCATTGCAACTGCACGGCGGTTATGGTTATCTTGGCGAGTTTGCGCTGGAGCGGCTGGTGCGTGACGCGCGCGTGCACCAGATCCTTGAAGGCACCAATGAAATCATGCGGGTGATCATTTCGCGCAGGCTCCTCGATGGCAGCAGCGACATTCGCTAAATTTGATTCCTCCTATGTCCGATTCCCTCGTTCTCTTTCACGAAATTCCCACCGCGGGCGGCTTGCGTTTCGGCGTTGCTACGCTCAATGCGACCGCCTCCCTGAATTCGTTGTCAACCGCGATGATCCGGTTGTTGACCCCCAGGCTCACGCAATGGGCACACGATGAGCGCATTGCCGGCGTGATACTGGATGCCAGCGGCGAGAAAGCCTTTTGCGCCGGCGGCGATCTGCGCCAGCTTTATCCGGCGCTGCTGGCCTGCGGCAGTGGGCGCAATCCGGATATTGAAGATTTTTTCCGCGAGGAATACACGCTCGATTACCTGATTCACACGTATCCCAAGCCTTTCCTGTGCTGGGGTCACGGCATTGTGCTGGGCGGCGGCGTGGGGCTGATGGTAGGCGCTTCGCACCGTGTGGTGACGCCCGCCACCCGCATCGCCATGCCCGAAATCAACATTGGCCTGTATCCGGATGTGGGCGGTAGTTGGTTTTTGCGTCGAGCGCCGGGGCGTACCGGCCTGTTCCTGGCGTTGACGGCGGCGCAGGCCAATGCGGCGGACGCGATTTTTGCCGGCTTGGCCGACGTGCTCGTGCCGCACGAGCGCAAGGCGCAGGTGATCGAGGAGATCGGGCAAACCGCCTGGGCGTGCGATGCCGCCAAAGATCGCGCCACGCTCTCGCGCCTGTTGGCCCGGGCCGGGCAGGGCGCGTCGATGCCGCAGTCGAAGCTGCGCGTGCACTTTGACACCATCGAGTCGCTGCTGGCGGGGCACGACCTGCTGGACATCGCGCGCCGTCTACGCAATTTCAAGAGCGACGACCCTTGGCTGCAGGGAGCCGTTGACGCTTTCGTCAAGGGTGCGCCCAGTTCAATCGCGGTCAGCTTTGCGCTGTGGCAGCGTGTGCCGCGCATGTCGCTGGCGGAGGTGTTCCGGCTCGAATACTGGGCTTCACTGGGCTTTTGTGCGCACAAGGATATTGCCGAAGGCATCCGCGCGGTGCTGGTGGACAAGGACCGCAATCCGCGCTGGCAGCCAGCCACGCTCGAAGAAATCACACCTGAGTTCATTGAAGATCATTTGCGTGTGCGCCAAAGCGGGCCGCATCCGCTGGCGGTGCTAACATGAAACCGAGGCACGGATGAGTTGCGTCTGCTGGTGCGTCATTTTTTTGCGCGCGGTCGCTTGCCGCAGCTTGGCCTCTGCGTTACTGATTTAGCTTTGGAGGCACTGGTATGAAGATCGCATTCATTGGCTTGGGCAACATGGGCGGCCCGATGGTATTGAACTTGCACAAGGCCAATTTCACTGTCAGTGCCTATGATCTGTCGGAACAATCTCGCAGCAGAATCAGTGCTGCGGGAGTTCCGGTCGCCCAGTCGGCCGCTCAGGCAGTCGCCGGAGCCGAAATCGTCATCAGCATGTTGCCGGCCAGTGCCCACGTAGAGACGCTTTACCTCGGATTCGATGGAAAGGCCGGGCTGCTTGAGCATATTCTTGCCGGAACGCTCGTGATCGACAGCAGCACCATTGCGGCGGCCTGTTCGCGCAAGGTGGCGCAGGTGGCGGCGGCGCGCGGGGTCGCGATGATCGATGCGCCTGTTTCCGGCGGTGTCGGCGGCGCCGTGGCGGGCACGCTGACTTTCATGGTCGGCGGCGATGCCAAGGATCTGGCGCGCGCCCGGCCGGTGCTTGAGAAGATGGGCACGAACATCTTCCATGCGGGTGGTATTGGCGCAGGGCAGACGGCAAAAATCTGCAATAACATGCTGCTGGGCATCCTGATGATCGGTACCAGCGAGGCTCTTACGCTCGGTGTGGCCAACGGGCTTGATCCGAAGGTGCTCTCCGAAATCATGCACCGCAGTTCGGGCAGCAACTGGGTATTGGAAAAATACAACCCGATGCCAGGTGTGATGGACAGTGCGCCGGCCTCGAAAGAGTATGCGGGCGGCTTTGGCACCGATCTGATGCTCAAGGATCTGGGCTTGGCGCAAGAAAATGCCAACGCCGTGCATGCCGTGACGCCGCTGGGCGGATTGGCGCGCAGCCTGTATGCGGCGCACAGTCTCGCAGGCTACGGCGGATTGGATTTTTCCAGTGTGATCAAGCTGCTGCAGAAGTCGTAGCAGGCAGCCGGACCCGTTCCGGTCCGGCCAGTCAAACCATAGAGGGGAAGCTTGTCTGGGTTCTCAACTCAGCAGCGTCACACCCGTCTTGGCCTGCACTTCTTCGAAACTCACGTCCGGCGCCAGTTCGACCAGCTTCAGACCCTGCGGGGTTACGTCCATCACCGCCAGATCGGTGATGATGCGGTTGACCACGCCCACGCCCGTCAGCGGCAACGTGCACTGAGGCAGGATCTTGAGATCTTCGGAGCCATCCTTTTTCTTGGCGACGTGCTCCATCAGCACGATCACGCGCGGCACGCCGGCCACGAGATCCATCGCGCCGCCCATGCCCTTGACCATCTTGCCGGGGATCATCCAATTGGCCAGATCGCCTTTTTCACTGACCTGCATCGCGCCCAGGATCGAGAGGTTGATCTTTCCGCCGCGGATCATGGCAAAACTCTGGTCGCTGCTGAAAATGGCGCTGCCAGGCAGGGTGGTCACGGTCTGCTTGCCCGCGTTGATCAGGTCGGGATCGACTTCATCATCGGTCGGAAAGGGGCCGATGCCCAGCATGCCGTTTTCGCTTTGCAGCCAGACTTCCTTGTCTCCGACGAAGTTGGCCACCAGCGTCGGAATGCCGATACCCAGGTTGACGTAAAAACCATCTTGCAGTTCTTGTGCCGCGCGCGCGGCCATTTGTGCTTGAGTCCAGGGCATTTCAATCTCCTTTGGCGCGCACGGTGCGTTTTTCGATGCGTTTTTCGGGGTGGGCGTTGAGCACCAGGCGGTGCACGTAGATACCCGGCAGATGAATATCGTCCGGATCGAGTTCGCCGACTTCGACGATCTTCTCCACCTCGGCGATGCAGATTTTGCCTGCCGTCGCTGCGGCCGGATTGAAGTTGCGCGCCGTGCGGCGAAAGCGCAGATTGCCGGACTTGTCGGCCACGTCCGCTTTGACCAGCGACACGTCGGGTACGAGCGAACGCTCCATCACGTAAGTGTGGCCGTCAAATTCACGCAGTTCCTTGCCCTGCGCGACTTGCGTGCCGACGCCGGTTTTGGTGAAGAAGGCCGGAATGCCGGCGCCGCCGGCGCGCAGCTTTTCGGCCAGCGTGCCTTGCGGGGTGAATTCGAGTTCGAGTTCGCCTGCGAGGTACTGGCGCTCGAATTCCTTGTTTTCGCCGACGTAGCTGGCGATCATCTTCTTGATTTGGCGCGTCTCCAGCAGCCGGCCCAAACCGAAGCCATCGACCCCGGCATTGTTCGAGATGCAGGTCAGGTTCTTGACGCCCGAATCGTGCAGCGCGCCGATCAGCGCCTCGGGGATGCCGCATAGGCCGAAGCCGCCCACGGCGAGCATCTGGCCGTCAGCGACGATGCCCCTGAGGGCATCGGCGGCGGAGGGGTAAATCTTGTTCAAAGGAATCTCCTGAATAACATGGGTCTTGTTCGAATGGTGGAAGATACTACCAACGGCATGCATATGGCTGCGCTTTGCCGCCGATTTTTTAGTCTTTCGGCCGCAGCCCGATCGTCATCACTCCCTGGTAGAACCGGCCATCGATGTCGGGTGGGAGCTTTCCAGTTTTGCGCAGCGCGCGCTCGGCGGCCTCGTCCCATGCCGGTACGCCGCTGGGGCGGCTGAGTTTCACACTGATGATGGTGCCGTCGGATGCGAGGCGCACGTCGAATTCGGCGCGCGGATTGGCATTCGATATTTCGGCGTCGGAATAGACGACGTTGGGGCGTACCGCCGCGGCGATGCGTGCCGGATAGCTGCCTGAAGGTCCGGCTGAACGTGCAGCCGTTCCGGTTGAATTGGCGCTGCCGTTGCCCGCAGCCATCGAAAGCAAGCGATCAAGCTGGGCCTGGCGGTCCTTCGCGGCCTGTGCGGCGGCGGCTTTGTGCTTCTGCTCGGCCAGTTTGCGTTGCTCGATTTCCTTGCGTTCGGCTTCTTCCTGCTGGCGTTTCCTGGCTTCGAGTTCTTTCTTTTCTTCAGCCCTCTTGCGCTCGGTTTCTTCGCGCTCACGGCGCTCTTTTTCTTCCCTGAGCTTTTTCTGGCGTTCAAGCGCGATGTCTGGCTGTGGCTGTGCGGGCGTCGCCGCTGGCGCAGGGGGGCGGACGGCTTGCGGTTGCGGCGGCCGGGGCGGCGATGGTGTGTGCTCGGCCGGCGGCCGGACCGCGGGCGGCGCCGCCTGCTGCACCGTGGAAGACCATAGCTCGGCTTCAACCGCCATGTTCTCGCTGTCGCGCCGCCATTGCACCCCCCAGGTCAGCGCGGCAATCAGCAGCGCGTGTGCGATCAGCGCCAGGATCAACGCACGGGCCGTACCCTTCGGCGATGGGGGTATGAATTCCGGGCGGTTGGTGGTCAGCGTTTCCACGGTCACGGCAAGTGTCTTATCTTCCTGCTTCGGTGGTGGTGACCGATAGACCCACGCGCTCGATTTTCTCGCGCTTGAGCTGCCGCATGGCATTGACCACCGTTTCGTATTTGACGGACTTGTCGGCGCTGATAACCACGGGGCGCGCCGCGTCGCTGTCCTGTGCCTGTTTGACCGCGGCGCCGATCTGCGACATCGGAATCAACCTGCCGTCCGATCCGGAGGAGGAATTTTTCCGGATTTGCACCTCGTTGTCGTTCTTGATGAGGATTTCGATCGGTTTGTCGGGCTGTCTGCTGGCATGGTCCACGCTGGGCAGGTTGATGACGCTTGGCGCGATCAGCGGTGCGGTGACCATGAAGATGATCAGCAGCACCAGCATCACGTCGATGAATGGAACCATATTGATTTCATTGATCGTGCGGCGGCCGCGGTGACGGCTGCGTGCGGAAACGGCGGGCATGAAAGCGACTCCTTCTTCAGGCGCCGGCGGCAGATAGGGTCGTTGCTGCTGCCGCTGTCGTCGCCGCGGGTTGTCTGGTTTGCGCCGACAGATTGCGTTGCAAGATGTTGGAGAACTCCTCAATGAAGGTTTCCAGCATGATTGCCGTGCGGTCGATGTCGCGTGCGAAGCGGTTGTAGGCTACCACCGCCGGAATGGCAGCGAATAGGCCGATCGCAGTCGCCACCAAGGCTTCGGCAATGCCGGGCGCCACGGTCGAGAGGGTGACTTGCGTCAGACTCGCCAAGCCGGTGAAGGCATGCATGATGCCCCAGACCGTGCCGAACAGGCCCACGTAGGGCGAGACCGAACCGACGGTCGCCAGGAAGGACAGGTTCGACTCGATCACGTCCAGTTCACGCTGGAAGCTCGCGCGCATCGCGCGGTGCGCGCCGTCGAGCAAGGTGCCCGCATCGGTGATGTGGCGTTCGCGCAGCTTTTGATATTCGCGCATGCCGCTGGCGAAGATGCGCTCCATCGGCCCGATCGACTTGGCGTTGTGCATGGCTGCGACGAACAGCTCGTTCAGGCTCATCCCCGACCAGAAGTCGCGTTCGAATTCGTCGTTGAGCTTGCGTGTGAGCTTGAGCGCAAAATATTTCCGGAAGATCGCCGCCCAGCTCATCACGGATACCACGACGAGCAGCAACACCACGATTTGCACCAGGAAGCTGGCATGGAGGATGAGATTGATGATCGACAGGTCTTGATTCATGATCTGGAGATGGGGAGCATGGAGCGGCGGCAGCGTTCCAAAATTTCTGAAACATGGGCCGGCATCCGCGCCGGACGCAATGCTGTCGCGTCGACCCAGCCGATGCGGATACTGCCTTCGCACAGCAACGCGCCGGGCATTGACGGGCCGGACGCATGCCGGTGGAGCACGTGTTGTTCGATCGTCATGGAGGCTGCGCCGAGTTGGCGCAATTCAGCCGTGACCAGCAATTCGTCATCGAGCCGGGCACTGCGATGGTACTTCAGTTGCGTTTCGCTGACCACGAACATGCCGCCGCTGGTTTCGCGCAGAGCGCGCTGCTCGATGCCCAGCGAGCGCAGCCATTCCGTGCGCGCCCGTTCCATGAATTTCAGATAGTTCGCGTAGAAAACGATGCCGCCGGCATCGGTGTCTTCCCAGTAAACGCGGATCGGAAAGGCAAAATTCATCGTCCGGCTCAGCCTGCGAGGGCGCGTAAACGCTCGATCGCCTCACGCAGATGGTCCATCGAACTGGCGGTGGAAAAGCGCACGAAGCGCGCGGTGTCGGCATTGCCGAAATCACGGCCCGGCGTGATCGCCACGTGCGCGCGCCGCATGAGCTCGAAGGAGAAGTCCCAACTGTTGGCGATACCCATCCGTTGGCACAGCGCCGAACAATCGGCCCAGGCGTAGAAGGCGCCGTCCGGCATGACCGGCACCTCGAAACCGGCTTGTGCGAGCTGGGGGATGAACCAGTCCCGCCGTGCTTTGAATTCGGCGCGGCGGCGTTCGTATTCGGCGATGCTTTCGGAATCGAAGCACGCCAGCGCCGCGTGCTGCGATACGGTGTTCGCGCAGATGAACAGGTTCTGCGCCAGCCGTTCGATTGCAGGCACCAGGGCCTCGGGCACGACCAGCCAGCCCAGACGCCAGCCGGTCATGCAGAAATACTTGCTGAAGCTGTTGATGCTGATGATCTGGTCATCGATCGCGAGCGCCGTGTGGCCGAATTCCTGCTCGTACGACAGGCCCAGGTAAATCTCGTCGATCAGCGTGATGCCGCCCTTGCGCGTGACGACTTCGTGGATGCGGCGCAATTCGGCGGGCGCAATCGAGGTACCGGTCGGGTTCGAGGGCGAGGCCAGCAGCACGCCGCGCGTTTTTTCGGTCCAGGCCGATTCGACCTTGGCCGCGCTGAGCTGGAATCGCTCGGCCGCGGTAGCCGGCAGGAGCACCGCGCGTCCGTCGGCGGCACTGACGAAATGGCGGTTGCAGGGATAGCTCGGGTCGGGCATGAGCACCTCGTCCCCAGCGTCGATCAGCGCCAGGCAGGCCAGTTGCAGCGCGGCCGAAGCACCCGCCGTGACGACGATGCGCCGTGCCGGTACCTGGATGCCGAAGCGTGTCGCGTACCAGTCGCTGATGCGTTCGCGCAGCGCGTCCAGCCCGGCTGCGTGGGTGTACTGTGTCGCACCGTCGCGGATCGCGCGCGCGGCTGCTTCCTGGACGCGCGGCGGCGCGGTGAAGTCGGGTTCGCCGATGTTCAGGAAAAGCATCGGCCGGCCGGTGTGCGCAGCCTGGTCTGCCAGCGCCGCGGCGGCCTTGGCGACCTCCATCACATAGAAGGGCTCAATGTGCTGGGTGCGCGTGGAAATTCTCATGCGCGCGACTTCCCGGCAGCGCGGTCGGCCTCGACCTCGGCCGGACGCAGCGAAGCGGCCAGGCCGTTGAGCACCGCGTTCACGTATTTATGGCCGTCGGTACCGCCGAAATCCTTGGCCAGTTCGATGCATTCGTTGATGACCACGCGCCAGGGCACGTCGGGGCAATGCAGGAATTCATAGGCGCCGATCCACATCACCGCGCGCTCGATCGGCGAGATCTCGACCAGCCTGCGGTCCAGCAGCGGAACGATCAGCCCGTCGAGCGCGTCGGCCTCGGCAATGGCGCCGTGCAGCAGCGCGTCGTAATGCGCGGCATCGGCCTTGTGAAAGCCGGCGAGGTCACGCGTGAACAGATCGATCTCGGCCCCGTCGTTACGGCCCACCAGATACTGGTAGAGCGCCTGCAGCGCGAATTCGCGCGCCCGGGTGCGGGTGGATTTACTCGATGCCTTGCGGGTGCCGTCGGCGGTGAGGCCGCGCTGTGTCTTGGCGTTCTTGGCGCCGGGCTCGGTTACGGTTCGGGTCATTGCACCGCTTCCAGCAAGCGGGCCATTTCGATCGCGACACGCGCCGCGTCACGGCCTTTTTCGCGTTGGCGGGCGATGGCCTGTTCCAGGTCTTCGGTGGTCAGGATGCCGTTGGCGATCGGGATGTGGTGCTCCAGCGCCACACGGCCGATCTGGGCGCTGGATTCGTTGGCGACGAGTTCGAAGTGGTAGGTTTCGCCGCGGATCACGCAGCCCAGCGCCACCAGCGCGTGGCAGCGGCCGCTCTTGGCAAGCGCCTGCAGTGCGATCGGGATTTCGAGCGCGCCGGGCACGTGCAAGTGCGTGATGGCGTTGTGTGCAACGTTCAGCGCGGCGAGTTCGTCAAGGCAGGCGGCCGCCAGCGCGTTGGTGACGTCTTCGTTGAAGCGCGCCTGCACGATGCCGATGCGAAGGCCCTTGCCGTCGAGCGCTTTGTCCGCTCCTTTGTTCGCGTCTTGCATGAAAGTTCATTCCTTGGTGATGTAGCCTGCAATTTCAAGGCCAAAGCCTGTGGTCATGCTGGGCATGCGCCGCGGCGTGCCCAGCAGGCTCATTTTGTGGACGCCACAGGCGCGCAGGATCTGGGCGCCGATGCCATAGTTGCGCAGGGCCACGCGGTTGCGTTCGGGCTCCCGCGTCGATTGCGCTGCGCCGGTGAACTTTGCCAATAGCTCTTGGCCGCTTTCTCCGCAATTGAGCAGCACGGCCACGCCCGTGCCGGCTTTCCTGATGTAGGCCAGGCTGGCATCCAGGCTCCACGAGTGAGTCGTATCCCCTTGTTCGAGCAGGTCAAGCGCCGACAGCGGTTCGTGCACCCGCACCGCGACCGCCTCGTGGGGCTGCCATTGGCCGAGCACCAGCGCCAGGTGCACACTGTTGCTGGGCTTGTCGCGAAAGGCGATCGCGTCGAAAGTGCCCCAAGCCGTTTGTATGGGGCGCCGGCCGACTTCCTCGATCAGCGATTCGGTGTGGCTGCGGTGCTCGATCAGCGCCGCGATGGTGCCGATCTTCAGGCCGTGCCGCGCCGCGAACAGCCGCAGCTCAGGCAGGCGCGCCATGGTGCCGTCGTCGTTCATGACCTCGCAGATCACGGCCGCTGGTGAACAGCCGGCCATTGCCGCAAGGTCGCTGCCGGCTTCGGTATGGCCCGCGCGCATCAACACGCCGCCATCCACCGCCTGCAGCGGAAAAATGTGACCCGGCTGCACGAGATCATGCGCGGTTGCGTCGCGCGCGACCGCGGCCTGCACCGTGCGCGCCCGGTCGGCGGCCGAGATGCCGGTGGTCACGCCCTCGGCCGCTTCGATCGAGACCGTGAACGCGGTGGCGTGCTTGGCGCCGTTGCGTGCGACCATCGGCGGCAGATTCAGCCGTTCGCACATTTCGCGCGAAAGCGTCAGGCAGATCAGGCCGCGCGCGTGCCGCGCCATGAAATTGATCGCTTCCGGGGTGACATGATCGGCGGCCAGGACGATGTCGCCTTCATTCTCGCGATCTTCTTCGTCCACGAGGATCACCATGCGGCCGGCGCGCAACTCGGCGACGATATCTTCGACCGGCGAGATCGGCGCGGGCTCCAGAGCGCTGGAAAGGGCTGTCACGGATGCTTTCATTGAGATATTTCCTCAGGGAACGGACGGGATCGCGCCTGCCTGCAGCATGCGTTCGACGTAGCGCGCGACCGTATCGATTTCGAGATTGACGGCACTGCCTTCCCGCAGGCTGCCCAGCGAGGTGTTCTGTACCGTATGTGGGATGAGATTGATGCTGATCTCGCAGCCCTGAGCTTCGTCGCGGACCTGGTTTACCGTGAGGCTGACGCCGTTGACGGTAATCGAACCCTTGTAGGCGAGAAAGCGCGCGAGTTGCTGCGGCACGTGCAGGCGCAACTCCCAGCTTTCGCCAATGGGGGCGAAATGCCGCACGGTGCCGATGCCATCGACGTGGCCCGAGACGATGTGGCCGCCGAGCCGGTCGCCGGCACGCAGGGCCTTTTCGAGATTGACCCGCCGCTCGCTGTGGTCGAGGCCGGCGGTCTTGGACAGCGATTCGGCGGAGATGTCGACGGTGAATTCCTGGCGTCCGGCGTCGAGCGTGGCGACAGTCATGCAGGCGCCGTCGAGCGCGATGCTGTCACCCAGGCTCACGTCATCGAGATAGCCTGGGGGCGTGGTGATATGCAGGCGTTTGCCATGCGACGAAGAGCTTCCGAGATCGTGGACGGCAACAATACGTCCCACTCCGGTAATGATGCCGGTGAACATCCCGGTATTCTCGCAGAGATGGATGCCGGCCTTCGGAGCGCAGCGACGGGTTCGGCTCAGCCGGGCGCATGGATGGCAGGTCCAAACCACTTGCGCAAAATGGGTTCTTGCGATGCGCCTTTGCCTTGGACGCAATACTGATGCATCCTTGTTTGCGTAAGCCCTGCGGGTAATAGCCGCACCTGCAAAACTCCTGATACCCTGCCACACCATCGTTCAGGCGGGGTGCCAAAATCACTACGTAACCGATACACCAGGAAACCGAGGGGATGATCGAGTTCTATCCGCAGATCCGATTACTGCACATCACTGCGATCAGTTGCAGCGGCGCGCTGTTTGCCGCACGGGGTCTAGCCGCTCTGGCTGGCATGCATTGGCAACGAGCCAGATGGGCGCAGTTTCTCAGCTACGGCATCAATTCCATCTTGCTGGTAGCGGCCACCTTCTTGCTGGCGATTCTGCCCAGTGTCATCTTCTCCAACGGCTGGCTGCACGTCAAAGTGCTGCTGGTCATCGCATATCTCACTTTGGACCTGATCGCTTTCTGGCGCGAACGCAGCCGCCGAACGCTGTTCTGGCTGCTGATTCCGGCCGTGCTCGTGTATCTGCAGATCTACAGCATCGCCCGCGCGCACCATCCACTGGGCATGTTGTATCTCTGGTTGAGTTAGGGGTCCCTCTGAATAACCCTGTTTCCCGGGCAGAGGATTCTTCTCGCACTGTTTCACATTGGAATGCCGAAGCTCACCAAGCTGCCGCACGCGTGGACGCGATGGTGAACCAATGCTTCGAAAGTAATGACTACAAGGAAGGCCGGACGGCATTTCTGGAAAAACGCACGCCTCGTTTCGTGGGGCGTTGAATATCATGAGTTCACACCATCTTTCTGAACCCCCATCGCTCGCCATTGAAGGCGCGGTGGCGACCATCACGCTGCGCCGGCCGCAGGTTGCCAACCGGCTCGAACCGCAGGATCTGGAAACGCTGATGTCCCACATCGCGCAGGTCAACGCAAGCCCTGTTCTCGTGCTCAGGCTGCAAGCCGTGGGCCGCTATTTCTGCAGCGGCTTTGACATCGGCCAGATCAGCCCCGCCGGCGGAGGCGTCAGATTCGAGGACATGGTGAACGCCTTCGAAGACTGCCGGCCCGCGACGGTCGCGGTGATCCAAGGGGGCGTGTACGGCGGCGCGACCGATCTGGCGCTGGCCTGCGACTTTCGCATCGGCAACGAACGCGCCGAGATGTTCATGCCCGCTGCCCGGCTGGGTCTGCACTTTTATCGAAGCGGGCTGGAGCGCTACGTCTCGCGCCTGGGACTCGATACCGCAAAGCGGCTGTTCCTGAGCGCGGAAAAATTGAATGCCCACGCGATGCGCGAATGCGGCTTCCTGACCGAACTGGTGAAAGACGAAGCCCTTGATGAGCGCGTACAGGCGCTTTGCGGCGCGCTCGCAGCCATGGCGCCGCTGGCCGTCACCGGGATGAAAAAACACCTGAACCGCATCGCACGCGGCAGGCTGGACGTGGCTGAACTCCAGGCGGACATCGAGCGCGCAGCCCACTCGCGGGATTTGCAGGAAGGCGCCCGCGCCTGGCGGGAGAAACGCGCGCCCCGTTTCACTGGGAATTGACCATTGCACCGTGCGGGCCGGCGCCTCTACCCCTTTGCCATTTACCGTTTACCATTGTGTCTGCTCCGGGGTGCACAGCGTGCTGAGACGGCCAGGTGGCCGGGCCCGATGAACTTGATCCGGTTCATACCGGCGTAAGGAAGAGCGCAATCCATTGGCGTTTGCCGCGTGCTTGGTACATGCATGCAGGCGCATCGGGGTGCTTCCGGAGCAATTGACGTTACCGCAGAAGGAGCCCCCAGTCGATGAATACCCCCCTTGACCCCGTCGCGGCGAAGTACGCCGAATTGCTTGCGCGTGCACGCGAGGCTTTTCCAGCCTCATCAAAGGTCTATCTCGATGGCGCGCTGCATGCGGGATTGCGCGTGCCGATGCGCGAGGTGCTGCTTTCAAACGGGGAACGCGTCGCGCTCTACGATACTTCCGGCCCTTACACCGACCCGGCCGCCGTGATCGACGTGCGCTGCGGCCTGCCGCCCTTGCGTGCGCCCTGGATTGAGGCGCGTGGCGATACCGAGGCTTACGCCGGCCGCGCGCCGCAGGCGACCGACGACGGCGCGCGCGGCGAAGCGGGTGCGCGGCTGGCGCAACTGCGCGCCGAATCGGCCGCGCTGCGCCGTGTGCCGCGCCGCGCGAAAAGCGGCGCCAACGTGACGCAGATGCACTACGCGCGCCGTGGCATCGTGACGCCCGAGATGGAGTTCGTCGCGCTGCGCGAGAACGGCAAGCGCGAATGGATGGCTGAATATCTGGCCGACGCGCAGCGCGAACAGCGTCTGAAGGGCGCGCCGCTGGGCGCGCAGATTCCAGACACCATCACGCCCGAGTTCGTGCGCGACGAGGTCGCGCGCGGCCGCGCGATCATTCCGGCCAACATCAACCACACCGAGCTGGAGCCGATGGCGATGGGGCGCAACTTCCTCGTCAAGATCAACGCCAACATCGGCAACTCGGCGGTCACCTCGGGCATCGAGGAGGAAGTCGAGAAAATGGTCTGGGCGATCCGCTGGGGCGCCGACAGCGTGATGGACCTCTCGACCGGACGCCACATCCATACCACGCGCGACTGGATCCTTCGTAATTCGCCGGTGCCCATCGGCACGGTTCCGATCTACCAGGCGCTCGAAAAGGTCGGTGGCGTGGCCGAAGACCTGACGTGGGAAATCTTTCGCGACACGCTCATCGAGCAGGCCGAGCAGGGCGTCGATTACTTCACCATCCACGCCGGGCTGCGGCTGGCCTTCATTCCGCTGACGGCGCAGCGGCGCACCGGCATCGTCTCTCGCGGTGGATCGATCATGGCCAAGTGGTGCATCGCGCACCATAAGGAGAGCTTCCTCTACACCCGCTTCGAGGACATCTGCGACATCATGAAGCAGTACGACGTGAGCTTCTCGCTGGGCGATGGCCTGCGTCCGGGCTGCGATGCCGATG
>CAYTPC010000011.1:0-16127 GCA_964439605.1 uncultured Burkholderiaceae bacterium
GCACGCGGCGCGCAGGCCACCGACATCGTGATCCTGGTGGTCGCCGCCGACGACGGCGTGATGCCGCAGACCAAGGAAGCCATCAAGCACGCCAAGGCCGCGCAGGTGCCCATCGTCGTCGCCATCAACAAGATGGACAAACCCGATGCCAACCCCGACCGCGTGCGCAGCGAACTGGTGGCCGAGCAGGTGGTGCCGGAAGAATTCGGCGGCGATTCGCCGTTCGTGCAGGTCTCGGCCAAGACCGGGCATGGCGTTGATGACCTGCTGGAGCAGGTGCTGTTGCAAGCCGAGGTGCTGGAACTCAAGGCGCCGGTGGAAGCCGCCGCCAAGGGCCTGGTGATTGAAGCGCGCCTGGATAAAGGGCGCGGCCCCGTGGCCACCGTACTGGTGCAATCGGGCACGCTCAAAACGGGCGACGTGGTACTGGCCGGCCAAACCTCCGGCCGCGTGCGCGCCATGCTCGACGAAAACGGCAAGCATGTCACGACGGCAGGGCCGTCTATCCCGGTCGAAATTCAAGGCTTGAGCGAAGTGCCGCAGGCCGGCGACGAATTCATGGTGCTGGCCGACGAGCGCCGCGCGCGCGAAATCGCCACCTACCGCGCCGGCAAGTTCCGCAACACCAAGCTGGCCAAGCAACAGGCGGCCAAGCTCGAAAACATGTTCGCCGACATGACCGCCGGCGAGGTCAAAACCCTGCCGATCATCATCAAGGCCGACGTGCAGGGCTCGCAGGAGGCGCTGTCGCAATCGCTGCTCAAGCTCTCGACCGCCGAAGTCAAGGTACAGGTGGTGTACGCCGGTGTGGGCGGCATCAGCGAATCGGACGTGAACCTGGCGATCGCATCCAAGGCCATCGTCATCGGCTTCAACGTACGCGCCGATTCGGGCGCGCGCAAGCTGGCCGAGGGCAACAACGTTCAAGTCAAGTACTACAGCATCATCTACGACGCCGTCGATGAGCTCAAGCAGGCCATGGCCGGAATGCTTGCGCCCGAGCAGCGCGAAGAAGTTATCGGCCACGCCGAGATCCGCACGGTGTTCGTTGCTTCCAAGATCGGCACGGTTGCCGGCTGCTACATCACGCAGGGGCATGCCACGCGTACCGCGCATTTCCGCCTGCTGCGCGACAACGTGGTGATCTATACCGGCGAGATCGAGTCGCTCAAACGCATGAAAGACGACGTGCGCGAAGTGCGCGAAGGCTTCGAATGCGGTATCAAGCTCAAGAACTACAGCGACATCAAGGAAGGCGACGGACTCGAAATCTTCGAGATCAAGGAGATTGCGCGTACCTTGTGACCGAAAAGGCTTTCGGCAGCGCTGCCGGCCCAGAGGGTGCACCCTCTCACAACACCAGCAGCGCCCGAAAGTCGTTGACGTTCGTATGCGTCGGCCCGGTCACGAACAGATCGCCGATGGCTTCGAAATAGCCGAAAGAATCGTTGCGGTCCAGATGCTCGTCGAGCCGGCGCCCGGCGTTTTGCGCCCGCGCGAGCGTGTCAGGCGTAACGAAAGCTCCCGCGTTGTGCTCGCTGCCGTCGATACCATCGGTGTCGGCCGCCAGCGCCCAGACGCCAGCCTGGCCTTTGAGCGCCCCCGCAAGACCCAGGCAGAATTCACCGGCGCGCCCGCCTCGTCCCGGTTTCTGGCCGGGCGCCAGAGGCCGCACCGTCACCGTCGTTTCACCACCGGACAGGATCACGCAGGGCTTGGCGAACGGGCCTGCGCGCCGCGCCACGGCCCGCGCGATGGCCGCATGCATCTTGCCGATTTCGCGCGACTCACCCTCGATGTCATCGCCCAGAATGTGCGCTTCAAGTCCCGCCGCGCGCGCTGCCGCGGCAGCCGCTTCGAGCGACTGTCGCGGCGTGGCGATCAGATGCACCTCGTTGCCGGCGAATGCCGGATCGTCAGGCCGCGGCGTGTCATACAAGCCACCGGCCAGGCCAGCGCGCACGGCGGGCGGGATGTCGATGCGGTAGCGATCGAGGATCGCGAGCGCCTGTGCGCTGGTACTGGCGTCGGGCACGGTCGGACCGCTGGCGATCACGGCGGGATCGTCCCCCGGCACGTCGCTGATGGCCAGCGTCACCACCTTTGCCGGGGCACAGGCGAGCGCCAGCGCACCGCCCTTGATGCGTGAAAGGTGTTTGCGCACGCAGTTCATCTCGGCAATATCGGCGCCGCTATCAAGCAACTGCCGGTGAATGGCCTGCTTGTCCGCAAGCGTGATGCCTTCGGCCGGCGCGACGAGCAGCGAAGAGCCGCCGCCCGACACCAGGCACAGGGCCAAATCATCGGCGCCGAGTTCCCGCGCCAGTGCCAGCATGCGCGCGGCCGCGCATTCGCTGGCGGCATCGGGAACCGGATGGCCCGCCTCCATCACTTCAATGCGCACGGCCAAACCGGTCGGGCGCGGCGGAATGTGGCCGTAACGTGTAACCACCAGGCCCGACAACGGCGCATCCGGCGGCCACAACGCCTCAACCGCCTGCGCCATTGCGCCTGCGGCCTTGCCCGCGCCCAGCACCAGCGTGCGGCCCTTGGGCGGCGCGGGCAGGTAAATTTCCAGCTTCGACCGCGGCAAGGCGTGATCGACCGCCACGCGATACAAATGCTCCAGGAATGCGCGCGGATTTCGCGCTACCTGCGCGATAGAAGCGAATGACGGTGTGCCCTGTGTCTCCATCCCCGGATTCTCGCTCGTGAGCGCACGAATGCGGCGGGCTCTTACCAGCCCCCGATCCACCACCGGGATACGGTATAACCGCATCAATGATTACAAATTCCTTTCTCCGCCGCGCCGTCATCCGAAGCACCACGGCAGCGCTCGGCCTGTGGCTGGCCGGCTGCGCAAACCTCTCCACGTCTTTGCACGGACGGGTACCGGGACAGCTCAGCGACGCCGTGCCCCCGGCCACGCAATCGAAAGCCAAACCACCGGCCTCACAGGCGACTTCCGGGCGCGACTACCGGCGCGACGCGGCCCAGCGCATCTACGCGCTCAACCGCGCGCGCATCTACGCTGGCAAGTTGCCGCCGGCCCTTTACGCCGTCGGCACCCTGCAGGTTTATCTCGACGCCAACGGCCGCGTCAATTCGATACGTTGGCTGCGGATACCCGAGCATGCGCCGGAGGTGATCGCTGAAATCGAGCGCACCGTGCTCGCAGCTTCGCCCTACCCGGCCGCACCACGCATCGGCAAGCCGGTGTGGACCGACACCTGGCTATGGGACCAGAGCGGACGCTTCCAACTCGACTCGCTCAGCGAGGGGCAGTTGCAGCCGGGCGAAAACTAAGAGCCTGTTGATGATCTACTCGGGGCCGCGCAGGCGCCTTCTCGGAATCGGGTGCAAGGCGCAAAAGCGCCTGCCCTGCGGTTTGGGGCGAAATCAGGATGCACCGTCCCGGCTGCTAAAGTCGAGCCGCTCATGAATTCCCCTCAGCTCCAACGCGGCATCTTTCTGGCCCTTCTGGCGGCCGTGTCGATTGCTTTCGCCTGGATCTTGCTGCCTTTCGCAGGGGCCATCCTCTGGGGCGCGGCGCTGGCGATCCTGTTCACGCCACTGTACCGGCGCCTGCTGCGCCACATACCGCGCCACCCAACGACGGCAGCGCTGCTCACGCTGACGATCTGCCTCGTCATCGTGATCATTCCACTGTCGATCGTGGCGGTGTCGCTGGTGCAGGAAATCGGGCTGGTCACGCAGAACGTGCGCTCGGGACAGATCAATTTCGCGGCCTACCTGCAACGGATTCTGGCGGCACTGCCGCAGTGGATGCACAACCTGATCGACCACTTCGACCTCGGCGATGTCGGAGCCTGGCAAACGCGCATCGCCTCGACCGTGGCGCAGGCGAGCCAACTGATCGTCTCCAAGGTGGTGGTCATCGGGCAGAACACATTCGAATTCGTGGTCAGCTTCTGCGTCATGCTGTACTTGCTGTTCTTTCTGCTGCGCGACGGCACCCGCCTGTCGGCCACCATCCGCGAGGCAATGCCGCTGTCGCAAGCGCATGCGCACCGGCTGCTGGAAAAGTTCACCACCGTGATCCGCGCCACGGTCAAAGGCAACATCGCGATCGCGGCGACCCAGGGCGTGCTCGGCGGCATCGCCTTCTGGGCTCTTGGGGTTCAAGGCACGCTGCTGTGGGCCACGCTCATGGGTTTCCTGTCGCTACTGCCCGCCGTGGGCGCATCGCTGATCTGGCTGCCGGTGGCCCTCTATTTCCTGGCGACCGGGGCGATCTGGCAAGGCCTGTTTCTCATCGTGTTCGGCGTGCTGGTGATCAGCATGGTGGACAATGTGCTGCGCCCCATCCTCGTGGGCAAGGACACCCAGATGCCCGACTACGTGGTACTGACCTCGACCATCGGCGGCATAGCGACGCTGGGCATCAACGGCTTCGTAATCGGACCAGTCGTGGCCGCCCTTTTCATGGCCGCCTGGGATTTGTTCACCGCCTCGTCGCATTCCGGTGAAACCGGAGACAGCTCGCTGCCTTGAAACCCGATATGCTTGCCGTGGTGCCGTTCTTCACCGAAGGAGCGGGACACCCGTGATTCGGCCACGCCCGCGTCACATATAACAGCCGTTGCCACGGCACTATTGAGAAAAACAACGAAGGACTGATTCGATGACACGCACTCTATCGCCCGCCGAAGAAACCTTGCGCAATGCGGCGCGCGATTACCACCGCCAGAACGCCAAGGGCAAGATTTCGGTTACACCGACCAAGCCGCTACTCAACCAGCGCGACCTTTCACTGGCCTATTCGCCCGGCGTCGCCTACCCCTGCCTGGATATCGAGGCCGACCCGACCCTGGCGGCCGAATACACCGCGCGCGGCAATCTCGTGGGCGTGATCACCAACGGCACCGCGGTGCTGGGCCTGGGCGACATCGGGCCGCTGGCCAGCAAGCCGGTCATGGAAGGCAAGGGCTGCCTGTTCAAGAAATTCGCCGGCATCGACGTCTTCGATATCGAACTGGCCGAACGCGACCCCGACAAGCTGGTGGACATCATCGCGGCGCTGGAGCCAACGCTGGGCGGCGTGAACCTGGAAGACATCAAGGCGCCCGAGGGCTTCTACATCGAGCGCAAGCTGCGCGAACGCATGAATATCCCGGTGTTCCACGACGACCAGCACGGCACCGCCATCATTTCGGCGGCCGCGCTGCTCAACGGGCTCGAACTCGTCAACAAGAAGATCGGCGACGTGAAGATCGCCGTTTCGGGCGCCGGCGCGGCGGCGCTGGCCTGCCTGGACGTGATGGTGGGCCTGGGCGTGCGGCGCGAAAACATCCACATGATCGATTCCAAGGGCCTGGTCTACGAAGGCCGCGCCGGTGGTTATGACGATTCGAAGGCCCGCTACGCGCAACGTGACTGCGGCGCGCGCACGCTGGCCGATGTAATGGCCGGCGCCGACGTGTTTCTAGGCTGTTCGGCACCCGGCGTGCTCACCGCCGAGATGGTCCAGACCATGGCCGAGCGGCCCATCATCCTCGCGCTGGCCAATCCCGAGCCCGAAATCCGCCCCGAGATCGCCAAGGCCGTGCGGCCCGATTGCATCATGGCCACCGGCCGTTCGGACTACCCGAATCAGGTCAACAACGTGCTGTGCTTTCCGTACATCTTCCGTGGCGCGCTGGACTGCGGCGCAACCAAGATTACCGAAGCCATGAAGCTGGCCTGCGTGCGCGAAATCGCCGAATTGGCCAAGGCCGACATCAGCGAGGAAGTCGCCCATGCCTACGCCGGGCAGGAACTGACTTTCGGTTCCGAGTACCTGATTCCCAAGCCCTTCGACAGCCGGCTGATCATGCGCATCGCACCCGCGGTAGCCCAGGCGGCGCAGGCTTCGGGCGTCGCCGAGCGGCCGATCACCGACATCGATGGCTACCGCCAGTACCTCTCGCGCTTCGTCTATCAGACCGGCATGTTCATGCGGCCGGTGTTCAGTGCCGCCAAGCGCGCCAACGCCAAGCGCGTGGCCTATGCCGAAGGTGAAGACGAGCGCGTTCTGCGCGCGGCGCAATGGGCCGTCAGCGAAGGAGTGGCGCGCCCGATCCTGGTGGGCCGGCCGGCGGTGATCGAATCGCGCGCCAAAAAAACCGGCCTGAACATCCGCCTGGGCATCGACGTGGACGTCGTCAACCCCGAGGACGATCCGCGCTTTCGCACCTATTGGGAAACCTATCACAAGATCATGGCCCGGCGCGGTTTGCCGCCCGAAGGCGCCAAGGCCGCCGTGCGCCGCTCCAACACCATCATTGCCGCGCTCATGGTCTACCTGGGCGACGCCGACGCAATGCTGTGCGGCCTGGTGGGCCAGTTCGACGCGCACCTGCAAAACATCCGCAACATCATCGGCCTGAAACGCGGCGCGCCGGATTTCGCCACGCTCAACGCGCTCACGCTCAACGAGCGCACGATTTTCGTGGCCGACACCAACGTGCATGAAGACCCGAGCGCCGAGCTGATCGCCAGCGTCGCGGTCATGGCCGCCGAGGAAATCCAGCGTTTCGGCCTGCCGCCGAAGGTTGCCTTTCTCTCGCACTCCAACTTCGGCACCTCCTCGCGCGGCTCGGCGCGCAAGATGCGCACGGCGCGCGACGTGTTCTCCCAGATGGCGCCCGACATCGAATGCGACGGTGAAATGCACGGCGATGCCGCGTTGTCCGATACCCTGCGCCGCACCGCCCTGCCCGAAACGACGCTCAGCGGCGAAGCCAACCTGCTGATGTGCCCCAATCTCGATGCGGCCCACATCCTCTACAACGTGCTCAAGATCACCGGCGCGCATGGTGTCACCGTGGGTCCGATCCTGCTGGGCACCGCGCGGCCGGCGCACATCCTGTCGCCCTCGGCGACGATGCGCCGCGTCGTCAACATGACGGCGCTGGCGGTGGCCAACACGACCATCAACAAATAACCGCGACATGATCGGCCCGGCAGCATCGTCAAACCATGCGAAGGGCCCGATGCCGCGGCAAATCCGAGTGCACGGCACGGCTTCCAATTACGAATAAGATCGCTTCCTGTGTCCTCCCAGATCAATGCCGACCTGCACTGTCACTCCGTGGTTTCCGACGGCACGCTCACGCCCGAGGAATTGGCCGCGCGCGCGGCCGCCAACGGCGTCCAGCTCTGGTCGCTGACCGATCACGACGAAGTGGGCGGCCAGCATCGCGCCGCCGCGGCCGCACGCACGCTGGGCATCAATTACCTGAGCGGCGCCGAGATTTCGGTGAGCTTTGCCGACGAAACGGTGCACATCGTCGGCCTGGGCTTCGATCTGGACGACGCGGCAATACGCCAGGGTCTTTACGACACACGCAGCGGCCGGGGCCGGCGCGCCCACGAAATAGCGCAGGACCTCGCCCGAATCGGCATTCCCGGCGCTTATGAAGGGGCGCTCAAGTACGTCGGCAATCCGGAGCTGATCTCGCGCACCCACTTCGCGCGCTTCCTGGTCGAAACCGGCCGCTGCCGCGATACCACCGAGGTCTTTCGCAAATACCTCACCGAAGGCAAGCCAGGCTTCATCCCGCACCGCTGGGCGACGCTCAAGAATGCGGTCCGCTGGATTCGCGATGCCGGCGGAGTCGCCGTCATCGCTCATCCGGGCCGCTGCAACCTCAGCGCCAACGAAGAATACGCGCTGTTTCTGGAATTCAAGGCGCACGGCGGCCAAGCCATCGAAGTGGTGACCGGCAGCCACACGAGCGCCGAATACACTGAATACGCTGAAAAAGCCATCGAATTCGGTTTTGCCGCTTCGCGCGGCAGCGACTTCCACAGCCCCGGTGAAAGCCACTGCGATCTGGGGATGCTGCCGCCGCTGCCGCCAGGACTTCAACCCGTCTGGGAGCTTCTGACCAACCGCATTCAATAAAAATACGCGCTCCATTCGTATCACATTGCCCGTTCCGGCGCCTGTTCCGGCACCTATTCCGGCACCTATTCCGGCACTTGCCCCGGCAATTGTGAGAACTGTAAGAATACTTGGCTCAGCCTAGAAAAAGAACATGGCCCAGTTTTTCGAAATCCATCCTGAAAACCCGCAACCGCGCCTGCTCAAGCAGGCGGCCGCATTGCTTGCGCGCGGCGAAATCATTGCGCTGCCCACTGATTCGAGCTATGCCCTGGCCTGCCACCTCGACGACAAGGACGCGGTGGATCGAATACGGCGCATCCGCCAGATCGATGAAAAACACCACCTCACACTGCTGTGCCGTGATCTGAGCGAACTGGCCAACTACGCCCGGGTGGACAACCGGCAGTACCGGCTGCTCAAGGCCGCAACGCCGGGCCCTTACGTATTCCTGCTTGAAGCGACCAAGGAAGTGCCCCGGCGCGTCAGCCACCCGCAGCGCAAGACCATTGGCCTGCGCGTACCCGAACACAAGGTACTGGCCGAACTGCTCGCGCTGCACGGCGAGGCCCTGCTGGCAAGCACGCTGATCCCGGCCGGCGAGACCGAGGCGCTCAACGATGCACAAACCATCCGCGAACACTACGAACGTCAGCTTGCCGCCGTGATCGACGCCGGCCCCTGCCCCTCCGAGCCGACAACGGTGGTCGATCTCACGCCAATGGATTCCGGTGGCGAACCGCTATTGGTTCGGCGCGGACGCGGCCCCCTGGCGCCCCTGGGCCTGTAGACAAATCCCCGACCGAAGACAACAACCACTCTGAGACAATCGCGCAGTGAATTCTTCCGACCTCCAAACCATTCTGATCTATGCGCTGCCGGTGATCTTCGCGATCACGATCCATGAAGCAGCGCATGGTTACGTCGCACACCACTTTGGCGACAACACCGCGTGGGTCATGGGCCGCGTCACGCTCAACCCGATCAAGCACGTCGACCTGCTGGGCACGATCGTGATGCCGCTTTTTCTTTATTTCGCGACAAAAGGCAGCTTCCTGTTCGGCTATGCCAGGCCGGTGCCGGTCAATTTCTCGCAGCTGCGCAACCCCAAGCGCGACATGATCTGGGTCGCGCTCGCGGGCCCGGGATCGAATTTCATCCAGGCGCTGGTGTGGGCGGTGCTTCTCGTACTGATGGCCGCAAGCGGCGTGGAAGAACGCTTTTTCATCCAAATGGCCAACGCGGGCATCCGCATCAACCTCGTGTTGTGCGCCTTCAATCTCTTTCCGTTGCCGCCGCTGGACGGCGGACGCATCCTCGCGGGCTTACTGCCGCGCGGCAGCGCGCAGGAGTTTCTGGCGCGCATCGAACCCTGGGGCTTTTTCATCGTCATGGGCCTGGTGCTCGTTGACATCGTGAGCATCTGGTGGCTGCGTCCGCTGATGAAAATCGGTTTCGACGCCATCAACCTACTGCTGACACCTCTGATCCTGCTGCTGCGCTGAGCACCCGATACCCATGGCCGCATCTTCCGCCTCTCCCATCCGTTACCTCACCGGCATTACCACGACCGGCACGCCGCATCTGGGCAACTACGTCGGTTCGATCCGCCCATCGGTACGCTTCAGCCGCCAAGACAACGTTCAGAGCTTCTATTTCCTGGCCGATTACCACGCGCTGATCAAGTGCGACGAGCCCGCGCGCATCCAGCGATCGACGCTTGAAATCGCCGCCACCTGGCTGGCCTGCGGGCTGGACCCCGAGCGCGTGACCTTCTACCGCCAATCGGACATTCCGGAAATTCCCGAACTCACGTGGCTGCTGACCTGCGTCACCGCCAAGGGCATGCTCAACCGCGCACATGCCTATAAGGCCGCAGTGGACAAGAACCTTTCCAAAGGCGAAGACCCGGACGGCGACGTGAGCGCCGGCCTGTACATGTACCCGGTCCTCATGGGCGCCGACATCCTGATGTTCAACGCGCACAAGGTACCCGTCGGGCGCGACCAGGTGCAGCATCTGGAGATGGCGCGCGACATGGCCCAGCGATTCAACCACCTCTACGGCGAGCATTTCACGCTGCCCGAGGCCGAGGTCGACGATGCGGTAGCCGTGCTGCCCGGGCTCGATGGCCGCAAGATGAGCAAGAGCTACAACAACACCATTGCGCTGTTCACGCCCCGCGCTCAACTGCAAAAGCTCATCGCCGGCATCGTGACCGATTCGCGCGCACCGGGCGAAGCCAAGGACACCGAAGGCTCGGCGCTATTCCAGATCTACCAGGCTTTCGCAACCCAGGAAGAAACTGCCATGCTGCGCAAGGCATACGCCGAAGGCATCGCCTGGGGCCAGGCCAAGCAAATCCTGTTCGAACGCATCGACCGCGAAATCGCCCCGCTGCGCGCACGCTACGAGACGCTGATCAACGAACCGGAGCGCATCGAACAGGTGCTGCGCGCCGGAGCTGAAAAGGCGCGCGCACTATTGCGCCCCTTCATGAAGCAACTGCGCCAAGCGGTCGGCCTGCGCGATCTGCGCGACCTGCGAGAAACAGCCGCCAAGACGCAAGCCGGAACCGGTAAAGCGGCCAAGTCCGGAAAAATGGGCTTCAAGCAGTACCGCGAACAGGATGGCTGCTTTTATTTCAAACTTCTGGATGAACGCGGCAGCACCGTGTTGCAAAGCCGTGGTTTCGCGTCACCCCAAGAAGCTGGCCGGGCGATCGCGACACTCCAACAGCATGGAGTCCAGGCATTAGGCACCCTCACCGAACAGCTCGAATCGATTGAGGATGCACACGCGCATACCGTGAGCGAAGTTCTGGCCGCACTCTCGGAAGCGGCCAGAGGGGGCTGTTCAGCCGGCCCTTGAACCGGCACAAACCAAAAAGGGCCTGGATTTCTCCAGGCCCTTTTTGGTTTTACTTTTTTTGGTGGGTGCTGAGGGGTTCGAACCCCCGACCTACGCCTTGTAAGGGCGCCGCTCTACCAGCTGAGCTAAGCACCCCGTGCTAGCAACTTGCGCTTCAGTTCAGCGCATCCTTAAGCCCCTTGCCAGGGCGGAACTTTGGGATTTTAGCAGCTTTGATCTTGATCGCGGCCCCAGTGCGGGGATTGCGGCCCGTGCGCGCAGCGCGCTTGCCGACCGTAAACGTGCCGAAGCCGACGAGGGACACGGAGTTGCCTTTCTTCAGCGTGGTGCGGATCGCACCAATGGTTGACTCCAATGCGCGCGTCGCGGCGGCTTTAGAGATGTCCGCGTTTTTTGCGATGTGCTCAATCAGTTCGGTTTTGTTCACAAGAGCCCCTTGTTGAAAGAAGTTGATCGGTTGGTTTTCAGCGCATAACGATACTCACAACCCTGCCGGGCAGAGTCATCATCACAGTTCTGAAACAAGAACCGCGCACTGCTGACGAGGATTAGAGCCACTGGCACACGGGGTGTCAATAAGGCATGTCATGCGGTAGCGCAGAATAGGTTCAATTTTAGTGATCTTTTCGGTGCTCTCCTGGCCGATCGCCGCTCAAACCGCTTCGGCAATCGCGCTTCCAAGGTCACGGGTACTGGCATTGCCGCCGATGTCGGGCGTGCGCGGCGCACCGCTTGCCGGCGCCAGTACAGCTTCGATCGCCGTGAGAATCGCATCGTGTGCCGCCTTGTAGCCGAGAAACTCAAGCATCATCGCGCCACACCAGATCTGGCCGATCGGATTGGCGATGCCTTTACCCGCGATGTCCGGGGCCGAACCGTGCACCGGCTCGAACAACGAAGGCGCGTTCCGCTCGGGATTGAGATTGGC
Source organism: uncultured Burkholderiaceae bacterium (assembly GCA_964439605.1). GTDB lineage: Bacteria > Pseudomonadota > Gammaproteobacteria > Burkholderiales > Burkholderiaceae_C > JAITWT01. The sequence goes on from CAYTPC010000011.1 coordinate 11,688, forward strand.
ACTGGGCGCGATGCCGATCGTGCCGGTACAGGCCGGCCCCAGATCCGAGAGGATGTCGCCAAACAAGTTGCTGGCCACCACCACGTCGAAGAACTCGGGGCGCTGCACGAAGTGCGCGCAAAGAATATCGATGTGAAAGCGATCGGCACGCACCTGCGGGTAGCGCCGCGCCATTTCCTCGACCCGCTCATCCCAATAGGGCATGGTGATCGAAATGCCGTTTGACTTGGTTGCGCTGCTCAGGTGCCGCTTCGGGCGCGATTGCGCCAGTTCGAAGGCGAAACGCAGCACCCGCTCAACGCCGATGCGTGACATCACCGTCTCTTGCATGACGATTTCTCGCTCGGTGCCGGCAAACATCCGCCCGCCGATGCTTGAATATTCACCCTCGGTGTTCTCGCGCACGATCACCATGTCGATTTCGCCGGGCAGGCGCACGCCGCCATCCCTGCGCACCACCGGCGCGATGATGCCCGGCATCAGCCGCGCCGGCCGCAAGTTGATGTACTGGTCAAACTCTCGCCTGAACAGCAGCAGCGATTCCCACAGCGAGATGTGATCGGGGATCTTCTCGGGCCAGCCGACGGCTCCGAAAAAGATCGCGTCGTATCCGCCAATCCGGTCGCGCCAATCGTCGGGCAGCATCTTGCCGTGGCGCTCGTAGTAGTCCCAGCTCGAGAAATCGAAATGGTCAAAAACCAAGTCGATACCAAACTTGCGCGCCGCCGCATCCAGCACGCGCAGGCCCTCGGGTACGGTTTCCTTTCCGATCCCGTCGCCGGGGATCACGGCGATTCTTTTCTTGCTCATGGCTGCATGATTGCGATCGAGAAGAAGTTTCCGCGCTACCCGCGCTCGATTCAGCGCACGCTTTGGCGGATCTCGGGCAGCGCCTTGCGCAGGTAATAGACCATCGACCAGACGGTCAGTACCGCCGCAGCCCAGATCAGCCAGAGCCCCCACAGGCCGGTGTCGATGAAACCGAACAGGCGCCCGTCATACAGCAGGAACGGAATCGCGATCATTTGCACCGTGGTCTTGACCTTGCCGAGCATATGCACGGCGATGTTCTTGCTGGCGCCGATTTGCGCCATCCATTCGCGCAGCGCCAGGATCGTGATCTCGCGGCCGACGATGATCAGCGCAACGAACACGTCGGTGCGGTTCAGGTGCACCAGCACCAGCAGCGAGGCACAGACGAGGAATTTATCGGCCACCGGATCGAGAAAGGCGCCGAAAGCCGAGGTTTGGTTGAGTTTGCGCGCAAGGTAGCCATCGAGCCAGTCGGTCGCCGCGAAGATGAGGAACATCAAGGTCGCGACCAGATTGCGCACGGGCTCGGCAAGCGGCAGGTAGAACACCACGACGATCAAAGGAACCGCGACGATGCGGGTCCAGGTCATGATGGTCGGCAGGTTCCAGAACATGGGGGGCAATTGTGTCATGCGTGCGCGCCGTATCAATGGAGTGCGCGATAGATTTCTTCGGCCAGCTCAAGCGCGATGCCTTCGACCGAAGCCAAATCCTCCACGCTGGCAGCCGCCACGCCACGCACGCCGCCGAAGCGTTGCAGCAGGCGCGCGCGGCGCTTCGGGCCGATGCCGGGAATGTCTTCGAGCCGGCTGCCGCCGACGCGTACCTTGGCGCGCCGTGCACGCATGCCGGTAATCGCGAAACGGTGCGCCTCGTCGCGGATCTGCGCCACCAGCATCAGGGCAGCGGAATCGCGGCCCAGGTACACCTTCTCGCGTCCGTCGGCGAATACCAATTCCTCCAGGCCGACCTTGCGCCCCTGCCCTTTTTCGACGCCGACGATCAGCGACAGCGGCAGGCCGAGTTCGACGAACACCTCACGCGCCATCGCGACCTGGCCCCGGCCACCGTCGACCAGCACCAGGTCGGGCAGGCGCGCGCCCACGGCATCCGGCGCGGCGCCGGTACTCGAGGCATCGCCCGACGCGGGCGAAACGCTGGCCGCGGCCAGCGTTTCGGCCAGCTTGCGGTAACGGCGCATGAGCACCTGGCGCATCGCCGCGTAGTCGTCCCCGGGCGTAATGCCTTCAATGTTGTAGCGGCGGTATTCGCGGGTTTGCATCGCGTGGCACTCGAAAACCACGCATGAAGCCTGCGCCGCCTCGCCAGCGGTGTGCGAGATGTCGAAGCACTCGATGCGCAAGGTATCAAGGTCGTCCGGAACGAGTTCCAGCGCATCAACCAGCGCACGGGTGCGCGCCCGCTGCGAGCCTTCCTCGGCGAGCAGGCGCGCGAGTTGGATGTCGGCATTCTTCTGCGCCATCTCAAGCCACACGCGCCGCTGCTCGCGCGGTTGGAATACCGCCGTGACGCGCGTGCCGGCCTGCGCCGAAACCGCTTCGATCAGTTCACGGCCGATCTGCTCTCCCAGTATCAGGGTCGGCGGTACGGGGCTGTCGATGTAGTGCTGCGCGATGAAGGCCTCGAGCACTTGGCGCTCGGGCGACGCGGCCTGGCCGTCCTGAACGCCGGCCAGGCCGGTTGCATCTTCCACGTGCGCCGGGAAATATGCGCGATCACCCAGATGCCGGCCACCACGCACCATCGCGAGATTGACGCAGGCCTTGCCGCCTTGTACCCGCACGGCGATGATGTCCACGTCCTTGTCGGACGCCACCTCGACCGACTGCTGATGCAGCACCTTCGACAACGAGGCGATCTGGTTGCGCAGCTCGGCTGCCTGTTCAAATTCGAGCTTGTCGGCATGGGCCATCATCCGCGTCTCAAGCTGCGTGAACAATTGCTGCGTCTGGCCGCGCAGGAAAGCCTCGGCGTCATTCACGTCCTGCGCGTAATCAGCCTCGCCGGCCAGGCCAACACAGGGCCCGCTGCAACGTTTAATCTGGTAGAGCAGGCAAGGCCGGGTACGGTTGCCGAAAACCGTGTCCTCGCAGGTACGCAGACGGAACACCTTCTGCAGCAGCTGGATCGACTCTTTCACCGCCCAGGCACTCGGGTAAGGTCCAAAGTACTGATGCTTCTTATCCACCGCGCCACGGTAGTAGACCATGCGCGGAAACGTGTGCGCGCTGATTTTCAGGTAAGGGTAGCTCTTGTCGTCCCGGAACAGGATGTTGTACCTGGGCTTGAGCGTTTTGATCAGGTTGTTTTCAAGCAGCAACGCCTCGGCTTCGGAGCGCACGACCGTCGTTTCCAGGCGCACGATCTTGGAGACCATGTGCCCGATGCGCGTGCCCGCATGGCTCTTCTGGAAATAATTCGCGACGCGCTTTTTCAGGTTGCTCGCCTTGCCCACGTAAAGCACGCCGCCGGCCGCATCGAAATAGCGGTACACACCGGGCAGCGAAGGCAACGCGGCAACCTGCGCAAGCAGTTCCTCGGAATGCGTGTCGGCCATAAAGAAGCTCAACCTGAAAACGGCAGTTGAACGCGCTCGCCGGCGCCGTGCGGCAAGGAGGAGCCAGCCAGGACCGCGCCGCCATCGAAGCGGATCTCGTGGCGGCGGCTGTAGCGGTTATCGAGAAAATTCTGCTCTCCGCGCTGCCAGAACACTGTGCTGGTGTAAGTGGTCATGGTGTAACTCGTGTGGTGCGCCGCCCTGACAATGACAATGTAGACACGGACGAATAAAACATGCGCTGGGATATTTTCTGTCAAGTCATCGACAACCACGGCGACCTCGGCGTGTGCTGGCGGCTCGCGCGCATGCTGGCCGACGCCGGCGAGCACGTGCGGCTGTGGGTGGACGATCCCTCGGCGCTCGCCTGGATGGCGCCAAACGGCCATCCGGGCCTGACGCTCGTGCTCTGGCGTGAACCGGTAGCCCCCGAATGGCTCGCCCAGCCCGCGCCCGATGTGCTGATCGAAGCCTTCGGCTGCAATCCGGCGCCCGAATGGATTGCGCATTACGCCCGTGCGGCCAAGGATGGCGCCGCACCACACACGTGGATCAACCTCGAATACCTTTCGGCGGAACCCACGGTCGAGCGCCTGCACGGCCTGCCCTCGCCGGTGCTGCACGGCCCGGGCGCGGGGCTGTCGAAATATTTCTTTTATCCCGGTTTCACCGAGGCCACCGGCGGTCTGCTGCGCGAACCGGAGCTCATCGCCCGGCAGGCCGCCTTCGACCGCGCCGGCTGGCTGCGCCGCCAGGGCGTGCACTGGCGCGGCGAGCAGTTGCTATCCCTGTTCTGCTATGAACCCCCTGCACTGGCAGAACTATTGGCCCGGCTCGGAACGCAGCCCGATCCCATCGGTCTCCTGATCACCGCCGGCCGCGCGAGCGAAGCCGTGCGCGCCATTGCCCTAGGAGCCTGTCGGACTTGGATCGCCGATAGCGAAAATCGACCCCAGCGAGCACAGTTTTCGCCGGATTTGCAGCCCCATAGCCCAGCTATGGGGCAAAAAGCCGGTGAAAAATGGGCCGCTGCGGTCGATTTGCAGCCG
>CAYTPC010000012.1:0-15824 GCA_964439605.1 uncultured Burkholderiaceae bacterium
TGCTGCGCCCGAAAACGGGCTGAAAGGGTCAAAACGGCCCTCAAAATCAACGGCAGGTGCTAAAAAATTGAGCATCTGAGCTCAGTTTGTGGTGACTGGCTGGCTTTGATCACTCTGAACATCAATTGCTCAGAGGTTCCCTTGATGAGCAGGCTCGTTGATCGCAAAGCGATGATCAAGCGTGACCACGATCAGTCAATGAACCTGAAAACGCCAAGCCGAACTGCTGGGCGAGTGCACACCCAAGACTATTCACGACGCAGATCTTTCGATACCTGCAACCAACCCCCGCCTAACAAGTGATTCCCATCCTTCTTCAGCACTGTCCGCGAACTCAAACAGTTTGAGATCATCGGCAGATATTGCCTGAAAATCCAGCAAAGCCTGAAAGTTGATAACTTTCTTCCAGTAATCCTTGCCGAAGAGCACGATTGGAGCGGGTGGTACTTTTTGGGTTTGCTGTAGAGTCAGCAATTCAAATAGCTCGTCCAATGTTCCGAAGCCCCCAGGGAAGACGGCAAGCGCCTTTGCCCGCATGGCAAAGTGCATCTTACGCATCGCAAAATAATGAAAACGAAAGTTGAGCTCCGGGGTAACAAATGGATTTGGCTTCTGCTCGTGTGGAAGAGTGATATTGAAACCTATGGTCGGAGCGCTGATGTCGTGGGCGCCTCGATTGGCTGCTTCCATGATCCCAGGCCCTCCACCCGTTGCGATGACGTTGTCTCGCCACTGATGCTTCGGGGCAAAGGCGCCACCGCGTTCAGACACAATGCGCGCAAATTGACGGGCCATTTCGTAATAGCGCGACCGCCGCATCATATTTTCCGCGATCTGGCGCTCCTCATCGGTTTTTGCATCATGAATCGCTTTCTCAGCCTGCTCTGACGACTGGATCCGCGCCCCGCCAAAAACAACAACAGTTGATCGAATACCAAAATCCTTCAGCGCGAGATCAGCCTTGGAAAACTCCAGCGCAAACCGCATTGCTCGCATCTCGTCGCGCAGCAAGAAATCCGTATCTTCGATTGGAAGAAGAAAGCTTTTTGAATTTGAGCTGAAAAATTCATGACGCATATAAACTCCGCTGAAAATTCCAAGAGGCACCCGCAATTACCTCTGCCATTTCAGGTTTATAGACCGCAATGAACCGTGCTTGCGCTGCTCCGATGGTAGCCGTGACTCGCTTTGCCCATACGGGACTGCGAGAGCTGAGTGTCTCCATGACCGGTCGGCCTTCGGTTGGATCAACTCGTGCGCCATCGAAAAAAACCAGGGCGAGTACGTCGGCAAAAAAGGGGGACGCTCGCCGGGGATGAGCTTGTGTGAAAGGGGCTTGGTTGCCGTACACGCCGTACACGCCGGACGCTCCGTAACGCCCGCTGGCAAGCATCTTCGGGCGCCGGTAGATGCCGGCGATGCGCTGACCATCACCCGCAGGCCCGCATCGAGGCCATCACGAGCCCACCGCTGTGCTCGCTGCGGTGGGCCACCGGGCCAGTCACGCCGTCCCGCCAGCAGCTGGCGGGAACAGAGTAACTGCGGTTTCTAGGTTCAAAGACTCCAGGACGCGCCCTGCTCAATTGCGGCTTTGATCGACGAGCTTGTTCTTTTTGATCCAAGGCATCATTGCGCGCAGCTTCTCGCCGACAACCTCAATAGGATGCTCGGCGGTCAGGCGGCGACGGCTGATGAGCGTGGGGGCGCCCGCGGCGTTTTCGAGCACGAAGCTCTTGGCGTATTCGCCAGTCTGGATGTCGTGCAGCGCCTTTTTCATTGCGCGCTTGCTCTCGTCGGTGACGATCTTCGGCCCGGTCACGTACTCGCCGTATTCGGCGTTGTTCGAGATCGAGTAGTTCATGTTGCCGATACCGCCCTCATAGATCAGATCGATGATCAGCTTGAGCTCATGCAGACACTCGAAGTACGCCATCTCAGGCGCATACCCGGCCTCGACCAGGGTCTCGAAGCCGGCCTTGATCAATTCAACGGTACCGCCGCACAGCACGGCCTGCTCACCGAACAGATCGGTTTCGGTTTCTTCGCGGAAAGTGGTTTCGATGATGCCGGCCTTGCCGCCGCCATCGGCCACCGCGTAGCTCAACGCGAGGTCTCGCGCCTTGCCCGATTGATCCTGGTGCACGGCGATCAGGTGCGGCACGCCGCCGCCCTGGACGTAGGTGTTGCGCACCGTATGGCCCGGCGCCTTGGGCGCGACCATCCACACGTCCAGATCGGCGCGCGGCTGCACGAAGCCGTAGTGCACGTTGAAACCATGCGCGAACACGAGCGAAGCGCCCTGCTTGATGTTGGGCGCGATATCGTTTTTGTAAACGTTGGCGATCTGCTCGTCGGGCAGCAGAACCATGACGACGTCGGCCGCCTTGACGGCTTCGGCCACCTCGGCCACCTTCAAACCGGCTTTTTCAACTTTGGGCCAGGAAGCGCCGCCCTTGCGCAGGCCGACGATCACCTTGACACCGCTGTCGTTGAGATTCTGCGCGTGCGCGTGGCCCTGGCTGCCGTAGCCGATGATGGCAACCGTTTTGCCCTTGATCAGGCTCAGGTCGGCGTCCTTGTCGTAATAAACCTTCATGGTGCTCCTTCGTGGATTCGTTGGTATAAAAAAATTCAAAAGATCAGACGCGCAGGATGCGCTCGCCACGCCCGATACCGCTCGAACCGGTACGTACCGTTTCGAGAATTGCCGTGCGATCGATGGCTTGCAGGAATGCATCGTTCTTGCCATGATCGCCAGTCAGTTCGATGGTGTAGCTCTTTTCGGTGACGTCAATGATATGACCGCGAAAAATGTCGGCCATGCGCTTCATTTCTTCACGCTCCTTGCCGATCGCGCGCACCTTGACCATCATGAGCTCGCGCTCGATGTAGGCGCCTTCGGTAAGGTCGACCACCTTCACGACCTCGATCAGGCGATTCAGGTGTTTGGTGATCTGTTCAATGATGTCGTCCGAACCGGTGGTCGGGATGGTCATGCGCGAGAGACTCGGGTCCTCGGTGGGGGCGACGGTGAGCGACTCGATGTTGTAGCCCCGCGCTGAAAACAGCCCAACCACGCGCGAGAGTGCGCCAGGTTCGTTTTCCAATAAGACGGCAATGATGTGTTTCATGATCATGTGCGATTCCTCTTTTCGCTACGGCCTGCACGCTGCACACAGAGGACTGCGCTTGACTGCGGCCGGTTTCTCCGCCCTCCCCCACTCACGGTAATGCGCGGGTTCGGCGGGCAATAGATTCATCGAAAGTTAAAGAAAAAAAACGCCTCGGATCTCAGAGATCCTCGACACCCATGAGCATTTCAGTTAGTCCCTTGCCGGCCTGCACCATCGGGAACACGTTCTCGGTGGGGTCGGTCCGGAAATCAAGAAACACCGTTCGGTCTTTGAGCTTGCGCGCCTCGCGCAACGCCGGTTCCACGTCCTGCGGCCGGTCGATCAGCATGCCCACGTGACCATAAGCCTCGGCCAGCTTGACGAAATTGGGAAGCGCATCCATGTAGGAGTGACTGTAGCGACCCGAATATTCGATTTCCTGCCACTGACGCACCATGCCGAGGTAGCGGTTGTTCAACGAACAGATCTTGATCGGCGTGTTGTATTGCAGACAGGTCGAAAGCTCCTGGATGCACATCTGCACCGAGCCTTCGCCCGTGATGCAAAACACTTCCGACTCCGGCTTGGCCAGCTTGATGCCCATCGCATAGGGAATCCCCACGCCCATCGTGCCCAGGCCACCGGAGTTGATCCAGCGGCGCGGCTCATCGAAGCGGTAGTACTGTGCGGCCCACATTTGATGCTGGCCGACGTCGGAAGTGATGTAAACATCGTCGTTCCGAGTCATGTCCCAGAGCGTCTCGACGACGTACTGAGGCTTGATGACTTCGTGGTTGCCGCGGTCATAGTTGAGGCAATCACGCGCACGCCAGGCTTCGATGGTCTTCCACCACTCGGCCAGTGCGCCGGCATCCGGACGGGCATCGGTTTCGCGGATGATCGAGATCAGGTCGGACAGCACTTCCTTCACGTCGCCGACGATCGGCACATCGACCTTCACGCGCTTGGAAATACTCGACGGATCGATATCGATGTGGATGATCTTGCGCTCGTTCTGCGCGAAATGCTTCGGATTGCCGATCACCCGATCATCAAAGCGCGCCCCGACAGCCAACAGCACGTCACAATTCTGCATCGCATTATTGGCTTCGAGCGTGCCGTGCATGCCGAGCATGCCCAGAAACTTGCGATCACTCGCCGGGTAAGCGCCCAGCCCCATCAACGTATGGGTGACCGGATAGCCAAGCATGTCCACCAGCGTGCGCAACTCCGCCGTGGCGTTGCTCAACAGCACGCCGCCGCCGGTGTAGATATAAGGCCGCTTGGCCGCCAACAGCAATTGCAGCGCCTTGCGGATCTGCCCGCTGTGGCCCTTGCGCACCGGGTTGTACGAGCGCATCTCGATCTGCTCTGGATAACCCGTGTAGCGCGTCTTTTTGAGCGATATGTCCTTCGGAATGTCGACCACCACCGGGCCCGGGCGGCCCGAGCGCGCAACGTGAAAAGCCTTCTTCAGCGTCAGCACCAGGTCTTTCGTGTCCTTGACCAGAAAGTTGTGCTTGACGATCGGGCGCGTAATACCCACGGTATCGCATTCCTGGAAGGCATCCTGGCCGATGGCCGGAGTCGATACCTGACCCGAGATGATGACCATCGGGATGCTGTCCATATAGGCCGTGGCAATACCGGTCACCGCGTTGGTCAGGCCGGGGCCGGAAGTCACCAGCGCCACGCCGACGTCGCCCGTTGCGCGGGCGTAGCCGTCGGCGGCATGCACGGCCGCCTGCTCATGGCGCACCAGGACGTGCTGAATGCTGTCTTGCTTATAGAGCGCGTCGTAAATGTAAAGTACCGCGCCGCCCGGGTAGCCCCAGATGTAGCGCACTCCTTCGGCCTGCAGTGCCTTGACCAGCACTTCGGCGCCCATGAGTTCTTGATATTGGCTGGCATCCGCGGCGTCCGCATAGCTGCCCTGTGTTTTGGAGATTTTCATGATGAACCTTCGCGTTTCCGAAAACGAAAAACCTTGGGTGCCCCTTCGCCAGCTCTTTTGAAGCCACGTCAGGACTTAAGGCCAAAGCCATAGGCAGATTACTTTCATCCACCGGACCGTGACCCGTTTGCCTTTTTGAATTGCAACGTGGATTATGACACTGTTGGCTGTCATTTTGATATCTGTCTGACGCTTGTTTGCCGTTTCTTCGGTGGCGAAGACCCGTCAGCCCGTTGCGGCAGGGCATAATTTGCCAACAGAAACGTCCTGCTCGGGCTTTCGTTTTCATCCAAGACCTCATCCAAGACCCACTCGCAGGCGCCTGCGCCCCTCTTTCGTTTGGCCACCGAGCAAGAACTATCCAACTTCCTCAAGAGCGTGGAGCGGCGTGCCTTCAAGCGGGCGGCATATCACGTGCGAGACGACGAAGCGGCACTGGACATCGTGCAAGACGCCATGATGAAATTGGCCGAGCACTATGGCGACAAGCCTGCGGACGAGTTGCCGCTGCTGTTCCAGCGCATTCTGTCGAACTGCATACTTGACTGGTTCCGTCGGGAAAAAACGCGTCAGGCACTGTTCTCGAATCTCAGTCATTTCGACTCTATCGGGAATGAAGAAGGCGATTTCGACCCGCTCGAGGTTCCGGCCCCCGGCACTGAACTCTGGCAAACCGAAAACCCCGAGACCTTTGCCGAACGGGCCCAGACACTGCGTCAGATCGAGCAGGAGATCGCCGCCCTGCCGAGCCGTCAACGGGAAGCTTTCCTGCTGCGTTATTGGGAGGAGATGAACGTCGCGGAGACGGCCGCTGCGATGGGATGCTCCGAAAGCAGCGTCAAGGTCCACTGTTTCCGCGCCGTCCATACCCTGAGCCAGGCACTCCAAACGAAGGCAATTCAACCATGAGCACATCGGTTTCGACCCCAAGCGCTGATTTCGAAGCACGCTTTGGCCAGCAGATTGCGGCGCATTTGTCCGCCGGAACCCAGGAACTTCCGCATGACATCACCGAACGCCTGCGCGCCGCGCGTGTCCAGGCGGTGGCGCGGCGCAAGGTGGTCCGGGTGCAAGGCGCGCCCGCCGTGGTAAAGAATGGCGGCACGGCCGCTGCGCTGGGCGGCTGGTGGATTCGAATGGGCTCCCTCGTTCCGTTGGTGGCGCTGGTACTGGGATTGGTGCTCATCAACTGGCAGCAAGACGATCGCCAGATCACTGAACTGGCCGAAGTCGACGCGGCACTGCTGAGCAGCGATCTGCCGCCAGCCGCATATACCGACCCCGGCTTTACCCAGTTCCTCAAAGCTCAAAACCCGTCTGTTCAGTGAGATGCGGCTCACTTTTGCGCGCTTTGGCTTTGCTCTCGTCCTGGCGGCGGTATTCGCCGTCAACGCCGAAATGGCCGCCGCCCAGCCGAAAGGTATACCGAACACAAAGGATGCGGCCGTCTCGCCTCCACTGTGGAAAGATCTGACCCCTGCGCAGCGAAAGGCGCTGGAGCCATTGGCCGCGCACTGGAACACGCTCAATGGCCGGCAAAAGAGCAAGTGGCTCACGCTCTCGCGCAACTTGGACAAGATGACCCCGCAACAGCAGGCCACGCTACGCAGCCGGATGACCGAATGGGCCGCGCTCAGCCCGCAGGAGCGTACGCGCGCACGGCTCAACTACGCCCAAATCAAACATCTGGTGCCACCCGAGGAACACAAGGCCAAGTGGGAAGCCTACCAATCGCTGAGCGAAGCCGAAAAGCGCAAGCTGGCCGAGCAAGCCAGTACCCGGCCACCCGCCACTGCCGGCCAGCCAACGCCGGCACGGCCGGTACCGGCGCACAAACCGGCCTCGGCCCCCGGCGGCAGTGCCAAGAGCCGGCGCGCGGCGCGCATCGAAACCGCGCCATCGGCTAGGTCCAAGCCCCCTGCGCCGGCTCCAGGCCCGGCGCGGGTCACACCACCGCCTCCATAAGGCGGCGACGCTGGATCACTTCCCCGGTAAAGCCGGGAAAGTATTTGCTCTGAGGCTCCCCTATCCAGCGTTGCCATAATGCAGGGCCCATGACCCGCACCCCACCCCGCCGCGATACCGGAACGTTCTCCGGCTCACCGCTCGCCACCCCTGATTCGCCGCCGCTGATGGCCCCCGGCCTGCGGCGCCGCATGGCCTGCTGGGTGTACGAGGGCATGCTGGTGTTCGCGGTGGTATTCATAGCCGGCTGGCTGTTCAGTACGCTCAGCCAGATGCGCCATGCGCTGGATGCGCAGCGACACCCAGCGCTGCAAGTCTTCCTGTTCATCGTGATCGGCGTCTATTTCACTTGGTTCTGGACCAAGGGCCAGACGCTGGCGATGAAAACTTGGGGCATCCGCATCGTCGACCGCCATGGCCATCCCCTGACCCAGCGCCGCGCGCTGTGGCGCTATTTGCTGTGCTGGGTCTGGTTCCTGCCGCCGCTGGCAGCCATGGCGCCATTCAAATTGCGCGGCGCTGAGATGACTCTGCTGGTATTCGGCTGGGTACTCGTGTGGGCCCTGCTGTCGCGTTTGCACCCACTGCGCCAGTTCTGGCATGACGCCTGGGCCGGCACACGGCTGATCCGTACCACACCGATTGCACCATGAGTTCCCCCGACCCCACCGCCAACTCCCAAGCACACCGCCGCGGCCTGGACCGGATCTGGCGTGCCGGGCTGATCTCCGTCAGCGGCCTGCGCACCGGATGGGGAGAGACCGCCTTCCGGCAAGAAGTCTTTGCCGCCGTGGTGATGCTGCCGTTGGCCGTATGGCTCGGCCGCAACTGGGTGGAATGCGTCCTGCTGGCCGGCAGCGTGATGCTGGTGCTGATCGTCGAATTGCTCAACAGCGCGATCGAAGCGGTGGTCGACCGCATCGGTCACGAATGGCATCTTCTCTCCAAGCACGCCAAGGACCTGGGCAGTGCCGCCGTCCTTTTATCGCTGCTGCTGTGCGGCGGCATCTGGGCGACTGCCTTGTGGCAACGCTTCATCTGATGAAATGACACTGACCCCCAGCCTCGCCCACTTCGTGTGGCTCTGTCGGGCAGCCGCCAGAGGCGGCTGCTCTTCGGGTCCGTCCAAGCCTGCTCAAGCAGGCTTGGAGCCGCGGCCCTCAGCCCCCTTCCAGGGGGCAATCCCAGTGGCCCGGTCAAGCCGGGCCACGGGATTCCTGGCCCTTGGCTGCGCCAGTTTCATGGGTCGCGGGTGGCGCGGCAGCGCCATGGGCAGCTAAAGAGAATGCGCATGTATTCCACGAATTTCAAATGAATCCCGCTTTCTCGATTTGCGTTTATTGCGGCTCGCGGCCGGGCCATGACCCCCTCCACGCCACCACGGCCCAAGCGGTCGGCCGCTGGATCGGCTCCCATCGTGGCCAACTGGTATACGGCGGCGGACGCACCGGCCTGATGGGGTTGACGGCTGAAGCCACCCGCGCCGCGGGCGGGCGCGTGGTCGGCATCATTCCCAGGAATCTGGTTGACAAGGAACTGGCCAACCACCTATGCGACGAACTGCACGTCGTTGACACCATGCACGAACGCAAGGCGATGATGAGTACGCGCTCCGATGCCTTCATCGCGCTGCCCGGCGGCATCGGCACGCTCGAGGAATTGTTCGAGATCTGGACCTGGCGGCAGCTCGGCTACCACGACAAACCCGTGGGCATCCTCAATTTAGGGGGCTATTACGACGCGCTGCTGGATTTCCTCGCGCACACCGTGCACAAAGGGCTCATGGATACGTGGCAGATGAACTTGGTGCACATCGGCGAGGACCCGCTCGCACTGCTGGAGATGCTCCGCGCCAAGATTCGAGGCGACGCCGGATAAGCTTGCGCAGGCTTTTCAGCCTGCACCGCACCGCCTGGTGGATCGGAAAGAAACTGACGAGATGAAGGCCGTCAGATGGCCGCTTCGTCTTCTTCGCCGGTACGGATGCGCACCACCCGCTCGACACTCGTGACGAAGATTTTTCCGTCACCGATCTTGCCGGTGCGCGCCGCGCTGACGATTGCGTCCACGCAGCGTTCGACGTCGCTGTCCTGCACCACCACCTCGATTTTCATCTTGGGCAGAAAGTCGACGACGTACTCGGCGCCGCGATACAACTCGGTGTGGCCCTTCTGCCGTCCGAAGCCCTTGACTTCGGTCACGGTCAGGCCGGTTACGCCCACCTCGGCCAAAGCCTCACGCACGTCATCGAGCTTGAAGGGTTTGACGATGGCAACGATCTGTTTCATAGGGATGGTCCTCCTGCTTTTTCATCGAATCTGCTCGTAATCGGGTACCGCCAATCCTTACCAAAGCCGCGGCGCGTGACGCTGATACCCACAGGCGCTTGGCGCCGCTTGTATTCATTGAGCTTGATGAGCCGCGCCACCCGCTCGACCGTCGCGCGCTCATAACCGGCGGCGATGATTTCGCCGATGCTTTGGTCATCCTCCATGTAGCGCGCGAGAATGCCGTCGAGAACGTCGTAAGGCGGCAGGCTGTCCTGGTCGGTTTGGTCCGCGCGCAACTCGGCACTGGGCGCACGCGTGATGATGCGCTCCGGTATCGGTTCTACGCAGCTGCCGTAAGGATCGTTGGCGTTGCGCCAGCGTGCGAGCGCGAACACGGTGGTCTTGAACACGTCCTTGAGAACCGCAAAGCCGCCGGCCATGTCGCCATAGAGTGTGCAGTAGCCGGTGGCCAATTCGCTCTTGTTGCCGGTGGTCAGCACGACGGCGCCGAACTTGTTGGACAGCGCCATCAGCAACGTGCCGCGAATGCGCGCCTGAATGTTTTCCTCGGTGGCGTCTTCGGACAGCCCCGCGAAATCACCGGCCAGCGTTTCCCGGAAAGCCTCGAAGGCCGGGCGAATCGGAATTTCGCCGTAGCGCACACCCATGCGCCGCGCCATTTCGCGCGCATCGATCCGGCTGATGTCGGCGGTGTAGCGCGAGGGCATCATCACCGTACGCACCTTGTCCTTGCCGAGCGCATCCACCGCGATCGCCAGCACGAGCGCCGAATCAATGCCGCCCGACAACCCGAGGATCGCACCGGGAAATCCGTTCTTGCCGACGTAATCGCGCACGCCGAGCACCAGGGCATCCCACAATTGCGCCTCGCTCGAACGAGCCGGAGCAATCGCTCCAGCCGCGAACACCATGCCGCCCGCCGGAGCGCGCTGTACCTGCGCGTAAACCAGTTCATCGCTAAAACACGGTCCGCGCAGCGCCTGCGTGCCGTCGGACTGCAAGGCGAAGGAAGCGCCATCGAATACCACTTCATCCTGGCCGCCGACCAGATTCGCACAGACCAGCGGCAGGCCTGCGGCGCGCGCGCGCTCGACCATGCGTGCCATGCGTTCGTCCTCCTTGCCGGCATGGTAGGGCCATGCGTTGATGACGGCGAGCAGCTCAGCGCCAGCCGCCTTGGCCAGGCGCGCGGGTTCCTCGACCCATGCGTCCTCGCAAATCAGCAGACCCACACGCACTTGGCCAGCCTCGAAAACGCAAACGTTCTGTCCAGGCGCGAAGTAGCGGTGTTCATCAAACACTTGGCAGTTCGATAGTTCGCGCTTGGCATAGGTTTGAAGCACCCGGCCATTGCAGAGCACGCTCGCAGCGTTGTACCGGCGCCGCGTGGGGGTGGATCGATCGGCGCCGATCCCGCTGGGATGCCCCACGACGACCACCATGTCCTGCAATTCGGCCAGCGACCGCGCCAGCGATTTCACGGCGGCATCACAGGCGGCAATGAAGGCAGGCCGCAAAAACAGGTCTTCGGCCGCAAAGCCACAGATCGACAACTCCGGCGTGAGCAGCAGCCGCGCACCCTGCGCATGGGCGGCACGCGCCGCATCGAGGATCTTCTGCGCATTGCCGGCAAGATCGCCCACAACGAAATTGGACTGGGCAATGGCAAGCTTGAGGGTCATACGGGAAAAGAGAAAAGCGTGAAGAATTATGTCATCCGATGTCTTGACCCTGCCCGGTTTGCACGTACGTCAAGAAAGCAAACGGGCGAGCCGGCCCTGACGCTGCGCCTTACCTCAACTCAACAAGCTCTCAGGCAAGCGGGAAGCAACGTTGCGCCACGTTGCGAAAGTTCTGCGCCGCCACGCTGGCCATGTCGGGCAGCACCAGTGCAAGCCCGATACCGGCAGCCGGCGAAAGGCCGGCGATGGACCGGTAAGCCACGCGCGGATTGAGGTTGTGTTCAAACCCCGAGGGGACCAGCGCCACGCCCAACCCGCTTTCCACCAGCGATAGCACCGTCTGCACCTGGGTGGCTTCCTGCGTGATCCGTGGCAGAAAGCCGGCGTGCTGGCAAGCGAGCATCGCCATCGCATGCAGTCCGGCCGCCTCGCCGCGCGCGTAGAACACGAAAGACTCGCCGGCCAGTTCCTCCAGCCGCAACTCGGACTTGTACGCCAGCGCATTGCCCAGCGGCAATGCAGCCACGAAGTGTTCCGCCAGCAGCGGCGTGAGCTCCACCTGTGCGGAATTCAATAGAGGCGTGCGCGCCAGGCCGACATCCAATTCGCCGCCGTTCACATGCGCGACGATCTGTACCGAAGTCGCCTCTTTGAGTACCAGCTCGACACCGGCATGTTCGGCCCGGAACTGGCGCACGATTTTCTGCAGCACGCCATTGGTGGTCGAACCGACGAAGCCGATCCGCAGCATGCCGCCGTTTCCCGCGGCGGCAGCCTTCGCGGCCACCAGCAGTTGCGCGTTATGGAACAGGAGCCGGCGAGCCTGCACCAGCGCCGCCTGGCCACCGGGCGTGAGAGACACTCCGCCGACGCCGCCGCGCTCGAACAGCCGCACGCCCAGTTCCGCTTCGAGTTTCTGGATCGATATCGACAACGGCGGCTGCGCGATATGCAGACGCTCGGCCGCGCGGCGGAAGCTGCGCGTTTCGGCCAGCACCACGAACTGCCTGATGCGGCGCAAATTGAGCGCCAGCCCGTCGAACGGCAAATCCTGCACCGCATCGGCAGGCCGGTCCGCGCGCAACCCGCGCATCTGAACGGTAGTGGATGATGCAGCCACGAAAACCTCAATCACCAAAGCGCGGCGCACGCTTTTCCAGGAAGGCGGACACCGCCTCGGCATGCTCGGGCGTTTTGTGCGCCAGCGCCTGGAATGCCGCCGACATTTCCAATAGTGTGTCCAACCGCGTGTGCATCGCCTCGCGCATCAGTCTCTTGGTCATGCGCATGGCTTGCGGCGGATGCGCCACGATGCGGTCGGCCAGCGCGCAGGCGGTTTCCATCAGCGAAGCGTGCGGCACCACGCGCGAGACCAAACCCCATTCCAGCGCACGCTGGGCATCGATCATTTCGGCGGTGAAGCTCAGCTCCGCCGCACGCGCCATGCCGATCACCCGCGGCAGCAGCCAGGCGCCGCCGTCGCCGGGGATGATGCCCAGCTTCACGAAGCTTTCGGCGAACTTGGCTTTTTCCGATGCGATGCGCAAGTCGCACATGCAGGCAAGATCCAGCCCGGCGCCGATGGCCGGACCGTTGACCGCCGCGATCACCGGCACTTCCAGATTAAACAGCGCCAACGGCAGGCGCTGAATGCCGGCGCGGTAATCCTGGCGGATACGCATGGGCGGCACATCGGGCGCGGCCTGGCTGCGCATGGTGCGAATGTCGCCGCCGGCAGAAAAAGCCGGGTCAGCGCCGGTCAAGATCACCGCGCGCACGCTGGTATCGGCCTGGATGCGCGCAATGGCGGCCAGGAATTCGTCCACCGCCGTGTTGCCGGTCAGCGGATTGCGCCGGTCGGGATCGTTCATGGTGAGCGTGACCACGTGGTCCTGCTGCCGGTAGCTGAGAAAGTCGCTCATGCGGTAGGGATCCTCAAAGTGGAAGTAGAACGCGGACCTCGCAGATTTTGCTATCAAATGAGCGGCCCGGTCCTGACAATTCTCAGGTGTCGCACCGGGGCATGCCGCCGGTGAGTGCCTTCAACTACCGCTTCAAGGCTTAGAAGCTCTCAAACTTTCGGCTGATACGTATTGCTGGCGGAATTGCTCGAAAGCCAAGGTATCGGCTGCTTCGATCCGTGCCTGGGCGGCTACCGACTCCTGGCTGGCCCGCCTGAAATCAGACTGCGAAGCGGCATCCAGCGGCAAGGCGAGCAGATGCCGCATCGCCGCATCGGACTGAGCGCGGCCAAAAGCGACGAAAGAGTTGCCGTGTTCGCGCGCCATGGCCGCAAGCACCCTGGCCGAAGGCAGCGTATCGGGCGCCTGTAACGCCGCGCGCGCCATTTGCAGTGCGCACGCATATTCATTGCCCCCCAGCGCCGCATCCAGCGCCGACGCGATCGGCTCGCTCTGCGTGAGAATTTCCTCGCCCCACTCCACCAAACCGGTTTCACGTCCGCCACGCAAAAGATGCAGGCCGCTTTCGCGGCCCCGGGCGGCGACCAGGTGCTGGTTGTGCGCAATTTCGGCGATCTCGGCGGGCGTGTCATCGGCGCTGTCGCTGAGCAGGCAGTGCAGCAGAAACACGTCGAGCCAGCGCATGGTCGAGGCACGGATACCAACCGGCTCGAAAGGATCGAGATCCATCAACCGGACTTCGACGTATTCGACTCCGCGCTCGCGCAACGCGCGCAGCGGCCGCTCGCCGGAAAAGATCGTGCGCTTGGGCCGGATCGTGCCGTAGAACTCGTTTTCAATCTGCAGCAAAGTCGGCGCCAGTTGGTTGTACTCTCCGCCCGGACTGCGAATGCCGATCTCCTCATAAGCCGGCCAAGGCCGCGTCAGCGCTTCCTGCAACGAAGCGGCGTACCCGTCCAGGCTGTTGTAACTGACCGCCAGCGATGCCTGCGCGTCGCTCTGGTAGCCCAGGCGCCCCATGCGCAGCGAAGTCCCGTGCGGCATGTACGCGCTGCCCTCGCCGAGCGGCAGCAACTCGTGTTTGCGGCCCTTGACGAAGGTTGAGCACAACGCCGGCGAAGCGCCGAACAGATACAAGGGCAGAAAAGCATGCCGGCGGAAATTGCGGATCAGCGCAAAGTACGCCTCGTTGCTCAACCCCGGCAACGACCAGTTGTAGTGAATGCCCGAAATCATCTGCATGCGCCGCCCGTAGCGATGCGCCAGACCCATGCGGTAGACGCTTTTCACGCGCCCGATATTGGAAGTGCCATAACGCGCGATCGGAATCGTTTCATCGACCGGAAGACCGCATGGCATGCTTGAAACCCACAGGCGTTCACTGCCGCCTTGCAAGACTTGGCAGACGAACTGGTGAATGCGCGTCAGCTCATCGAAACAAGACGCCACATCGGCATGCGCGCCGGTGATCAGTTCGAGTTGCGATTCACTGAAATCGGTCGTGATCCCCGGATGCGTGAGCGCCGAGCCAAGCGCCGCCGGGTGCGGCGTGAGCGCAAGCTGACCATCGGCCTGCACGCGCAGGCTTTCTTTTTCGACCCCCCGGCGCATTCCTTGGAGCCGCGCAGGTGACAGCGCCTCGATCCGCTCTTGCAGTTTGTTTCTTCTCATGTTCATCTTTGCTCTAAATCGGCCCGAAGCTTAGAGCCTGTTGATAGTCTATTCGGGGCCGCGCAGGCGCCTTTCGGGGGTCGGGTGCAAGGTGCAAACCTTGTTCTGGAGCAGGCCTTATACATTGCCACCTCCTCACGAAGTACGGCAGTTCTGCAGCCGTGCAGTGCGAACCGCTTATCTTCCTCCATCGACCCGCCAAAAAACGTCGACAACTACGACATTTGGCAACCACTTGTATCGGTCAGGTCCAGCTCATTGCCTGTACCGGACCACGGGATACCGGCGGTCACCGGCGCCGCCGCCCCCCCGGATTGTGCCCGTCATGATGCGCTCGCCGTGGCGCAGCCCTGTAAAAAGCCGGCCAACACGATTCCGGCGAAATAGGGGTCAGAGTTGGCCCAGATCGGCAATGGGGAATGCACTCATGCCAACACGCCTTGTTTCATCAATTCGTCGATTTGCGCCTGCGACAGGCCCAGCCACTGCGCGGCAACGGCGGCGGTGTCTTGCCCCAGCGCGGGCGGCGCCTTGTCGTAGCGTACGGGCGTGGCCGACAGGCGGATGGGGCTGGCGACCAGCGGAATCTTGCCGCAGCCGGGGCGTTCCACCTCGATGCGCATGCCGCGCGCCTTGACCTGCGGATCGTCGAACACGTCGGCCAGGGTGTTGATGGGGCCGCAGGGCACGTTGGCGCGCTCCAGCAGAGCGACCCATTCGCGCGTGGTGCGGGTGACGGTGACTTCGCGCATGGCGGGGATGAGTACGTCGCGGTTCTGCACGCGCGCCACGCCGCGCGTGAAGCGCGGATCAGCGGCCCATTCGGGGCGGCCGGCGGCGGTGCAAAAGCGGGCGAACTGGTCGTCGTTGCCGATGGCCACGATCATGTGGCCATCGGCCGTCGGGAAGTCCTGATACGGCACCACATTGGGGTGCGCGTTGCCCATGCGGCGCGGTGCCTGACCGCTGTAGAGGTAGTTCATGCCCTGGTTGGCCATGCAGGCCACCAGCACGTCGAGCAGCGCCAGGTCGATTTGCTGGCCCTGCCCCGTGGTGTCGCGCGCGCGCAGCGCGGCCAGGATGGAGATGGTGGCGTACAGGCCGGTCATGATGTCGGTCAGCGCCACGCCCACCTTGACCGGGCCGGCGCCGGGTTCGCCGTCGGCGCGGCCCGTCACGCTCATCAGCCCGCCCATGCCCTGCATCAGAAAGTCGTAGCCGGGGCG
>CAYTPC010000013.1:0-28007 GCA_964439605.1 uncultured Burkholderiaceae bacterium
CATGGAGGTGCTCGGCCTGGCCGGCGGGCGAGGCGACCATCTGATCGAAAAGCTCTTTCGCGACGTCAAGGCGATGGACATCGTCGAAGGCACCGGCCAGATCCAGCGCATCGTGATGGCGCGCAAGCTGGTTGGGCTTCCCCACTAAATCGAACCCGAATCGAATCTGGCGACTTTGCAATGACTGCTTCTTCCTCACCCTCCTCTTTTTCTCCTTCCGCCACGGCGGCGGCCAGCGGTCCGCTCAAGGGCATTCGCGTGCTCGACCTGACCGCCGTCGTGCTCGGTCCGATCGCCACCCAGATCCTGGCGGACTTCGGCGCCGACGTGATCAAGATCGAACCGCCGGAGGGCGACATGATGCGCGCCAACGGCATCTCGCTGCATCCGGGCATGAGCTCGATCTTCCTGGCCGTCAATCGCAACAAGCGCTCGGTGTGCATCGACTTGAAAACGCCCGAGGGGCGCGCCGCGCTGCATGCGTTGATCCCGACCGTGGACGTGGTGGTGCACAACATGCGCATCCCCGCCGTGGAGCGGCTCGGCCTGGGCTACGAGCAGGTCTCGCGCGTTCGTCCGGACATCGTCTATTGCGCGGCGGTCGGGTTCGGCCAGGATGGCCCGCACCGCGACAAACCAGCCTTCGACGACATCGTGCAGGCCGGCTGCGGGCTGGTGGGCTTGAATTCAACCGCCGGCCACGAGGAACCCGACTACGTGCCCAGCCTGATCGCCGACAAGACCGCCGGACTGGCGGTGAGCAACGCCATCATGGCGGCCCTGCTGCACCGTGCGACCACCGGCCAGGGCCAGTATGTCGAAGTGCCGATGCTGGAGACGATGGCCGCCTTCGTCATGGCCGAGCACATGGGGGGGCTGACTTTTCGCGGGTCGACGGTCAAAGCCGGCTATCCGCGCCTGCTCGAAGGGGGACGCAGACCGGCGCGCACCCAGGACGGCTGGATCGCCATGCTGCCCTATACCAACAAGCACTGGCGCGCTTTCTTCGATGCCGTGGGCCGCCAGGATTTGAGCGAACACTACGACATCGAAGACCGCCACAACCGCAACGCGCGAATCCGCGAGCTGTATGCGCATCTGCGCGAGTTGTCGCCCCAGAAGACGACCGCGCAATGGATGGCGCTGTGCGAGCAGCTCGATATTCCTGCCACGCCGATCTACACCCCGGACGACCTGCCCGCGCATCCGCACCTGCAGGCTGTCGGCCTGTTCCAGGACGCGGAGCACCCGACCGAAGGCCCGATCCGCCAGATGCGGCCCACGACGCGCTTTTCGGCCACGCCCGCCAACGTGTACCGGCAAGCGCCGACCATTGGCCAACACACCGAAGAAGTGCTGCGTGAGGCGGGTTTGGGCGCGGCCGAAATCGAAGGTCTGCAGCGGAAGCGGGCCATCGTTTGACGGGATGACGGCTCCAACGAGCACGAAAACTCCAGCACCGTGGAACCATCGGTCATCAAAACGGCAGGACGCGTATTCGAAGTGCTCGAATACATGGGCGAAGTGCGCCGGCCGGTGACGGTGCGCGAAATTTCGGAACGGCTGGGCTATCCGCTGTCGAGCGCGCAGGTACTGCTCAAGAGCATGGCCACACTGGGTTATTTGCGTTACGACTCCTCGCTGCGCGCCTACCTGGCCACGCCCCGGCTGGCTTCGCTGGGCGACTGGGTCGTCGATTCGATGTTCGACGGCGGCCAGTTGTACGAGGTATTGGCCGACATCGCGCGCGAAACCGGGTTCACGGCCGTTCTGGCGGTCGAAAACGACATTTACGCGCACTATGTACACGTCGTCCACGGCAACCGGCTCATGAACTTCAATATTCAGCCCGGCACACGGCGCTTGCTGTGCATGTCGGGACTGGGGTGGGCCTTGCTCGCGGCCAGTTCGGACGAGCACGTGGCGCGCATCGTTCACCGCACCAATCTCCGGCTCAAGGCCGGGGGCCAGGCCGTCGATCTGGATTACGTGAGGGCGCAGGTGCGCGAAACCCGCGAACGTGGCTATGCCTTCTCGCGCGCTATCGTCACCGAAGGTTTCGGCATCATTGCCGTGAGCACGGTGGCAGGCGCGCCGGATACGCAGTTGGCCATTGGCGCGGGCGGACCGATCGCCAAATTGGAAGCCTTGCAGGATACGGTGGTGCGAATTTTGTGCGAGCGCGCGGCGGCGGGCCGGCCAGCTTCTAGAATGGCGATCCCCGCAAAGACAGCCCCCGGAAAGACCGCCCGATGAGTATCAAGAGCGACAAATGGATCCGCCGCATGGCGCGCGAACACGGCATGATTGAACCCTTCGAGCCCGGACAGGTGCGCGAAAGCGAAGGACACAAGATCATCAGCTACGGAACGTCCAGCTACGGCTACGACATTCGCTGCGCGCCCGAATTCAAAATCTTCACCAACATCCACAGCACGGTGGTCGATCCGAAGAATTTCGACGAAAAAAGTTTCGTCGATATGCACGGAGATCACTGCATCATTCCGCCCAACAGTTTTGCGTTGGCGCGCACGGTGGAATATTTCCGCATCCCGCGCAATGTGTTGACGGTCTGCCTGGGTAAAAGCACATACGCGCGCTGCGGAATCATCGTCAACGTCACGCCCTTCGAGCCCGAGTGGGAAGGTTACGTCACACTCGAATTCAGCAACACCACGCCGCTGCCGGCCAAGATTTACGCGGGCGAAGGCTGCGCGCAGGTGCTGTTTTTCGAAAGCGACGAAGTATGCGAAACCAGTTACAAGGATCGCGGCGGCAAATACCAGGGCCAACGCGGCGTGACCTTGCCCAAGGCATGACGTGAGCGGCGTGCCCCGCTTCGGGCGGGTATGCCGCTACGGCCGGCCGCGCGGACAATCCCGGCGCTTCAATCCGGAGGCGGCAGGCCGGGTTTCCAACTTGCCGCGCGCTCAGAAATCCGGGATATCAGTGCTTAATCGACTCTGTCCCGCTTTGTGACTCACGCTGCTTGGCCAGTTCGGCCATCGCCGCGGCGGAAGCGGCGACATCTTCATCCGACAGAGGCACCGGCTGCTTTTCGAGTGCCAACTCAAGCACCTTGTCGATCCATTTGACCGGAATGATTTCCAGGTTGTTTTTTACGTTTTCCGGAATTTCCTGCAGATCCTTCGCGTTTTCCTCAGGGATCAGCACAACCTTGATACCACCCCGCAACGCGGCCAGCAGTTTTTCTTTGAGTCCCCCGATCGCGGTGACTTCGCCGCGCAGCGTGATCTCGCCGGTCATCGCGACATCGCTGCGCACCGGAATGCCCGTGAGCGCCGAGACCAGCGCGGTCGTCATCGCGATCCCCGCGCTCGGGCCGTCCTTCGGGGTAGCGCCGTCTGGAACGTGGATGTGAATGTCACGTTTTTCGAACATCTCATCGCGAATGCCCAAACGCCGCGCACGGCTGCGCACCACGGTACGCGCGGCCTCGACCGATTCTTTCATCACATCACCGAGCGAACCGGTTCGGCTGATCAGCCCCTTGCCGGGCACGATCACGGTCTCGATGGTCAACAGGTCGCCTCCAACCTCCGTCCACGCCAGGCCAACCACCTGGCCAACCTGATTTTGCTGCTCCGCGCGGCCAAAGGTGTACTTGCGCACACCAAGAAACTCATCGAGATTCTTGCCTTCGACAACGACTTGCGGGCTCATCTTCTTGAGCTGGAGGCCCTTGACCACCTTGCGGCAGATTTTCGAGAGTTCACGCTCAAGTGAACGCACGCCGGCTTCGCGCGTGTAGTAGCGCACGATGTCACGAATGGCCTCTTCAGTGACGAGCAACTCCCCTTCCCTGACGCCATTGTTTTTGAGCTGCTTGGGCAGCAGGTACTTGAGCCCGATGTTCGTCTTCTCGTCCTCGGTGTAGCCCGAGAGGCGGATGACTTCCAGACGATCGAGCAATGCCGGCGGAATGTGCATCGAGTTCGAAGTCGCGACGAACATCACGTCGCTGAGGTCAAAGTCAAGCTCGACGTAGTGATCACTGAAAGTGTGGTTCTGCTCCGGATCGAGCACCTCGAGCAGCGCACTGGACGGATCGCCGCGGAAATCGGTGCCGAGTTTGTCGATCTCGTCGAGTAGAAACAGCGGATTGCGTGTACCCGCCTTGGTCAAGCTCTGCAGCACCTTGCCCGGCAGCGCGCCGATGTAAGTACGGCGGTGGCCACGGATCTCGGCCTCGTCGCGCATGCCGCCCAGCGCCATGCGCACGTACTTGCGCCCCGTCGCCTTGGCGATCGATTGGCCCAGCGAGGTCTTGCCTACACCGGGTGGCCCGACGAGGCACAGAATCGGCGCTTTGACCTTGTCCACGCGCTGCTGCACCGCAAGGTATTCAAGGATGCGATCCTTGACCTTTTCAAGCCCGTAGTGGTCTTCATTGAGCACCTGCTCGGCATGGCCGAGGTCATGCTTGATCTTGGTTTTTTTGCTCCACGGCAGCGAAACCAGCACGTCGATGTAGTTGCGCACCACGGTGGCCTCGGCCGACATCGGCGACATCAGCTTGAGCTTCTTGAGTTCGCTCTCGACCTTCTTTTGCGCCTCCTTGGGCATGCGCGCGGCCTTGATCTTTTTCTCGATCTCCTCGATGTCGGCGCCCTCTTCGCCGTCGCCGAGTTCCTTCTGGATCGCCTTGACCTGCTCGTTGAGGTAGAAGTCGCGCTGGTTCTTTTCCATCTGGCGCTTGACGCGGCCGCGGATTTTCTTATCGACGTTGAGGATATCGACCTCGCGCTCGAGCTGCGCGAACAGGTTTTCGAGCCGCTCACGGATGTCCGACAGGTCGAGCACCGCCTGCTTGTTCTCCAGCTTGAGCGGCAGATGCGCCGTGATGGTATCGGCAAGACGGCCCGGATCATCGATGCTGGAGATCGAGGTCAGGATCTCGGGCGGAATCTTCTTGTTGAGCTTGACGTACTGGTCGAACTGGTGCGTCACCGCCCGGCGCAGCGCCTCGACCTCGGTATCGTTACTGGCGGTTTGGCCGGTATCCTCCAGAGGTACGACGGTGGCGAAAAAATGGGTCTCGCTGTCTTGGATGCGATCGACCCGGGCGCGCTGCTGGCCCTCGACCAACACCTTCACCGTACCGTCGGGCAACTTGAGCATCTGCAAGATGGTCGAGATACAGCCCACCTCGAACATGTCGGTCGCCGAGGGCTCGTCCTTGGCGGCCGCTTTCTGCGCCACGAGCATGATGGAACGCGAAGCCTCCATCGCCAATTCGAGCGCCTTGATGCTTTTGGCCCGCCCGACAAACAGCGGAATCACCATGTGCGGAAACACCACCACATCGCGCAAAGGCAGCAACGGCAGTTCGATCGTTTCAGAGGACAAAGGAGTGTGACCAGACATGGGAAAAGCCTCGGAATTTAATCAGTCAAAGATGGGCCGGCACCACGCTGTTCAAATAGATCGCGTGGCACTCAACCCTCGGCGTCTTGTCGTTCAGGCTTTTTTGGCCGCTTCACGATAAACGATCAACGGCGGTTTGTTCTCTTCGATGGTGGATTCATCGATCACCACCTTGTCGACATTATGCGTATTTGGTAGATCGAACATGGTGTCGATCAGCGCCTGTTCAAGTACCGAGCGCAGTCCGCGTGCGCCGGTTTTTCGCGCCAGCGCCTTGCGCGCGATGGCGCGCAGCGCCGCAGGCCGGATTTCAAGCTCGACACCTTCCATTTGCAACAGCTTGGAGAACTGTTTGACCAGCGCATTCCTGGGCTCGGTCAGGATCTGCACCAGCGCGTCCTCGCTGAGCTCGTCCAGTGACGCCACCACTGGCATGCGGCCGACCAGTTCGGGAATCAGGCCGAACTTGATCAAATCCTCGGGTTCCACCTCACGGAAGATGTCGGTCAGGCTGCGTTGCTGTTTGCTGCGCACCATTGCGCCGAAGCCGATGCCCGAAGCCTCGGTGCGGTTTTCGATGACTTTTTCCAGTCCGGCGAATGCGCCGCCGCAAATGAACAGGATATTGGTCGTGTCGATCTGCAAGAAATCCTGATTGGGATGCTTGCGCCCGCCCTGCGGCGGCACGCTGGCCATCGTGCCTTCGATCAGCTTGAGTAAGGCTTGTTGCACGCCCTCGCCCGACACGTCGCGCGTGATTGAAGGGTTATCGGATTTGCGCGAAATTTTGTCGATCTCGTCAATGTAGACGATGCCGCGCTGAGCACGCTCGACCTCGTAATTGCAGCTTTGCAGCAGCTTCTGGATGATGTTCTCGACGTCTTCCCCAACGTAACCCGCTTCGGTCAGCGTGGTGGCGTCGGCCATGACGAAGGGCACGTCAAGCTGGCGCGCGAGCGTCTGCGCCAGAAAGGTCTTGCCCGAACCGGTGGGACCGATCAGCAAAATATTGCTTTTGCTCAGTTCGACGTCGTCCGTCTTGGCCTTGTCTTTGTGGTTCAGGCGCTTGTAGTGGTTGTAAACCGCCACCGCGAGCATGCGCTTGGCAGCCTCCCGGCCGATGACGTAGTTGTCCAGATTAGCCTTGATCTCCGCAGGCGTGGGCAGACCGCTTCCCCCCTCGCTGACGGGGAGCTCGTCACGAATGATTTCGTTGCACAGATCGATACATTCGTCGCAAATGAAAACCGATTGCCCTGCAATGAGTTTCTTGACCTCGTGCTGGCTCTTGCCGCAGAAGGAGCAATAAAGCGTTGTCTCGCTGGAAGAGCCTTTCTTATCGGCCATGTAACAGTGCCTTGTAACGGGAGTGTCGGTAATGATAGCGAAACATGACTGATTTTTTTCGCATGACAAATGTCAAATATCCTCCCGGCCCACACGCACGCGCCACCACGCACCCCAGGATGACACGCGCTCGGACGAGGGAATTGCTGCGTACGGCGGCGGCACATGCGTTACAAGTGCCGTTGCTTTTTACATACGCTCGCGCACGGGCGATCGTCACTCCCGCTTGGCGATCACCTGATCGATCAGGCCGTAATCCTTGGCTTCGTCAGCGCTGAGGAAGTAGTCGCGCTCGGTGTCGCGCGCGATTTTCTCGACCGGCTGGCCGGTGCGCTCGGCAAGGATGCGGTTCATCTGCTCGCGTGTCTTGAGAATGTCGCGCGCATGGATCTCGATATCGGTCGCCTGGCCTCGGGCGCCGCCGAGCACTTGATGGATCATGATTTTCGAGTTCGGCAGCGAAAAGCGCTTGCCTTTCTCGCCAGCGGCCAGCAGGAAGGCGCCCATGCTCGCGGCAAAGCCGATGCACAGCGTCGAGACTTGCGGCTTGATGAATTGCATGGTGTCGTAGATCGCCATGCCGGCGCTGACGCTGCCCCCGGGCGAGTTGATGTAAAACGAGATGTCCTTGTCGGGGTTCTCGCTCTCCAGGAACAGCAACTGCGCAACGACCAGGTTGGCGGTCTGGTCGTTCACCTCGCCGACCAGAAACACCACGCGCTCCTTGAGCAGGCGCGAATAAATGTCGTACGCACGCTCGCCGCGGCCCGATTGTTCAATGACCATCGGAACCATGCCGAGACCTTGGATTTCCTGTGCGCTCATATGTATTGACTCTCCCAAAGAGGCTCTGCGTACTGCCGTACTGTAGTACCCAAACTGTAGTACCCAAACGAAATGAGGCTCACGCGCAAAAGCACGAACCCCATGCGTGCGGCGGAAATCGCCCGGCAGCTCAGTTCTGCCGCTGGGCCATCAGTTCGTCGAAGCTTACCGTCTTGTCGTTGATCTTCGCCTTGCCCAGCACGAAGTCCGTCACGTTATTTTCGAGAACCACGGATTCCACCTCGGACAGCCGCTGGTTGTCGCCGTAATACCAGCGCACCACATCCGCCGGCTTCTCATAGCTGGAGGCAATTTCCTCGATATGGGCCTTGATCTGCTCCGGCTTGGCGTACAAATCGTTGGCGCGCACGAGTTCGGCCACCACCAGGCCCAGGTGCACGCGGCGTTCGGCATCGGGGCGAAACATGTCCTCAGGAATCGGCGCGTTGTCGGCGTCTTTGATGCCGCGCTGTTTGAGCTCGGCGCGCGCCCGGGCGACCATGCGTTCAACCTCGGCTTGCACGCTGGATTGGGGCAGATCGAACTGCGCGTTGGCTATCAACGTATCCATCACGGCGGTCTTGTTGCGCGCGAGCAAACGGAACTTGACCTCCCGCTCGAGGTTCTTGCGAATATCGGCGCGCAGCGTCTCCACGGCGGCATCGGCGATGCCGAGCGACTTGACGAACTGCTCGTTCACCTCGGGCAGGTGCGCCGCCTCGATTTTCTTGACGGTAACCATGAAGTCGGCCTGCTTGCCGGCTACATCCTTGCCGTGATAGTCCTGCGGAAAGGACAGCGGAAAGGTGCGGCTATCACCAATCTTGAGACCGCGCACCGCGTCCTCGAATTCCTTGAGCATCTGGCCTTCGCCGACGATGAACTGGAAATCTTCGGCCTTCCCGCCCTCGAAAAGCTCGCCATCGATCTTGCCCTCGAAATCGACCGTGATGCGGTCACCGTCCTGCGCTACGGCATCGTGTGGGCGCTGCGCAAAGGTACGGCGCTGCTTGCGCAGGATTTCGATCGTGCGGTCAATGGCCTCGTCGCTCACATCGGCCGACAGACGCTCGACCTGCACGTCCGACAGGTCATTGATCTTCACCTCGGGGAACACTTCGAACACCGCGTCGAAGGCCAGCTCGCCCTCGGGCGCATCCTCTTTTTCCGTGATGCGCGGGCGGCCCGCCACGCGCAGCTGGGCCTCGTCGGCGGCCTGCATGAAAGCTTCCCCGACCTTGTCATTCATGACTTCGTATTGCACTGAGTAGCCGTAGCGCTGCGCCACCACGTTCATCGGCACCTTGCCGGGCCGGAAACCGTCCATCTTGACGGTGCGCGCAAGCTTCCTGAGACGCGAATCCACTTCGTTTTTGATCGTGTCCGCTGGCAGTGTCAGCGTAATCTTGCGTTCGAGCTTGTCGAGGGTTTCAACATTCACAGTCATCTTCGTTGCGTTCCTTGCGGGTTTGCAGTACTGGTGCGCGGAGCCGGACTCGAACCGGCACGCCATTGCTGGCGTCAGGACCTAAACCTGGTGCGTCTACCAATTTCGCCACCCGCGCCAGTTTTAAATTTTTCAGGTGATGTCCGGTTGCATGCGCCAATGCGCCTGCGCCGGGCCATCGCGGACAGTGGCTTGGAATAATCGAAAGCCGTCCGCTGAAATCGGTAACCGCGCATTCTAAGGCAAGGCCGAATCAGGCCCGCGCAGTCGCGCAGTTGCCGCATCCAATCCTTGGGCGCATTGCCGGGCCACCGATACCGCCGGCCGGGGTATCCGCCTGACACTGCGCCCAAATCTCGCGGCGGATCAATCAAAGGGCAAAGGCATGCGGGAGAATACCGTCATGCGCTTTCGCCCCGAGCCATCCGGCCTGCCCTTGAACGCCTCCCCTGCCGGCGAAGATACCGGCATTCTGTGGTGCAACCTCGGATCGCCCGATGCGCCGACCGCGCGCGCATTGCGCGGTTACCTGGCGCAATTTCTCTCGGATCCGCGTGTCATCGAGATTGCGCCGGCCCTTTGGCGTCCGATCCTGCACGGCATCATCCTGCGCGTGCGGCCGGCCCGGTCAGCAGCCAAGTATGCGGACATCTGGATGCCCGAAGGCGCGCCGCTGAAGGTATGGAGCGCCCGCCAGGCGCAACGGCTGAGCGAGGCCATGCAGGCGCGCGGCGCACCGGTACCGGTGTGCGAAGCCATGCGCTACGGCAACCCCGCGATCGCGGACCAGCTCGATGGCTTGAAAGCATCCGGCGTGCGCCGCGTACTGGTGCTGCAGGGCTATCCACAGTACTCGGGCGCCACCACCGCGAGCGTGATCGACGCCGTGAACGCCTGGTGCCGTAAGGTGCGGGTGCTGCCGGAATTTCGCTTCGTCAACGATTACCACGATGACCCCGGCTACATCGGCGCGCTTGCGCAATCGGTGCGCCGCCATTGGGAGCGCAAAGGCCGCGCAACCGTACTGGTCATGAGCTTTCACGGCATTCCCGCGCGCGCCATCGCGTTGGGCGATCCTTACGAGGCGCAGTGCCGGCGCACCGCGCAGTTGCTCGCCGGGCAACTGGAGTTATCGGAATCGCAATACAAAGTCACGTTCCAGTCCCGCTTTGGCCGGACCCAATGGCTGCAACCGTACACCGAACCAACGCTGCGTGCGCTGGGCGCCGCCGGAGTCGAGCACATCGACGTGATGTGCCCCGGCTTCGTCGCGGACTGCCTCGAAACCCTTGAAGAAATCGCAATGCATGGACGCTCGGCCTTCATGGAAGCCGGCGGCAAACTCTGCAATTACATCCCTTGCCTGAACGACGATCCAGCATGGATCGACGCGCTTGCCGCGATTGCCCAGCGGCACTTGGCGGGATGGAATGGCTAAAACGTCCTGACTAAAGCTGACTAAAGTAAAGAGCCGTAAAGAGCCCGCTCACGGTCTATTCGTCTTATCCGGGCGCGCACAGGAAAGGCGTACCATCAAGCAACCCGGGATGCTTCTTTGGCAGGCGCGTCGTGTGATGCGCTGCGCATGTTGAGGGAATCGCGTTCTTTCTGAAAGGATCTCCATGCACAAGCTTGATCAGTTCTATATCGCGGGCCGCTGGGTCGCCCCTCTTGGCGAATCACGCGCGTTCGATATCGTTGACCCTTCTACCGAACAGTCGATCGGCCAAGTCACCCTGGGCAGCGCCATCGATGCGGACCGTGCGGTGCAGGCTGCATACGCGGCCTTTCCCGCATGGTCGCAGTCCACGCGCGAAGAGCGCATTGCGCTACTCGAACGCATCGTGGCGCTGTATAAGGCGCGCCTGGGCGACATCGCGCAGGCCATCAGCAGTGAAATGGGCGCGCCGATCTGGCTGTCCCGCGAGGCGCAGGCGACCGCCGGCCTGGGGCAACTGGCCAATGCGCTGGCTGCGCTCAAAGAGTACGAATTCGAAACCGTGCGCGGCGGCACACGCATCGTGCGCGAGCCGGTCGGCGTCGCGGCGCTGATCACGCCGTGGAACTGGCCGATGAACCAGATCGCCGCCAAGGTTGCGCCGGCGCTGGCCGCGGGCTGCACGATGGTGCTCAAGCCCTCCGAGATCGCGCCGCTGGATGCGCAGATCTTTGCGGAAATCCTGCACGACGCCGGTGTGCCCGAGGGCGTGTTCAACATGGTTTACGGCGATGGACCGGGCGTCGGCAACGCGCTGTCGGGGCACCCGCTGGTGGATATGGTGTCTTTCACCGGCTCCACGCGCGCGGGCGTGCAGGTTGCCATCAACGCTTCGCCGGGCGTCAAGCGCGTGGCGCAGGAACTGGGCGGCAAATCGGCCAACATCATTCTTGACGATGCCGACCTCCAGAAGGCCGTCTCGGGCGGCGTCATGGGCTGCATGCTCAATTCGGGCCAGTCGTGCAACGCGCCCACGCGCATGCTGGTGCCGCGCCCGCTTTACGCGCAGGCGGTGGAGATCGCCAGGACAGCGGCGGCTGCGATCACCGTGGGCGACCCGCGCGCCGAAACCTCCCGGATCGGCCCGTTGTCGTGCCGCGCGCAGTTCGACAAGGTACAGGGCCTGATCGCGATCGGCATCGAGGAAGGCGCTCGCGTCGTCGCCGGCGGGCCGGGCCGTCCTGATGGACTGCCGAAGGGCTTTTACGTGCGCCCCACGGTGTTTGCCGACGTGAGCAATAGCATGCGCATCGCGCGCGAGGAGATCTTCGGGCCGGTGCTCGTGATGATCCCCTACGAGGGAGAGGACGAGGCGGTAGCCATCGCCAACGACACCGATTACGGGCTGTCGGGCTATGTGTGGTCCAAAGACATTGCGCGTGCGCGCCGCGTGGCGCGCCGTCTGCGTACTGGAAACGTGCACATCAACGGCGCACGGTCCGATTTCACCGCCCCCTTCGGCGGTTACAAGAAATCGGGCAACGGGCGTGAGTGCGGCGTCTACGGCCTGACCGAGTTTCTCGAATACAAGGCCATGATCGGCTACGAGGCCTGAGAATCCGCGGTCTTCCGGGAAGGGGACGGTCAGGAAGGGGCCGTCATTTCCTGACCTTGATGCGCACAGTCGCCACATCCCAGCCGTGGCTGCGCAGGTGCGCAATCAGGGCCGGCGCGAGTTGGCGCACCTTGGCCGCCGCCGCGTTACCTTGCACCAGTAGACACCAGCTATCGCCCTCGGCCGGGCCGGCGGTCACCGCAGGGCGCAATTCTTCGGGAATCAGGCCCTTGATTGCCCGCAGCCGGTTGCTGGTATCGCGCGCCTGGGCAGCCAGGCTGGCCAGGGTCGGCGATTCGAACGCAGCCTCTTCCAGGGAATAGGTTTTGAAACGGCGATTCATCAAAGTCCAGGAACTATAGGGTGCGCAACGCAGCATTGTCACACCCAAAGCACCGAATGCGGACTGCCGGGCGGCCGGGCGGCCATTTCCGTCACCATGATCGCAGCCTGCTCGACTTGACCGCGGCGGTGAGCGCTCCAAGCATGTGATCTTCCTTCGGAACCCGCTTCAACCTTCGATAGCCGGGTAAATATTCACAAAATGTTACGCCTGTAACGGTCACCGCAGCCGTTTGGCTTATTTCCCAGCGCCCTCGGACTGCTTAGACTGGCAGTTTGGACCATCACCATTTCGGAGATCTCCATGGCTACAGAGCAAACGCCTCCCGGCACCACAGAGAAGTCCGGCAAGGACACCGTCGAACACATCCGCGATTCGGCGCAGCAGATCTGGCAGGCTGGCCTTGGCGCCTTCGCCAAGGCCCAGCAGGAAGGCAGCAGAGTGTTCGATGCCCTCGTCAAGGAGGGCGCGAACGTGCAGCGCAAAACCCAGCAAAGTGCCAGCAACGTTCTCTCACAGATCGAGGCGCGAGTGACTGAATTCACGAGCGGACTAGGCAGCCAGATGGCCGACAAAGGGGGCCACTGCGAGGAACTCGTGGTGCGTGTGCTGGAAAAGCTCAAAGTGCCATCGGCCACCCAATTCGACGCACTATGCGAACGCGTCACCGCACTGGAAACCCGGCTTGCCCAGCACGAAGCCGCCATGACTCCTTGTTCGCCGGCAAGTCCGGGCAAGCACGACGATCGGACCTGACCGGCCACGCGCCGGCCAACCGGCCGGTTGGTCATTGCCGGATCATTGCCGGATTAACCGGCGTTTATACTGGTGTCTACCGGTGCGGTGGGGGTTTTGCCTCCGAGTCTGTTTGCCATTTCTTCGGGGACGCTCGAGAAAATGCCTTTCCTTCGGGTTGGGTAGAAGCCGGGCGATTTGGCGACCCGCCGCGGCCCCGAATAGACCATGATCAGACTCTAACGTTCGCCGCTGCCATTGCTACCGGGCGTAGCTCGCTTGCTCCCGCTGAAGGATGACATCATGTCCAACCCAACGTCCTCATCCAGCACTGACCCGGCGCTGAGCGCCAAGCCCTGGGTGCCGATGCCCTACGGCGACTTTTCCCGCCTGGACGCTGACACGGTGCTGCGAAACTGGTCGCGTTTACAGGCCGGTCAATGCCTCGAACCGCCGGAGCCCGGGCCGCTCGTGGCCGGCTGGGTGCTGTACCACAACGGCGAATTCGAGCGCGCCGCCGCCATCGGCCTGGACCACGGCAACGCCGGACTCGCGCTCGCCAACCGGGCAACTGCGATCTATGCCAACTACCTCGAACCCAGCGAAAGCGTCCGGCTCGCCCTGTTCAAGGCGGTGGTCGACCGCACGGCGGCACAGATGGCCGAAGAACCCGACAACTGCCAGGCACTGTATTGGCACGCCTACGCGCTGGGCCGCTATGGACAAGGCATCAGCGTGGCACGCGCTCATGCGCAGGGGCTGGGCGAGCAGATCAAACGCGCCCTGGAACGGGTGATCACACTGCAGCCCCAGCATGCGGACGCACACTTTGCGCTGGGGACTCTCCACGCCGAGGTGATCGACAAGGTCGGCACGCTGGTCGCGCGCATGACCTACGGCGCGCGCGCGGAAACGGCCATCGAATACTTCGAGCATGCCCTCGCGCTGCAGCCCGATTCCTTGACCGGCCTGATGGAATACGCGCGCGCGCTGCCGATGCTCCATGGCGAATCCAGCGAAGCGCGCGCCCGTTCGATGATGGAGCGCGTGGCCTCGTCCCCGGCTGCCGACGCACGCGAGCGCCTGGACATCGAACTGGCGCGCATCGCACTGACGGACTGATTTCCAGACCTGAAGGACAATGAGCCTGTCTCTTTACCCTTTTCTGTAACAAAAGCCCCTCCATGTCCGACCTGCAAAGCCAATTCGAAGCCGCCCTGGCCAACTCCAAACTGCTCACCGAGCGCCCTGACAACGCGACGCTCTTGAAGATTTACGCTTACTACAAACAAGCCACCGAGGGCGACAACACCGAAAAGAAGCCCAGTTTCAGCGACTTCGTCGCACGCGCCAAATGGGATGCCTGGACCGCGCAAAAAGGCACTTCCAATGACGATGCGAAGCGCAAGTACATTGAGCTGATCGAATCGCTGCGCAATAACGCCTGATTAACGCCTGATTCTCACCCCGCGCCGCGCCGGCAAAACGCGCAAGCAGCAGGGGCGCGAGTCCTCACTGCGAATGTTCCCCGGGCGCGCCATTGGGCGGCGCGAGTCCCCGTCATTCAGCCTGTCATTCAGCCTGTCATTCAGCCTGTAGTTCAGCCCGTAATTCATGTTCCCGCTCGGCTGGCGGCAAGGCTGCCAGCCGTTTGACTGCCGC
The DNA here is from genome assembly GCA_964439605.1 of uncultured Burkholderiaceae bacterium. Taxonomy (GTDB): domain Bacteria; phylum Pseudomonadota; class Gammaproteobacteria; order Burkholderiales; family Burkholderiaceae_C; genus JAITWT01. The sequence continues at coordinate 14,801 of CAYTPC010000013.1, forward strand.
GTGAAAGCGCGGCCATGGATTGTCCGCGGCCACGCGCCGTTCGCGCTCGAATAGCGCCTCGAAAGCCGGTTCAAGTTCGTCATAAGCCGCCAAGGCGCCGAACAGCGCGTTGTTCGCATTGGCGACCCAGGGATCGAAGGCATCCCGGCGCGGGCCGTTCCAACGGGCGTGCAACTGCGCATAGCGCACGCGAAAATCCGCCATCACCGCCGTCTTGCGCTCACTGAGCATCGGTTCGTCCCGCGGCAGTTCACCGGCGTCATAGATTTGTTGCAGGCGCTCCCGCGTCTCCAGCGCGAGCGCGCGAAATTGTGCGCGCTGCCCTTCCAGCCGCGCGTATTCCTCGCGCGCCGTGGCATCGGCTTCACCAGCCAGCCAGCGCGCCGTACCCAGGCGCTCGACGGCGCTCGCATAGGATTCGTTGAAAGTGGTGTCATCGGGCACATAAACGACCTGGTGCGCCAATTCGTGAAAAATGATGCGCGCCAGTTCGCCTTCCGGATAACCGATGAAGGTCGACAGCAACGGATCGCCGCCGGCCCAATTGAGCCAGCCCAGCGTCGAATACGCGGGCACCGGATATACCGCCGCCTCCAGCCCGCGTCCGCGCAGTTCCTGTGCCTGCGCTTGTGCATCTGCCTCGTCGTAATAACCGCGATAACTCACGCAGCCTGCGATTGGGAAACACCAGGTTTGCAGGGTGAGCGAATAGGCCGGCGCGGCCACCACGTTCCATACCGCGGCGCGGCGGTGCAAATCGGCATAGGCGGTGTAACTCGCGTTGTCGGGCAAGCCCAACTGCGCCACCGCGAAACGGCGCATGCGCTGCGCCAGCGCGAGCTGCGCCTTGAGCGCGGCGGGCGCCTGGGCATCATCGAGCCAGTGCTCTATTGGCTGCGCGGCGCGCAGGATGCCGATGTGCCCGCGCACGGACTGCCAGTAATAGCCAAGATCGGCACAGCCCGCGCACAGGGCTGCGATGGCGATGACCAGCATTCGCGCGGCAGCCCGCGCGCTCGCGGCCGGCGGGCGGCGTTCCCGCGCGTTGGCATGTGTTCGCAATCCCTCGTCCACCCTCTCCATGGCTATCCCTGAACTATCCCTGAATCCAGACCGTCACTGCATGAATGCCCAGGCCAACGAGTCCGCCGACCAGCGTGCCGTTGACGCGGATGAATTGCAGATCGCGGCCGATATTGCGTTCCAACTCGCGCGTCATCTCATCGGTATCCCACTGCGTGACGCGCTCCTCGATGTAGCGGCGGATGTCCTCGCGGTAGCGTTCGATCGCGGGCGGCGCGCCGGTGGTGATCTGTTCGTTGATCCAGTGGCGCATCGGCTCATCGGCCAGCAGCCTTTCGCCGAGCGTGGTCGTCAGTGCGACGATGCGCCGGCCGATGTCCGAATCGCCGTGCCCGAGATCATCGTGCAGCCAGCCGAGCAACTGGTCCCACAAGCCATGCAGATATTCCGACAGCGTGGGATGCGCGAGCAGGTCGGCACGAATGCGCTCGATGCGCAAACGCAGCACCGGATCGTTTTGCAGCCGGTCGATGAACTCACGCATGAAAGCATCAAAACGCAGCCGCAGCGAATGCTCGGGCTGCTGCGCCACGTCATGGATGGTGTGCGCCACCGCATTGACGATCTTGCGCGTGGCCACGCGCGCCGTGACTTGATCCAGCCCGACGTAGCGCAGCGCCTTGACCTCGCGCGCGATCGCGTCAGTGATGTGCTCTTGCATCGCCTCGGTGCCGACCCATTGCGCCACCTGTTGCAACACATCGTCGAGCAATGCCTGGTGCCGGCCATCTTCGGTCAACGCGTCCAATGCCTGCCCCGAAAAACGCGCGAAATCGAGCCGCTCCAACGCAGCCGACGCGGCCTGCCCGAGGAAGGTGCGCGCGCGCTCGTCATCGAAGGCCGTCAGCGCGTAGCGCATCGCGGCCACTGCCCGTTCGCTCAGGCTTAGCGCATGGGCCGGTTGTGCGAGCCAGTTCGCAAAGTGGCTGGCCGGGTCGAAAGCCTTGAGCCTGGCCAGCATCTGCGGCGTGCTCAGGAAGGTGTTGCAGATGAAGTTCGCGAGATTGGCGCCGATGCGCTCCTTGTTTTTCGGGATGATCGCCGTGTGCGGGATCGGCAGGCCAAACGGATGGCGAAAGAGCGCCTCCACCGCGAACCAATCGGCTATCGCGCCGACCATCGCGGCTTCGGCGAAAGCCGCCAGCCAGCTCCAGGCCGGATGCCGCCCCTGCATCGCCGTGGCCAGCGCATAAAGCATCGCAGCCGCGCCAAGCAGCCCGAGTGCGATGCGCTTCATCTGTGCGAACCGGCGCGCCTGCAGCGCATGCGCGATCGGCTCCGAATCGTTCAGTACCGTCATTTCAGCTATCGTGCGCACCGATTCAAGCGATCCAAACGATCCAAAGAATACGACGGTGCATACGCCATTGTGGCGCGGCCCAAGGGCGCCCGACAGGCTACTGAGAGGGCGTATCCGAAATACCGCTCATGATCTATTCGGGTCCGCGCAGACGCCTTTTTGGGGCCTCATGCAAAGCGCCGGGGAAAACGCCCTCCTCTGCGGGTTGGGCCACAATGAAACGTTTTGGCGGCCAACGCGGCCCCGAAAAAACCGTGCACAGGCCCTGGCAGGACTTCAAGAATGAAACTCATTGATTCACTGGCTCGAGAGACTGCGGAGATCGCGGCGATTCGGCGTGATCTGCATGCGCATCCTGAACTGTGCTTCGAAGAAGTCCGCACGGCCGCCGTGGTGCAGCGCGCGTTGAACGGCTGGGGCATCCCCACGCATTGCGGCCTCGGCGGCACCGGCGTCGTCGGCATCCTGCGCCAAGGCACCAGCGCGCGCGCGGTCGGCCTGCGCGCCGATATGGACGCGCTGCCCGTGACCGAACTCAACGCCTTCGCCCACGTCAGCCGGCATCCGGGAAAAATGCACGCCTGCGGACACGATGGCCACACCGCGATGCTGCTGGCTGCCGCGCAGTATTTGGCCGCGCACCGCGACTTCGACGGCACGGTGTATCTGATCTTCCAGCCCGCCGAGGAAGGCGGCGGCGGGGCGCGCCGCATGATTGAAGACGGCCTGTTCGAGCGTTTTCCAATGGACGCCGTGTTCGCCATGCACAACTGGCCCGGCATGCAGGCCGGTCAATTCGCCGTCAGCCCGGGGCCGGTGATGGCCTCCTCCAACGACTTCGAGGTCGTCATTCGGGGCAAGGGCGGCCATGCGGCGCTGCCGCACACCTGCATCGACCCGGTGCCCATCGCCTGCGAAATGGTTCAAGCCTTCCAGACCATCCTGACGCGCCGCATGAGCCCAACCGAAGCCGGCATCATTTCGGTCAGCATGATTCATGCGGGCGAAGCGGACAACGTGATCCCCGACACCTGCCGCCTCAACGGCACGGTGCGCACCTTCACGCTTGAGGCGCTCGACCTGATCGAAGAGCGCATGCGCGCCATCGCCACGCATCTGTGCGCGGCGCACGGCGCACAATGTGATTTCGCCTTCCAGCGCAACTATCCGCCCACGGTCAACCATGCCGCCGAAGCCGCTTTCGCACGCGAAGTCATGGCCGATATCCTCGGCGCCGGCAACGCGCTGACACAGCAACCGGCCATGACGGCGGAAGACTTCTCCTTCATGCTGCAGGCGCGGCCCGGCGCCTACATCTTCATCGGCAACGGCGAGGCGGGCGGCAGCCATCGCAGCCCCGGACACGGCGCCGGCCCCTGCACGCTGCACAGCGCGAGCTACGATTTCAACGACGCACTGATTCCGCTGGGAGCAAGCTGCTGGGTGCGCCTGGCGCAGCGATTTCTTGAATCTAGTGTTCTGAGTTAGAAATTCGATGAACAAATCCGCCGCAATCGACGCCATGCGGCGTTGCAAATCCTCGCGATACCACTCGGTATCGCTCCGGTTTGCGCCTTGCCTGGCGCCGATTGCGACAGATTTGTTTCTTCACCGAACTTCTAACTCAGGACACTAGCGGTCGGGCAGATTCAAGATGCGCTTGGAAATGATGTTGTTCTGGATCTCTTGGCTGCCGCCGTAGATCGAGTACGCCTTGCCCTTGAGCCACTCGGTCACGATGCCCAGTTCGGCGGCGGAGAATTTGCCGGCTTGCGTGCCCAGCCCTTGCGAGCCCATGATCTCGACCATCAACTCGGAGCGTTCCTGCGCCAGGCGCGCGCCGACGTTCTTGACGATCGAGGTGCCCGCATTCGGGCCCGCGCCGCGCGCTTCCGCCGCTACGCGTTGCAGCGTCTGCGAAAAAACGCGCTGGCGCACCAGGTGGCGCGCCAGACGGGCGCGCAAATCGAAGTCGGCGAGACGGCCTTCGGCATCGGTGCCTACGTAGCGTTTGGCCAGCGCGGACAGCGGCAAACCCGCGCTCTTGGCCCGTCCCGCCGATAGGCCCGCGCGCTCATGCTGAAGCAGCCGCTTGCCGATCCCCCAGCCGGCGTTGAGCGGCCCCATCAGGTTCTCCTTGGGAACCTTGACGTCGCTGAAGAATGTTTCGCAAAACGGCGATTGGCCGGAAATCAGGCGGATTGGCCGCACGCTCACGCCCGGTGAGCGCATGTCGATCAGCAGGAAGCTGATGCCTTCTTGTTTTCTCGTCTTGTCGGTGCGCACCAGGCAGAAGCACCAGTCGGCCAAGTGCGCGCCGGAGGTCCATGTTTTCTGGCCGTTGACCAGCCAGTGGTCTCCCTTGTCCTCGCAGCGCGTCTGCAGCGCCGCCAGATCCGAGCCGGCGCCGGGCTCGGAGAAGCCCTGGCACCAGCGCATCTCGCCGCGCGCGATGGGCGGTAGGTGGCGGCGCTTCTGCACCTCGTCGCCGTACTGAAGCAGCGTCGGGCCGAACATCAGCACGCCCATGCCGACGATCGGATTGAAGGCTTCGGCGTGCGCCATTTCTTCCGCGAAGAGACGCGCCTGCCGGGCGTCTAGGCCGGCGCCGCCGTACTCGACGGGCCAGGTTGGCACGCCCAGACCGGCTGCGCCCATCGCGCGCATCCAGCGCATGTACGGCAAATCCGCTTCGAGGACTTCCTGCGGCGTCTGATAGTCATAGGCCTGGCGGCCGGCCAACTCGCGCGGGAAGTTCGCGCGCAGCCATTCGCGCGCGGCGGCAGAGAAGTCCTCGGTCTCGTGCAGGTCGGCTGCGGCGAGCCGTTCGGTGGTTGTTGTCATCGACATCTCCTTCAACATGAGTTCAAAGTTCCTGCCAGACGGGAGTGCCGGCTCCCGATGGTGTCGGCCCGGCGGCGCGCGCGTCGCGCACCCATTCGCGCATGAGGTCATAGCGCAGCTTGGCGGACGGTGTACGCTCCAAATGGGTCACCACCAGCAGGCCGCGAGGCAGCTTGTAGCCGGCCAGTTGACCACGCAGCGCGTCGTTGAGTTCGCGCAGCGTCGGCGCGGCGGCAGGATCGGCCACCTCGATGACCGCGCAGACCTGCTGGCCCAGACGCGGTTCGTCGATGCCCAGGACGGCGGCGTCACGAACACCGGGGCAGTGCTTGAGCGCCTCTTCCACTTCTTCCGGATAGACCTTCTCGCCCCCGGTGTTGATGCACTGGTTGCCGCGACCCAGCAGGTGGACGATGCCGTTCGCATCGACAGTCGCCAGGTCGCCCGGCAACGACCAGCGGCGGCCCTCACGGACCGGAAACGCGACTGCGCTCTTTTCAGGATCCTTGTAGTAGCCGAGCGGAAGGTACCCGCTCACCGCGAGATATCCCGCTTCGCCCGAGCCGGGCTCGATACGGCGTCCGTCCTTGCTGAACACGGCGCACTCGGGCCCGATGCGAAACCGCGCCGTCTGCGCCAGGTCTTCCGAAGTGGAAATACTGCTGCCGAGACCCGACGACTCCGAAGAGCCCAGCGTGTCGAGTAGCTTGAGCTGTGGCAGTTTTTCCAGCAGCGCGTTCTTGACTTGCGTGCTCCACATCGCGCCGGAACTGAAGACGACGTCGAGCGACGAGAGGTACCAGCGCCCCGGATGGCGTTCCAGCGCCTCGACCAGCGGCCGGCAAAAGGTGTCGCCGACGATGGTGAGGCGGCTGACTTTCAGCCGCTCGACCTCGTCCCAGACTTCGATGGGGTCGAAGCGGCGAGACGGCAGATAGGCGGTGGCGCCGCCGTTCACCATCGCGTTCAGCGCGCTGTAGAAACCGGTGCCGTGCATCAGCGGCGAGGCGATCAGCGTGATGCGCAACTGCGTCTCCGCCGCGCGCACGCCAGCGTGCGCCGGCGACGACAGCGGCCCCAGGCCGATCAGCGCATTGGCGCCGAACTTTCGCACGCCGATCAGATCGTGATGCGTCCACATTACGCCCTTCGGCGAGCCGGTGGTGCCGCCCGTGTAGACCAGCACGAGGTCGTCGGGCGAGATGCCCCACGGCGTGCGGAAACGGTCCTCCGCCGCCTGGGCGACGACATCGTCCCAATGCACGATCGGCATCGCGCTGCGGCCGGATGCCCGCGCACCGCCGACCTGAATCCACAGCTTGATGCGCGTCAGCTGCGGGCGCGCGGCCTCCAGGGTGCACAGGAAATCGGCATCGAAGATGCAGACTTCAGCGTCCGAGTCGTCGAAGATGTAGGCCAGCTCGGAAGCGACGTAGCGATAGTTGATGTTGAGCGGCGTCAGGCCCGCCTTGAACGCGGCGAAGTAGCTCGTGAGGTACTCCACGCTATTGGGAAGATAGACCGCCACCTTGGCGCCGCGCCCGATGCCCGCGCCTACCAGGAAGCGGGCCAGTGCATCGGCCTCGCGCTCGAACCGGCGCCAGGTGCTCACGCGCGCGCCCTGGATCAGGGCCGGCCGGTCGGGCACCGCATCGGCTACGGCTTCCCAGATCAGCGCGTAATTCCATTCGACGTTCGCGGGCGCCTCGGCGGAAGACGGCGAGGTGCTCTCGTGAGCCTGGGGGTGAGCCTCCGAACTTGACATGGCGGCTTCGGCTGTCAATAATGATACTTGCGTGTTGTTCAGTAAGTCAATAAAGTGTACCCGACTTTTTCGGCGCACATGCTCAGGACTTTCCCGACGACCGTCATCTTCCGTTCCGTACCATTTTCCAGGAGACATTCATGCGCGAAGCCGTCATCGTCGCAGTGGCCCGCACGCCCATCGGCAAGGCCTACAGGGGGTCGCTCAACGACACTTCCGGTCCTATGATGGGCGGTCACGTCATCCGCGCCCTGGTCGAGCGCAGTGGCATCGATCCCGCCGAGATCGACGACGTGGTGCTCGGCTGCGCGCAGCAGCAGGGAACCAACGGCAACAACATCGCGCGCACTTCGGCGCTGCGCGCCGGGCTGCCGACGACGGTGGCTGGCATGTCGGTGGACCGCAAGTGCTCCTCGGGGCTGATGGCAATCGCCACCGCGGCCAAATACATCGTCAACGACGGCGCCCCGATCGCCGTCGGCGGCGGTCTGGAGTCGATCTCGCTGGTGCAGAACGACAAGATGAACCGCTACCGCTTCACCGACGACTGGCTGCGCCAGCATGTCGGCGGCGTCTATGCGCAGATGATCGAGACGGCCGAGATCGTCGCCAAACGCTACGGCGTCAGCCGCGAGAGCCAGGATGAATACGCCTTGCAGTCGCAGCAGCGCACCGCCGCCGCGCAGCGTGAAAACCGTTTCGACGCCGAGATCGTCCCCATCAAGACCACGATGAAGGTGACCGACAAGGCCACCGGCGAGACCACCGATCGCGAAGTGACGCTGACGCGCGACGAAGGCAATCGGCCCGACACGACCCTGGAAATGCTGGCCAAGCTGACGCCGGTGTTCAAGGACGGCCGTTACGTCAAGCAAGGCGAGTTCATCACGGCCGGCAACGCTTCGCAGCTCTCTGACGGCGCCGCCGCGGTGCTGCTGATGGAGCGCCGTGAAGCCGAGCGGCTCAACCTGGAGCCGCTGGGCGCGTACCGCGGCATGGCGGTCGCCGGCTGCGACCCGCTGGAAATGGGCATCGGCCCGGTGTTCGCGATTCCCAAGCTACTCAAGCGAAACGGCTTGACTATCGACGACATCGGCCTGTGGGAAATCAATGAGGCTTTCGCCAGCCAGCTCCTGTATTGCCGCGACACGCTGGGCCTGCCCAACGAGCGCCTGAACGTCAGCGGCGGCGCGATCGCGATCGGCCATCCCTACGGCATGACGGGCGCACGCTGCACCGCGCACCTGCTGATCGAAGGCCGCCGCCGCGGCGTCAAGTACGGTGTGGTGTCGATGTGCGTCGGCGGCGGTATGGGCGCCGCCGCGCTGTTCGAGGTCTTCTGACTTGTTCCTTTTAATGGGAAATGACCATGCCCGAATCGACTTCTCTCGCCCGCACCCAGACCGACGGCGTGATCACGCTGATCGCGGCGATCCACGGCAACGCGCTGGGCGGCGGACTCGAACTGGCGCTGGCGTGCCAGTACCGTGTCGCCGAACGCGGCGCCCGCTTGATTTTTTCGGAATGGGGAGCGGCGTGAGCCGATGAGCGTGTCGCTGTCCGCCCCCGAAGCAGCAACCGCGCCGATCGCCCCGGCACGCCGGGTGCGCCAGTCGTTGACATACCCCATCGAGGCGCCTGGCGCTGGCGAGATGCGCGAAGTGGGCGAGGGCGTGCTCTGGTTTCGCATTCCGCTGCCCTATAACACCGAGCACATCAACGTCTGGCTGCTGGCGGATGTCGATGCGGACGGTCCCGGCTGGGCCGTGGTCGACACCGGCATCAAGACGCCGCAAACGGTCGAACTGTGGCGCAGCCTGATCGCACCCGGTGGCGGGCTGGCGCGTGCTGGACGCGGGGGGCGGCTCACGCGGGTGATCTGCACGCACTTTCACGCCGACCATGCCGGCATGGCCGGATGGCTGGTGCGCAAGTGTCGATGTCCCCTCTGGATGACGCGGCAGGAATATCTGACCGGCCAGATGCAGTTGTCCGAATGGGGACAGCAGGCGCCGCCGGATGCGCTGAATTTCTACGCCGCCTGCGGCTGGTCGGCCAGAACGCTCGCCCACATGCGTACCCGCCACGGCCGTTACGCGATGGTGGTGCATCCCTTTCCGGATGAATTCCAGGCGCTGTCATCTGGTCAGGCGCTGCAAGTCGGCGTGCAGCGCTGGGAGCTCTTTACCGGCCGAGGCCACTCGCCGGAGCACGCCTGCCTCGTCAATGAGGCGGCCGGCCTCGTGATTGGCGGCGATCAGGCATTGCCCAACATTTCCTCCAACGTGAGCGTGACGGCCAACGAGCCTGCGGGCGACCCGCTTGGCGACTGGATCGATTCGCTGCGCCGTCTGCGCGCGCATTGCGACAGCCGCATGCTGGTGCTTCCGGCGCATGGATTGCCCTACGTCGGATTGCACCTGCGCATTGATGAACTGCTGAACGAGTACGAGGCTTCGCTGGAAGCTTTGCGGTCGGCGCTGCAGGTCGCCGCGCGGCGCGTCATCGACGTCTTTCCGACATTGTTCTCAAGGCCTGTCGAGCTTGACCACAACTTCAGCCGTCTGATGCTTGCCACGGGAAAAAGTCTGGCGCACCTGAACCATCTGAAACGCCGCGGGGAAACGATCTGCAAGCCCGACGGCAACGGGGTCAACTGGTGGACGGCTTGACCGGCGTGGCTCCCAGAATGCGCTTGATCGCCTGATGCGCGGTTGCGCGCACCTGGTCCGCTCGCGGATCATCGCCCAGCAGCAACAGCGTCGCCGTCAGCCCGCGCAGCAGCGACAGCAGCACGATGCTCATAGCTTCGACGTCCTCCTCGAACGAGGCCTCTCCCTTGTCGACGGCTTGCTGGATCAGATTGCCGTAGTAACTGGCCGCCGTCGACGTGAACGCCCGGAGGTCCTGCTGCAACTCGCCGCCATGAATGATGGACTCCGTGACCATGGCGTTCATCACGGCGGACCTTTTGCTTGAACGACTCAAGTACAGGTTCGCGCTTGCCAGCAAGCGTTGCAGTCCCGCTGGCGCCGGCGCCAGACGGCGCTGGTTTTCGTAGAAGTCCTTCTGAATCGAGTTGATGAGCGCCTGGATGAAAGCGGCTTTACTGCCAAAGTGGTGGGCGACGATGCCACGGCTGAAACCTGCCATGGTACCGACTTCAGCCAGCGTGATGCCTGCGATTCCTTTGTGTGCAATCAGCTTGAGGCCCGCCCTGAGCAAGCGATCCTCAGCCTCTTGGCGACGTTCCGCCTGGGTCCTGCGTTTGTGCTGAGGCGGTGTTTTTTTCGCTTCGGACGATGTCGTCGATCCCATGTGTTCTCGGTGAAGGACAGTCGCATACGCGCACCATCAGTTCAAGGTGTGCTGGCGACTGAAAAAACTTGTTGGTCCGCAAGTATATAAGCCTGCGCTTGACGGTGCGGCGGCGAGTACGCACCGCACAACAGGTACGCCAGGCGCTTGATGGAACGCAGGCACTGAAATTCCGCGCCGCCAGCGTGATGTCTTCGGTGACGCTCGCCTCTTAGCCCAGCGCTTTGAGTGCGGCGTTGATCTTCTGCAGAGCTTCCTGCGGAATGCGGCCGCCGGAGCGATCGGCCACGGCCGAGAGCGACAGGCCGCCGGCCATGCTGATTCGCGGGCTTGACGTCAGGCCGGGGAGGTACTGGTCAAGGATGGCCTTGGCGGCGCTGTTGGCCAGCAGGTCGTGCATGGTTGATTCAATCGAGTAGCTCATAGTGGTTCCTTGGGGTGGCCCGTTAGAGGAGCACTCGCGGATCAGTGGGCCGAAAATCCGATCCGAAAGACGTGACGATCATAGGCTCGCCAGAACCGCCGTCCAACGGAAGCTCGAAGGCGGGCGCTGCATTGCGCTGGTGTGAACTGGAATGGGACGATCTCGCACGGAGAGTCCAGATTACTTTAGCATGCTTGCGTGTTGATTAGCAAGTAATGATCATTCCAATAATCCGACGGGCTCAATACACTGCCTGGGTCAACAACGGATCGACTCTCTTCGTGTCGTCGATTTCAGGTTGCTCCAAGCTCAAACCTTATTTGGAAAAGACTCTGCCGGGAGATCATGTCCACGACCCATTTGCTGTATTTGCACGGATTCCGCTCCTCGCCGCAATCCGTCAAGGCGCGCATCACGGCAGCGCGCATCGCCCGCGACCATCCGGACGTCCGTTGGTGGTGCCCGCAACTGCCGCCCTCGCCGCGCGAAGCCATGGCGCAGGTGACACGGGGCATCGCCGATTGGCCGCGCGGGACGATGGCGGTTATCGGCTCCTCGCTCGGGGGCTTCTATGCCACGGGCGTCGCAGCGGCCACCGGCTGCCGCGCGGTGCTGATCAATCCGGCGGTCCACCCGGCGCGCGATCTTGCCCGTTATATCGGCGAGCAAACGCAGTGGCACGATCCCGCGCAGCATTTTTATTTCCGGCCGGAGTACATCGGCGAACTGCGCGCACTCGATCCCGGGCCGCTCCCGCAGCCGGAAAACTGTCTCGTGATCGCCGCCAAGGGCGACGAGGTGCTGGACTGGCGCGAGACGGTCGCGCGCTACCCCGGCAGCCCGATGGAGCTGATCGAAGGCGGCGATCACGCGCTCTCGGACTTCGAGCATGCCTGGCTCGACCGGGTGATCGCCTTCCTCGATCCGGTTTGACGCCGTCAGACGTCGCCATCGCCGCCCGCCCGCATGGGACAATGGCGTGATGTTTGTTTTGTTCGAAGAAGCCGGCAAGTTCCTTGGCGGGCGGGTACTTTCGCAGACTGATGCCTCGGCCCAGATCGAGTTGGAAACCGGTAAGCGGGTCAAGGCCAAGCTGCCCTGTATCGTGTTGCGCTTTGACCAGCCGGCGCCGGCCGAATTGCTGGCGCAGGCGCAGGCGCAGGCTGCGGAAATGGATCTGGATCTGGCCTGGGAATTCGCGCCCGAGGAGGAGTTCGGCTTCGCCGAGCTGGCGGCCGATTACTTCAGCGCCAAGCCCACGCTGATACAGCAGGCCGCGGCATTGCTGGCCCTGTTCGACGCGCCTCACTATTTCCGCCGCATCGGCAAAGGCCGTTTCAAGAAGGCGCCCGTCGAAACGGTACGGCAGGCGTTGGCCGCAATCGAAAAGAAAAAAGCGGTGCTCGCGCAGATCGCCGAATGGTCCGCGCAACTGGCGGCCGGCCAGTGCCCGGAACCGATCCGGGAGCAGATCTACAAGATTCTGTTCAAGCCCGACAAGAACGCGCCCGAATACAAGGCAATGGTCGAGGCCGCGCGCAGCACGCACCAGGCCCCGCTGGCGCTGTTCAAGCGCACAGGCGCGATCGATTCGGCCTACCAGTTTCATTGGCAACGTTTTCTGTTCGAAAACTTTCCCAAGGGCGCCGGCTTTCCGGCCCTGGAAGCGCCGGCCATTGACGCCGATCTGCCGCTCGCGCCGGTGCGCGCCTTTTCCATCGACGATTCGCTCACCACCGAAATCGACGACGCGCTCTCGCTGCAGGGATTGGGCAGCGGCACGGTCACTGTGGGTATTCACATCGCGGCGCCGGGTCTCGCGCTGGCGCCTGGCGACGCGCTTGATCAGGTGGCGCGAGCGCGCATGTCCACCGTCTACATGCCGGGCCACAAGATCACGATGCTGCCCGAGGCCGTCGTGACCGCCTACACGCTGGAGGCCGGGCGCGACTGCCCGGCGCTGTCGCTCTATCTGCGCTTTGACGAGGCCGGCCTTGAACTCCTGGATACCCAATCGCGCATCGAGCGCGTACCCATCGCCGTAAACCTGCGCCACGACCGGCTCGATCACCTGGTGACCGACGACTGGCTCGAAGGCCGCGCCGAAGCAGCCGTGCCGCAGGAAGTCGCAAACCTGCGCACCGAACTGCAATTCCTGCACCGGCTGAGCAAAACGCTGAAAGCGCGGCGTGAAGTGGTGCGCGGCAAGCCGGAAAACATCAGCCGGCCCGATTACAACTTCCGGCTGACCGGCAACGCCGGCGAGCCCGACGGCAGCGAGCGGGTGGAGATCGGCGTGCGCCGCCGCGGCGAACCGCTGGACCTGATCGTCGCCGAGGCCATGATTTTGGCCAACAGCACCTGGGGCGGCTGGCTGGCCGAACTGGGCGTGCCGGCAATCTATCGCAGCCAGGCCAGTCTCGCGCCCGGCATCAAGGTGCGCATGGGCACCAGGGCGTTGCCGCACGCGGGC
>CAYTPC010000014.1:0-30300 GCA_964439605.1 uncultured Burkholderiaceae bacterium
GCCGCTTGATCTGTGCGGCAATCGGCTTCAAGGCCGCCGGATGCTGATCTTCTGGCGTGACCAGTATGGGGCGTCGAGCCGATCCAGCCTCACCGTGCCGCCCGTGGACGGCGCATGGACGAAGCGGTTGCCGCCGACATAGATGCCCGCGTGCGTGGGCCGGCCGCCGCCGAACAGCACGAGGTCGCCGGTGCGCAGGTTGTCGCGCGGCACGGGCTCGCCGAAGTCCGCCAACTGGGCCACGGTGCGCGGCGTGGCAAGGTCCGCGCTGGTGCGCTGGTACACGTAGACGATCAGGCCGCTGCAGTCGAAGCCGTCATCGGCCGTGTTGCCGCCATACCGGTAAGGCGTGCCGACCAGCCCCATCGCATGAATGGCCGCATCGCGCGCCTGTTCAGCCGAGAGTTGCGAAGACCGCGCGCCGCGCACCCCCGGAGGCGCGCTTGCGCAAGCCGCCAGCACGAGGCAGATGCACAAAACCAGTGCAGCGCGAAAAACACCCATGATCCTTGCCTATCGACCTTGCCTATCCAGATTGAATGCCGTGACCGCCCGCTTCAAAGATGAGCAAAGATAAGGGCGAATTTTAGGGAAGCTCTGAATAAACCCAGGCCGCGTGATTGTGCTTGTCAAGATGGGCAAGCCCTTGTAGCGAGACAATGCGCTCCTCATGAATTCCATCTCACCGAACGACACCTTCCCGCGCGCGCCGTTGCGCATCGATTTTCCCGAATCCTTGCCCGTCAGCGGCAAGCGCGAGGAGATCATGGCCGCGATCGCGGCGCATCAGGTGGTCATCGTGTGCGGCGAAACCGGTTCGGGCAAGACCACGCAATTGCCCAAGATCGCGTTGATGCTCGGGCGCGGGCGCATCAACGCGCGGCCAGGGCAGGGCCGGTTGATCGGGCATACGCAGCCGCGCCGCATCGCGGCCAGTTCGGTCGCCAAGCGTATCGCCGAAGAGTTGAATACGCCGTTGGGCGAAGTGGTCGGCTACAAGGTGCGCTTTCACGATCGGCTTTCGCGCGACGCATCGGTCAAGCTGATGACCGATGGCATTTTGCTGGCCGAAACACAGACCGATCCGCTGCTCAAGGCTTATGACACGCTGATCATCGACGAGGCGCACGAGCGTTCGCTGAATATTGATTTTCTGCTGGGCTACCTGCGCGAAATCTTGCCGCGCCGCCCGGATCTGAAGGTGATCGTCACTTCGGCCACGATCGACGCTGAACGCTTCGCGCGCCACTTCGCCAGCGCCAAGGGCGATGCGCCGGTGATCATGGTGTCGGGGCGAACGTATCCGGTCGAGCTGCGTTACCGGCCTTTCGAGGAATCGCGCGATTACGGCCTGAACGATGCCATCGGCGACGCGGTCGATGAGCTTTGGCGCAGCCCGCGCCAGGCGGGCGATATTCTGATTTTTCTGCCCGGTGAGCGCGAAATTCGCGAGGCCGCCGATTCCCTGCGCAAGCAATTGGCGCATCAGCCGCTGTACCGCGGCGCCGAGGTACTGCCGTTGTTCGCGCGCCTGTCGCAGGCCGAGCAGGACCGCGTGTTCGATACGCACACCGGGCGGCGCATCGTGCTGGCCACCAACGTCGCCGAGACTTCGCTGACGGTGCCGGGCATTCGCTTCGTGATCGATGCGGGTACCGCGCGCGTCAAGCGTTACAGCCTGCGCAGCAAGGTCGAGCAGTTGCTGGTCGAACCGGTGAGCCAGGCGGCGGCCAATCAGCGCGCGGGCCGCTGCGGGCGCGTGGCCGATGGCATCTGCATCCGCCTGTACGACGAAAAGGATTTCGCGAGCCGCCCGCGCTTTACCGATCCGGAAATCCTGCGCAGTTCGCTGGCGGGCGTGATCTTGCGCATGAAGTCGCTGCATCTGGGCGATGTGGAGCGTTTTCCTTTTCTGGAGGCGCCCTCGCGGCGCGCGATTGTCGACGGCTACCAGTTGCTCGGCGAGCTCGGCGCGGTCGATGAGCGCAATGAACTCACGCCGACCGGCATGGAACTGGCGCGCTTGCCGCTCGATCCGCGCGTGGGCCGCATGATCCTGGAGGCGCGCACGCGCGGCGCACTGACCGAAGTGCTGATCGTCGCCTCCGCGCTGAGCGTGCAGGACGTGCGCGACCGCCCGCTGGATGCACAAACGCAAGCCGATCAGGCCCATGCCAAATTCGATGACGAGAAAAGCGAGTTCAGCGGCTATTTGACGCTGTGGCACTGGATCGCGCAAGCGCGCGGCGGCCACGGCGACAGCCACAAGCTCAGCAACCGCCAATACGAACAGGTTCTGCGCCAGAACTTCATCAGCCTGCGCCGCATGCGCGAGTGGCGCGATATTCACTCGCAATTGCTGACGGTCGTCACCGAGCAGCGTTGGCGCCTGAACGAATCGCCGGCGAGCTATGAGCAATTGCATTTGTCGATGCTTGCGGGCTTGCTGGGCAACGTCGGCTTCAAGCCCGATGACGGCGAAGCTTACCTGGGCGCGCGCGGCATCAAGTTCCATCGTCATCCGGGCGCGCACCTGAAGAAAAAGCCCGGGCGCTGGATTGTTTGCACCGAACTGGTGGAGACGGCGCGCCTGTATGGGCGCGGCATTGCCGCCATCGAAACGCAGTGGCTGGAGCAGGTTGGGGCGCATCTGCTCAAGAAGCAGGTGCTCGATCCGCACTGGGAGAAAAAAGGCGCGCGCGTGGCGGCGTTCGAGCGCGCGACGCTGTACGGCTTGGTCGTTTACAGCGGACGGCGCGTGGACTATTCGCGCATCGACCCGGTGGCCGCGCGGGAAATCTTCATCCGCGAGGCGCTGGTGGCCGAACAATGGGACAGCCGCCTGCCTTTCCTGGCCGCCAACCGCAAGCTGGTGCGCGAGGTCGAGGCGCTCGAACACAAGTCGCGCCGGCAGGACGTGCTGGTCGATGACGAGTTGATCTTTGCCCTCTACGACGCGCAAATTCCTAAAGACATCGTCAGCGGACAAGGTTTTGAGAGCTGGTATCGCGCGCAGTCGCGCGGGCAGCCCAGGCTGCTGTTTCTCTCGCGCGAGGATCTGATGCGCC
Organism: uncultured Burkholderiaceae bacterium; assembly: GCA_964439605.1. Taxonomy (GTDB): domain Bacteria; phylum Pseudomonadota; class Gammaproteobacteria; order Burkholderiales; family Burkholderiaceae_C; genus JAITWT01. The sequence goes on from CAYTPC010000014.1 coordinate 3,069, forward strand.
ACCAGGCAGCCGGCATCACCACCCAGGCCTTCCCGCCGACCGTGCGCCTGGGGGGCGTCGATTGCGCTGCCGCCTATCTGCACGAGCCTGGCGATGCGCGCGATGGCCTGACGGTGACGGTGCCGCTGTTCGTGCTCAATCAGATCAGTGAAGAACGCTGCGAATGGCTGGTACCCGGAATGCTCAAGGACAAGATCCAGGCACTGCTCAAGAGTCTGCCGCAGAAACCGCGCGCCCGGCTGGTGCCCCTGCCCGAGACGGCGGCGCGCATGGCGCAAACCTTATCGCAAACCGAGTTTTTCGGCCACGGCTCGCTGCTGGACGCCTTGTTGCGGCAGGCGCGCGAAACCACGGGGCTGGATATCAAGCGCACCGACTTCAAGCTGGACATGCTCTCGCCGCACCTGTTCGTCAATCTTCGTGTGGTCGACGAACATGGCCGTCAATTGGGAACGGGGCGCAATCTGGGCGCCCTCAAGGCCGAACTCGGCGCACAGGCGCGCGGGGCCTTCCAGGCGCTGGCGGGCCTGCAAGTGCGCAAGACCGCTGATGCCGCGCCGCCTGTATCGCCCACCTTGCCTACGTTGCCCACTGCATCGGTTTCGACTCCCGCTTCGGCCGCTTCGGCCGCTTCGGCTGCCGCGCCCGCTTCTTCGGCGGTGAGCGAACAGCGCCACACCACGTGGAGCTTCGGCGAACTGCCCGAATTGATGGAACTGCGCAAGGCGGGCCAAACGCTGGTCGGTTTCCCGGCTTTGGTCGATGATGGCGACGCCGTGCGCATCGAAGTTTTCGACGAGCCCGAAGTTGCCGCCTCCAAGCACCGCGCGGGCCTGCGCCGCCTGATCGCGCTGCAACTGAAAGACGCACTCAAATATCTCGAAAAGAATATTCCCGACCTGCAAAAAATGGCCGTCGCTTACATGCCGCTGGGCACCGCCGAAGAGTTACGTACGCAAATCATCGACCTGGCGCTCGACCGCGCCTTTCTGCAAGAGCCGCTACCCGCTGACGAAAGCTCATTTCGCCGCCGCATCGAAGAAGGGCGCGGGCGCCTGACCTTGATCGCCAACGAAATTGCACGCTTGTCGGCCACGGTGCTGGCTGAATACGCACAAGTCGCGCGCAAGATCAAAGACACCAAAAACCATCCCGACGCCACCCAGGATGCCGCGCAGCAACTGCAACGCCTGGTCGGCAAACGCTTCATCGCCGACACACCCTGGGCCGCGTTGCAGCACCTGCCGCGCTACCTCAAGGCGATCGTGCTGCGGATGGACAAATTGCGCGTAGACCCCGCGCGCGATGCCCAGCGCGTGAAAGACCTGCGCCCGCTCGAACAACGCTATTGGCGCTTAGTGGCTGAACGCAAGGGCGCGCTGGATGCGCGCTGCCAGGAATTCCGCTGGTTGCTCGAAGAACTGCGCGTAAGCTTCTTCGCCCAGGAATTGCGCACCCCGCAACCAGTGAGCGTCAAGCGGCTGGAGAAGGCGTGGGCGCAATTAGAAGGGTAAGAAGGGTAGGAAGGGCGGGGGGTAAATAGCGATATCCCCGCCGATCACATGGCGCTCGTGGATCATGAACAGGCTCTTACGACAGGCCTTGACCTGCGGCACTGTGCGCGGCTTTGTAGTGCGCCCGCACGCGCTGCGGATCGTTGGTATGCGAGGGCGTCATGCCGAAGCTCGATTGCCACACGTGCGCGAGGTGTGACGAATCGGCGAAGCCGGCGGCGCTGGCGGCCTCGGTCCAGTTCGCGCCGCGCAGGCTGTGGTCCGAGGCGCGGTAGTACTTGAGCCAAAGGCCGTAGCTGCGAAAGCTCAACCCGACCGTGCGGGAGAAATAGCGCGACGTTCCCGAGTAAGACAGCCCGAGCTGCTGCGCCAGCTTTGCGAGGCTGCAGTCGGGATCGCGCAGCAGGCGCGCGTGCAAGGAATCCTCGCCCGCGTGCCGCACAGGTGTGGGCAGCAACTGCGCCCCGAGCGCGGACACCAGTTCGTCGAACAGGACTCGTGCCTGGTCCAGTTTGAGACGGCCTTCGTAAGCGGCCCGCAGCGTGGCGTCGAGGTGCGCGACCGGCGTGCGCGGCAATGTGCGGGCGCCCGGCTTGGCCATGTGCGCGAAATGCGCATACAGCGGGTGAGGGGGAAACAGGTGGACGCTGACGAGCCCCGCGTCACGCGCGTCGAGCCCGCGCCGCACACGCGGCGCCACGGCGATCACGTCATGCACCAGTTGCGTTGCGCCGACCGTTACCGTCAGCGGTTGGCGCGTCGCCGACAGCAGGAAAACGGCCGCTGGCCGCGTTGACTCCGGAGTTACGACCCAGCGGCTGGTGAAGATGAAACCGGCAGGGCCGAACCAGTAAATCTGGTCTTTCGGACCGCGCTCACGCCGGAGAAGTTCGGGTGGCGCGGGAACGGGCATGGGTTCGAACATGGGTTCCCTCCGGTAATGCGCAGTTCAGCCGGACCGGCGTTGGTGCACCTCTAATCACTAGAAGAAAGCACGAACACGAACGCCAATTTTGAACCTGTGCTTTTCACGAAAAATCAGGGAATTCCATAGGTATGTACGTCAACTGCATACAAGCGGCGGCATGTGACTGCATCTTAGACTGGCCTTGGCATCGTCAGTTTGGCCGTCGGCATGGTGGTCGCAGGCTGCGGCGGTAGCGACGGCAACTGGGGCAGCAATAGTACGCACGGAAGAAAGTCCCGCAGGCAGGTAGTCTTCCTTGCCATGCCTGCGTCCTGAGCCGCCCCGGCACCTTTACGAGAGGCCGGGGCGGTGTTTTTTTGAGCTACGCCAAGCAAGCTGATCTATCTGGCCTATCTGCGCCAGGTGTTTGATATCGCGCCCCCGGCGGCCTGATGAAGGCGGTTCCGTTCGCGGGCCGATGGCCGCCGATCGGGATGTGGCGGCCGCGTATTCCTCGATAATGCGCCGCCGGCCTTGTGATGTTCAACGTGGCTGTTTACCGTTCTGACGCTGGTCTCTTTTCGCTCAAGCCATGAAAAAAACTGCCATCCTCGTAGCGCGAGCCGTTTTCCCGGATGTCGTCGATCGGCTTGCGCTGCATTTCGAGGTCGAGGCCAACCCCAGCGATGAAATTCTGGCCCCCGCGCAACTGGCGGCCAGATTGCAAGGCAAACAGGGGGCGCTGACCACCGGCTCCGAGCGCATCGACGCCACGCTGCTGGCGGCCTGCCCGCAATTGAAAATTTGCGCCAACATGATGGTCGGCTACAACAATTTCGACATTGAGGCGATGGCAGCGCGTGGGGTGGTGGGCACCAATACCCCGGACGTGTTGACCGAAACCACCGCCGATTTCGGCTTTGCGCTGATCATGGCCGCGGCGCGCCGCGTGACCGAGAGCGAGCATTTTCTGCGCGGTGGTCAATGGAAAACCTGGAGCTACGCGATGTTCGCCGGCGCCGAGGTGCACGGCAGCACGCTCGGCATCATCGGCATGGGGCGCATCGGGCAGGCCATTGCACGGCGCGGCGCTTATGGTTTCGGCATGAAGGTGATCTATCACAACCGCACGCGCCTGGACGCCGCCACCGAAGCCGCGTGCGGCGGCGCGCGCTACGTGGGCAAGGAAGAATTGCTGGCTTGCAGCGATCACGTGGTGCTGGTGCTGCCCTATAGCCCGGCTTCACACCACACCATCGGTGAAACCGAACTCGCGCGGATGAAGCCCACGGCCACGCTCACCAACATCGCGCGCGGCGGCATCGTCGATGACGCCGCGCTGGCGCGCGCGCTGCGCGAACGCCGCATTGCCGCCGCCGCCCTGGATGTGTTCGAGGGCGAGCCGGCGGTGCACCCCGGTCTGCTGGAAGTGCCCAATGTGGTGCTGACGCCGCACATCGCCAGCGCCACCCTCGCCACGCGCCGCGCGATGGCCGAACTGGCGGCGGACAATCTCATTGCCTTCTTTGAACAGGGCAGGGCCTTGACGCCGGTGACGCCGGTGACGCCCGTGACCCCAGCACCCGCTCGGTGAGCCGCGAACAACGTGCTTGAACACTGGCTCCCGTGGGCTCTGGCGGCCCTGAACATCGCCCTCATCGTCTGGCTGCTGCTGCGCCGTGCGCCAGCGGCTGATCACGGCGCACTGCTGGCTCAATTGGGCATGTCCAACGAGCGCATGGAGCGCGCCTTGCGCCAGGACATCAGCGAATCCGCGCGTGGCGCGCGGCAGGAAAGTGCACAGGTCTTCGCGACCTTCCAGCAAGCCATGCTGCGGCAAGGCGCCGAGACCACGCGCACGCAGAACGCGCAGATCGACGCCTTCGCGCAGCAGCTCACTTTGCTGCAAAAAACCCTGACCGATACACTCGCGGTGCAACTCCAGAGTCTGTCCGAGGCCAATGCGCGGCGCCTCGCGGAAATGCGTACCACGATGGAAGTGCAACTGGCCCAATTGCAGCAGACCAACGCGGCCAAGCTCGATGAAATGCGCCATATCGTCGACGAAAAGCTCCAGAACACGCTGGAAACGCGCTTGGGCGAGAGCTTCAGGCAGGTGGCCGAGCGGCTCGAACAGGTGCACAAGGGTCTTGGCGAAATGCAGGCGCTGGCCGTCGGCGTCGACAGCCTGCAGCGTGTGTTGACCAACGTGAAGACGCGCGGCGTGTTTGGCGAAGTCCAGCTCGAGGCCTTGCTTGAGCAGGTATTGACCGGCGAACAGTACGCGCGGCAGGTGGAAAGCAAACCCGGCAGCGGCCAGCGAGTGGACTTTGCCGTGCGTTTTCCGGGGCGCGCGTCGGCTGATGCGCTCGACGATGCGCCGGTGTGGCTGCCGATTGACGCCAAGTTCCCGCGCGACGACTATGAGCGTTTGCTCGATGCGCACGAGCGTGCCGATGCCGCGGCCGTCGAGGCGGCTGCCAAGGCGCTGGAGGCGCGCATTCGCGCCGAGGCCAGGTCGATCGCCGAGAACTATCTGGCGCCACCGCACACCACCGATTTCGCGATTCTTTTCTTGCCGGTGGAAAGCTTGTATGCCGAGGTGCTGCGGCGTCCTGGCCTGATGGATGCGATGCAGCGCCAGCATCGTGTGACGCTGGCCGGCCCGACCACGCTGCTGGCCATGCTCAACAGCTTGCAGATGGGGTTTCGCACGCTCGCGCTGGAGCAGCAGGCATCCGACGTATGGAAGGTACTTGGCGCGGTGAAAACTGAATTCGAGCGCTATGGTGACTGGGTCATACGTGTCAAGGAGCAGGTCGCGAAGGCTTCCGATACGCTTGATAAGGCGGACACCCGTGCCAAGCAGATGCGCCTGGCCTTGCGCAAGGTCGAGGCATTGCCCGAGACGCAGGCACAGATGATCTTGCCGCCGGCCGACGATGCTGCCTGAAATCGGCACCTGCTGGGATGCGCCGGCTCACGCAGGGGTATTCAGAGGTTTCGTGGGCTCAATAGCCGCACCACAGTTGAATTTGATGGTGCATATCCATCCAGAGCGCCTGTCCTGCGATCACGGCCAGTAGCAAGCCGGCAAGCCGCGTTCCCCATTCCTTGCGCAACAGATCGCCGCGTTGGCGCAGTTGCGTCCAAAGCCAAGGCGCCAAGACCAGCCAAAGGCTGCTGCCCAGGACGAACAGCGCCATGAGCCACGCGCCTTCCATCGGCCCTGAACTCAGGCCGGCGAGCATCAATGCCGAATACAGCAGTGGGCATGGCAGCAAAACCCACAGCGCGCCGGTTGCAAACAATCCGATCGGCGAGCCAACCCAGGGGCGCACACGCTCGGAAAGCGAGCGACCGATCCGGTCGGCCCAGATCGGCTGGCGTCCCACGGCCATCAAGACCAGGGCCCAGACGAATATGAAGGTGTGCGCCAGAACCCACACCGGCCGCAACACGGTCGTTTGTTGGCTGGCCCAACCCAGCGACTGGAACATGAGCGCCGCCAACGCTCCTGCAACGCTGTACGCGACCAATCGCCCGGTGTGAAATGCCAGCGTCGAAACCGCTGTTCCGCGGGTCGGCAACACGGCAATTTCGCCGCGCGGTACGCGCGCAACCTGAATGACGCTGGCGCAGGCGGCGCTGCACATGGCAAGGCAGTGCGAACCGCCTGCCAGCCCCATGACGAATGCGGTACCCGCCAGTGCCGCTTGCATCAAATGATCCGCGAAAAACGCGAATGGTTGCGGTTGGCTTGCAGGTAGCGGTCGAAAACCATGGCCACTGCGCGCACGAAGTACCAGCCGATCTCGGTCACTTCGATGTCGCCCGCGCCGATGCGCACCAGCCCTTGGTCAGCAAGCGATTGCAGGGCCGCAAGCTCGGAAGAGAAGTAGCTCTGAAAATCGATCGAGTGCGCAAGCCCGACCGCTTCAAAGTTGACGCGCCCCTGGCACATCACCGAGGTGATGACTGCGCGGCGCAGTATGTCGTCGGGTGATAGCGTCAATCCGCGCGCGATCGGCAACAACCCCTGATCGAGCTGATCGCAATACTCGTCCAACGTCTTTGCGTTCTGGCTATAGGTGGCGCCGATGCGGCCGATGGCTGATACACCCAGGGCAATCAGATCGCAGTCGGGCTCCGTGCTGTACCCCTGGAAATTGCGATGCAACCGCCCCTGGCGCTTGGCGACCGCCAGCGCATCGTCAGGTAAAGCGAAATGATCCATGCCCACGTAGACGTAACCGGCATCGAGCAGCGCGCCGATCGAATGCGAGAGCAACTCGATCTTGGTCGCGGCCTTTGGCAAATCCTCCGCAATGATGCGCCGCTGCGGCTTGAAACGCTCCGGCAGATGCGCATAAGCGTACAGCGCGATGCGATCAGGCCGCAGATCACAAACCTGAGCGACCGTTTCGGAAAAGGTCTCCAGCGTCTGCTTGGGCAAGCCGTAGATCAGGTCGGTATTCACCGAGGCGAATCCTTCATCGCGGGCGGCAGCCATCAGCGCAGCGACCTGTTCGACAGGCTGGATGCGGTGCACCGCGGCTTGCACCGCCGGATTGAAGTCCTGTACCCCGAAGCTCAAACGATTGAAGCCGAGCTTGCGCAAAGCCTTCAGCCGGCCGGCATCTACCGTGCGCGGGTCAATCTCGATCGCGTATTCACCGTTGGGCGCCAGATCAAAAACCTTGCGCAGCATGGCCATCAGTTGGCCAAGCTCGTCGTCGCTGAAAAAAGTTGGCGTGCCGCCGCCTAGATGCAGTTGAGTGACCGGACGGCCAGCGCCGAGCTGCTCGATATGTAAGCCGATTTCCCGTTCAAGGTACCGAAGGTACTGGCCCGCCGTCTCGTGGTGGCGGGTGATGATTTTGTTGCACGCGCAGTAATAGCACAGCGACTCGCAAAACGGGATATGCACATACAGCGACAGGGGACTTACCACCCCGGCCTTGTGCTGACGCAGCGCATCGAGATAGTCTTCGCGAGTGAAGGCCTCGGTGAAGCGATCGGCGGTCGGATAGGAGGTGTAGCGAGGCCCCGATACGTCGAAGCGCTTCAACATCTCGGGGGTGATTTTGGTGGAGTGCGCAACGCCTGTTCTCGGTGTGGCAGAAGTTGTCAACGATATACCCTCGAAGAACTTGCGATGAAATATAATTCTTCAATATACATGACTTACATTCATAATTCATTGACGGATATCTATGCTACGCCAAAAAATGTGGTGCATAATCCGCAGAGGGGGGATGCTACGCTGCCACTCCATAGTCATTTCTGGGAATGGTCCAGCACAGCGCTTAGGTCATGAAGCCTGAAATCATCAAAGTCGCCTGCTCCAACTGTAATCTGCGCGATGCGTGCATGCCACCAGGTTTGCAACCTGCTGAACTTGATCGCATTGATGAAGTCATTGCGATGCGGCGCAAAGTCAAGCGTCGCGATGCACTTTTTCACAGCGGCGACCGTTTCACTGCCTTGTACGCGATTCGTACCGGTGTTTTCAAAACGCGCGTCACCACGGATGATGGCCGCGATCAGGTCACGGGCTTCCAGATGGCCGGTGAAATCGTCGGCTTTGATGGCATCGAGAACAACCGCCATACCTGCGATGCCGTGGCACTCGAGGATGCCGAGGTGTGCGTCATGCCTTTCGACCGCGTCGAGGAGTTGTCGCGCGAGGTTCCCTCGCTTCAGCGTCACGTACACCAGATCATGAGCCGTGAGATCGTGCGTGAGCATGGCGTCATGCTTTTGCTGGGAAGCATGCGCGCCGAAGAACGCCTGGCGGCCTTTTTGCTGAACCTGGTGCAACGGCTCCACGCGCGCGGTTTCTCCAAATCCGAACTCGTATTGCGCATGACGCGCGAGGAAATCGGCAGCTATCTCGGCCTCAAGCTCGAAACCGTGAGCCGCACGCTGTCAAGGTTCGTCGACGAAGGGATTGTTGGCGTCAAGCAGCGGCACATACGCATCATCGATTCCGGCGCCCTGGAGCGCATCGTCAACGCCCCGGCGTGCGAGTGAGGCAACACGGATCAATCGGCCAGCAGTTCCGGCAGCACGTGCGCCGACGTGCCTGTGAGCACTGTATGCGCGACCTCGTCCAGTTCGGACGGTTCGGGGTTCACGATCACCACTTGGGCGCCCGATTGCCGCGCCTGCAACGCCAGCCCGGCGGCCGGATAGACCTGGCCGGAAGTACCGGCCACCAGCATCAAGTCGCAGCTTTGCGCCGCCTGCTCGGCGGCGTGTAGCGCATTGACAGGCAGCATCTCGCCGAACCACACCACCGCCGGACGCAGCACGTTGCCGCACTGTGGACAGCGCGGCGGATGGCCCGGCTGAGCGATATGTACCGGACACGCGTCTTGCGGGCGGCGTGCCAGCGCACAGTCGTCGAGCCAGCGGTCTTCGAAGATCGTGCCGTGCAGCGCCAGTACACCGGTGCTGCCTGCCTTTTGATGCAGCCCGTCCACGTTCTGCGTGATCAGCGTCAGGCGGCCAGGGTGGCGTTGCTGGAACTTGGCCAAAGCCAGATGTCCCGCGTTGGGCTGCACTGTGTCCAGCATGGCGCGGCGTTCGGCGTACCAGTCCCAGACGCGCTGCGGATCGCGCCGGAAGGCCTCCTCGGTCGCCAGTTCCTCGGGGCGGAATTTGGCCCACAGGCCGGATTGCGCATCGCGAAAGGTTGGCACCCCCGATTCGGCGCTGACGCCGGCGCCTGTAAGGACGGCGATGCGCCGGGCCTGGCGCACCCACAGCCGGGCCTGCTCCAACGAGGACAACCGTTGCTCGTTCATGGCGTACAGCTTAACGCAATGCTGAGCGCGTACCAACTTTGGTTCAGCATGAACCGGGTATCCCGGCCTGCGATATCGGCAGCGCCAGAACCTTATCAATGCGCCGTCCGTCCAGCGCGAGCACCTCGAAGCACCAGCCGGCGCAGTCGATGCGCTCGCCAACGCTGGGCAATTGGCCCGACACCAACATCAGCAAGCCCGTCACCGTGTTGTAACGGTCGCGTCCTTCGTCGGGCAATATTTCCCGAATACCCAGGCGTGCGTGCAGCTCCGAGATCGGCATCAGGCCGTCGAGAATCCAGGCTCCGTCCTCGCGCTGCGTGGCCCAGGCGTCAGCCGGTACGTCCGGGTGCAGTTCGCCGGTGATGGCTTCGAGCAGATCGAGCGGAGTCATCAGGCCTTGTACTTCGCCGTATTCATCGACCACGAACACCAGCCGGCTGGCGCGGGCGCGCAGTTGTTCGAGCAGTTCCATGCCGGAGAGCGTTTCGGGAACGAATACCGCGGGCTGCACGAGCGCTTCGATAGTTCCGGGATGCGTGGCGCCCAGGCGAAACAGGTGCGCAACGCTGATGACGCCGATCACATCGTCAAGCGAACCGCGGCAGACCGGATACCAGGAATGAACACTGTCACGCACGGCCGCCGCCGTCACTTGCGCAAGGCACTGCGCGACCGTACTGGCGGCATCGATCCATTCGATGTCGGCGCGCGGAATCATCAGCGATGACAGGCGGCGGTCATCCAGGTGGAACACATTGCGCACCATCTGGTGCTCTTGCTGTTCAATGACCCCGGCGTCCACCCCTTCTTCCAGGCTCGCCGATATTTCCTCCTCGGTGACGGCGCGCGCTGCATGGATATCGATGCGAAACAACTTCAGCACTGCCGCGGTCGTGCCTGCCAGCAGCTTGACAAAGGGCTTGGTCGCATGGGCCAGGGCACGCATCGGCCGCGCAACCCAGCGCGAGACCGGTTCCGGATAAAGTTGCCCGATGCGCTTGGGCACGAGTTCGCCCAGAACAATGGTGAAGAAAGTGATGCAGGCCACCACCACGGCCGTGGAAACGAGACTGGCGGTTCCCGGCCCTATGCCGTGGCTGCGCATCCAGAGAGCCAGCGGCGCGGCAAACGCCGCCTCGCCAATGATGCCGTTGAGCATGCCGATGCAGGTGATGCCGATTTGTACCGTCGAGAGAAACTGCGTCGGATCGTTCATCAGCCCAAGCGCCGCTTCCGCGCCCGCGTCTCCCGCCTCCGCCAGCGCCGCCAACCGCGCGCGGCGGCTGGTCGACAAGGCCATTTCCGACATCGCGAACAGCGCGTTCAGCACAGTCAGGAATGCGAGCAAAAGAAGGTCCATGCAAGCAAGGGAAAATCCAAACCATGACACTTTACTTGATGGGTGACGTGCAGGGGTGCGCTCAAGCATTCGAACGGCTGCTCGATGAAATTGCGTTCTCACCCAGCCGCGATCAACTCGTGCTGCTGGGCGATCTAGTCAACCGCGGACCGGATTCGGCAACGGTGCTGCGGCGCGTGCAGGGCCTGGGGGCCTCGGCGCGCAGCTTGTTGGGCAACCACGACCTGCACTTGCTCGGCGTGGCTTGCGGCGCGCGGCCGCCGGGCCGGCATGACACGCTCAGCGACGTGCTGCAAGCGCCCGACCGCGATGCGATGCTCGAATGGCTGCGTCACCAGAGCATGGCGCTGCATGCGGTGATCGGCCAGCGTGACCTCCTGATGGTGCACGCAGGCGTACTGCCGCAATGGAGCGTGCAGGACGCGCTGGCGCGCGCAGCCGAGGTCGAAGCCGTGCTGCGCAGCCCCCGGTTCGGTGACTTTCTGCCTGCCATGTACGGCAATACGCCGGCGCAGTGGCACGACGAGCTTTGCGGCAACGACCGCCTGCGCGTGATCGTCAATGCGTTCACGCGCCTGCGCTTTTGCAGCGCCGAAGGCGTGATGGAGTTTGAGACCAAAGATAGCGCCGATACCGCGCCAGCGGGCTACTTTCCCTGGTTCGACGTGCCGGGCCGACGCACGCAAAACGCAACCATTGCCTGCGGCCACTGGTCGACGCTGGGCTGGCGCTCGCGGCCGGACCTGATCGCGACCGACACCGGCTGCGTCTGGGGCGGGTGCCTGAGCGCGGTGCGCATCGGCCAGACCTTGCAGGAGCGCGAGTTAATCCAGGTGAAGTGCCCGCAAGAAATGGCACCTACTCCCAGCCCGGCGCACTCTGTATAGCTCTGACGTCTCCTGCCGTGGGGCAGCTCCAGCGGTCAACTGCCGTTTCCAGGTTCAACTGCCGTTTTCAGGCTGATCTGATTTGAACAGCGCCGCCACCTTGCGCTTGGACTTGGTGCTGGTTGAAAGACTGCCGCGCGCCGCCGTGCTTTGGGCCGCACCGGCGGCTTCCCAGTCGGCCGGTTTGACGTCGCTCGGGCTGGATTCGTAGGGCTTGTCGAAGAAGGGATCGCGCGGCGCGGCGGATGGCCGGTAGCCGCCGCGCTGCCCCCGCGCCGGCGTGGCTTCGAGCAGATCGCGCGTATCGCCGGCTTCTCCTTCCTCGCGCCAGCGGCGGCGACCGTCGTTGATGCGTCCGCGCGGGCGCTCATCATCAAATTCGAGCGGCTCGATCTCAATCTTCTTGTTGATGAGCTTTTCGATGTCGGCCACCAGCCGCACGTCATTTCCACCCGCCGAAAAACTCACCGCCAGGCCCTGGGTGCCGGCGCGGCCGGTGCGGCCGATGCGGTGCACGTAATCCTCGGCGTTGAACGGGATATCGAAGTTGAAGACCGCCGGCACGTCTTTGATGTCGAGCCCGCGCGCCGCGACGTCAGTGCATACCAGCAGATCGACCTCGCCGCGCTTGAAGGCGTCCAGCGACTTGAGCCGCTCGTCCTGGCTTTTGTCGCCATGTAGCGCCGTGGTCTTGAGGCCGTCGCGCTCCAGCGTGCGCGCAAGACGCGCGCATCCGAGCTTGCTGTTGACGAACACGAAAGCCTGCGAAATGCCCCGTTGGCGCACGATCTGCTTGAGCGCCCGGCGTTTTTCGTCTTCGGGCACGCCGTAGAAGTGCTGCTCGACCGTGGACGCGGTCTCATTGGGCCGCGCGACCTCGATGGTGACCGGGTTGTGCAGATAGCTCGCCGCCAGTCGCTTGATTTCGGGCGAGAAGGTTGCCGAAAACAGCAGCGTGGTGCGCTGCTTGGGCAGATAGCCCAGAATGCGCTGCAAATCGGGCAGAAAGCCGATGTCGAGCATGCGGTCGGCCTCGTCGAGCACCACGTATTCCACCTGGTTGAGCACCGCGTTCTTGGCTTCGATGTGATCGAGCAGCCGGCCCGGAGTCGCCACCAGCACCTCGACGCCGCGCTTGAGTTCGGCCGTCTGCGGCTTCATGTCGATGCCGCCGAACACGACCGCGCTGCGCAACTGGGTGTACTTGGCGTAGAGCTTGATTTGCTGTGCCACCTGATCAGCGAGTTCGCGCGTGGGCAGCAACACCAGCGCGCGCACCGGATGCCGCGCCGGCGAGGTCGAACTGCTCTCGTACTTGAGCAGGCGCTGCAGCAGCGGCAGTGAAAAGGCCGCCGTCTTGCCGGTGCCGGTCTGCGCGGCGCCCATCACGTCCTGGCCCGACAGCACGACGGGGATCGCGCGCTGCTGGATCGGCGTCATGGTTTCATAGCCCATGTCGGCCACGGCGCGCGCCAATGTTTCGGCCAGCAGGAGATTGGAAAAGAAAGTCGTCATTAAGTTTTTTGGGGTCAACAGACCCATGAGCCTCTGAATCCCCCCTTGGGGCCGGCACATCCTGGCTTTGGGTATTTCTCGCTGCGGTGCAAATACTCACCATCGCGACAGCCATAACTGCGCTTTGTGCCTTGCAACTCACCCCGAATTCAGGGGGACCGGCTCACGCAGGGTTGTCCAGAGATCCCTCTATTGTCGCACCGTAGCCAACGGTAGGCACCCGGAAGTCCGTCCAACTGAGTCTTTTCAATTCAGGTATGAGCCTGGAGCGACCTGAAATCGGCGCTGCTGGCGATAGCCGGCGCTGTTGCGAAGCTTGTACAGTTGCCTCACCGAGATCGAGCTCAGCCGCTCGAAGCGAGCCTTACCGAAGGCTGCTCGTCAGCCGCTCAAGCGCCGCCTCCAGGCTTCTCAGGCTCATTCCTCATTGGAATCACGAGCCTGGCTCCAGGCTCACTCCTCGTTGGAGGAGACGAGCGGGTGCTAAAGCGTACAAAACATGCTAGAATAACCAGTTCTGCGGAAATTCGTTCGCAGAATCATCTTTTTCAAGAGGATCTTCATGTACGCGGTCATAAAAACCGGTGGCAAGCAATATCGCGTTGCTGCTGGCGAAAAGATTAAAGTAGAACAGATTGCTGCGGACGTTGGCCAAGAAATCGTGATCGATCAGGTTCTGGCTGTCGGCGACGGCAGTTCCATCCGGGTCGGCACTCCCTTGGTGTCCGGCGCCACAGTGACGGCAACGGTGCTGTCGCACGGCAAGCACGACAAGGTGCGCATTTTCAAAATGCGCCGTCGCAAGCATTATCAGAAACGGCAAGGCCATCGCCAGCAGTTCACCGAACTGCAGATCGGCGCGATCGCCGGTTGAATAAGGAACGGACACCATGGCACATAAAAAAGGCGGCGGCTCCACGCGAAACGGGCGCGATTCCAAGCCCAAGATGCTCGGCGTCAAGCGCTTCGGCGGCGAGGTGATCAGCGCAGGCTCGATCATCGTGCGTCAGCGCGGCACGCAGTTTCATCCCGGCGTCAACGTCGGCGTGGGCAAGGACCACACGCTGTTCGCGCTGGTCGATGGCCGTATCTCTTTTGCGGTCAAGGGCCCGCTGAGCAAACACACGGTCAGTGTGACACCGGTCTGAGGCGTACGCCGCGGCCCAATCAGGGAGCCCCGCTTGTCGGGGCTTTTTCATTTGTAAACTGCGCATTGCAGTGAGGCGCTCATGAAATTCGTCGACGAAGCCTTCATCGACATCGCTGCCGGCGATGGCGGCAACGGCTGCGTGTCGTTCCGGCATGAGAAATACAAGGAGTTCGGAGGACCCAACGGCGGAGATGGCGGCCGTGGCGGCCATGTGTACGCGCTGGCCGATCCGAACCTCAATACGCTGGTCGATTTCCGTTATGCGCGCCGGCACGAAGCCAAGCGCGGCCAGCACGGCATGGGCTCGGACATGTTCGGTGCGGCCGGCGCGGATGTCACGCTGCGCATGCCGATAGGCACGATCATCTCCGATGCGCAAACCGGCGAGGTGCTCTGTGAACTGCTCACGCCCAATGAACCGGTGATGCTGGCCCAAGGCGGGGACGGCGGTTTCGGCAACATGCGCTTCAAAAGCGCGATCAACCGGGCGCCGCGCCAGAAAACGCCGGGCCGGCCCGGCGAACGCAAAAGTCTCAAGCTCGAATTGAAGGTGCTGGCCGACGTGGGGCTGCTGGGTTTGCCCAATGCCGGCAAATCGACCTTGATCAGCGCGATTACCAATGCCCGCCCGCGTATCGCCGACTATCCCTTCACCACGCTGCATCCCAACCTGGGCGTGGTTCGCGTGGGGCCCGAACAGAGCTTCGTCGTGGCCGATCTGCCGGGCTTGATCGAAGGGGCAGCCGAGGGGGCAGGGCTTGGGCATCTGTTTTTGCGCCACCTGCAGCGTACCCGGCTGCTGCTGCACGTGGTCGATCTCGCGCCTTTCGACGAGAACGTCGATCCGGTCGCGCAGGCCCGCTCGATCGTGGCCGAACTCAAGAAATATGACACCGCGCTTTACGAAAAGCCGCGTTGGCTGGTGCTCAACAAGGTGGACATGATTGCCCCCGGCGAGCGCGCGGCGAAGGTGGCCGATTTCGTGCGCCGTCTGCGTTTCAAGGGGCCGGTATTCGAGATTTCCGCGCTCACCCGTGAAGGATGCGACGCGCTGGTCAAGACGGTCTATCAGGAAGTGCGCGCAAGGCAGGCAGCCGAGCAGCCCGCTCCTGAAGCCGATCCGCGCTTCGTGCGGCCCGGGTGAAGCCGCAGGCGGCGGTTGATCCGGATTCCGGTTAAATCACATTCATCACTTCGTCAAGCCAAATGACTCACAAGATAGCTTCCAACGTATTGCGCGACGCGCGGCGCATTGTGGTGAAGGTCGGCTCCAGCCTGGTGACGAACGAAGGGCGCGGGCTCGATGAGGCCGCCATCGGCGAATGGTGCCGGCAAATGGCGCTGCTGGTGCGCGATGGGCGCGAGCTGGTGATGGTCTCCAGCGGAGCAATCGCCGAAGGAATGAAGCGTCTGGGTTGGCGCAGCCGGCCGCACGAAATCCATGAGTTGCAGGCGGCTGCGGCTGTGGGGCAGATGGGCCTTGCGCAGATCTACGAAACCAAGCTGCGCGAGAACGGCCTGCATAGCGCGCAGGTGCTGCTCACCCATGCCGATCTGGCCGACCGCGAGCGTTATCTGAACGCACGTTCGACCTTGGTCACCTTGCTGGCGCTGGGCGTGGTGCCGGTCATCAACGAGAACGACACGGTCGTCAACGACGAGATCAAATTCGGCGACAACGATACGCTGGGCGCGCTGGTGACCAATCTGGTCGAAGCCGATGCGCTGGTGATCCTGACCGACCAGAAGGGTTTGTATACCAGCGATCCGCGCAAGGACCCGGCGGCGCGGTTCGTGCACGAGGCCGCGGC
Organism: uncultured Burkholderiaceae bacterium; assembly: GCA_964439605.1. GTDB lineage: Bacteria > Pseudomonadota > Gammaproteobacteria > Burkholderiales > Burkholderiaceae_C > JAITWT01. The sequence goes on from CAYTPC010000014.1 coordinate 19,028, forward strand.
CGGCGATCCGGCGCTCGAAGCCATGGCTGGCGGCGCCGGTTCAAGCATCGGCAAGGGCGGCATGATCACGAAGATCCTGGCGGCCAAGCGCGCAGCCGGTTCGGGCGCATCGACCGTGATCGCCTGGGGCCGCGAGCCTGATGCGCTGCTGCGGCTGGCGCGCGGCGAATCGATCGGCACGTGGCTGATTGCGCAAACCGCCAAACACCAGGCCCGCAAGCGCTGGATGGCCGATCATTTGCAGTTGCGTGGCGCCGTCACGGTCGATGATGGCGCCGCCGCGAAGCTGCGCTCGGAAGGCAAGAGCCTGCTGCCGATCGGGATGACTTCCGTCGAAGGCGATTTCTCACGTGGCGACGTGATCGCGGTGCGCGACGCGCAGGGCCTGGAACTGGCGCGCGGGCTGGCCAACTATTCGAGCGCCGAGGCGCGGCTGCTGTGCCGCAAGCCGTCCAGTGAAATCGGGTGCCTGCTCGGCTATACGGCCGAGCCCGAGATGGTGCACCGTGACAACATGGTGCTGGTACCCTTGTGAGAAAAAACCTTCAGATAGGCGCGGCGCTTGAATCAGTCAGACGCCAGCGGTTGCTTGAAGTGGTTAATCATGTCCCGCACCGTTCGGCGGGGCGCATGATGCTGGCACAGAATCTGGATGGCCAGCGCGGCGTTGTAGCTTGAGTTCAAGGTGAGGAAACGCTTCCACTCGGGGTTCGAGACCAGCTCCCACTTGCCGTCGTTGTGGCGTGCGTAGGTCTTGACCTCCTCGGTTGCGCAGCGGATGCCCTCGTAGTAGGCGCTGGACGCGCCGTCGGCGCCACTGCGCGAAGCGATCACCACGTAGCGCACGACGCCGTCGGGTGTGATCGTGATCGTCGCCGGGTCCACCGCGAAACGCAGGCTCATGTAAAGCGGCATCTCGATTTCCAGCGCGCGTTTGGCGTCGAACGCCGGCGGAGGCGGCACTGTGCTTTCCTTCCAGTCCTTGTTTTCGAACAACTGTCCCCATGCGCTGGTCGCGAAAGACAGGCTCGCGGCCAGCAACACGGCGGTGAATACCTCAAGACTGATGCGACGCATCGGCTGGCGTGAGATCGGAAATAAGGTTGGCATTCGGATCGGGATCGAAAGTGGCGCCCGGCGGCAGTTGGGCGCCGCCGCCGGTCGTGCCGGAATCATGGGCATGGCGGCCGTATTCACGGCCTCGCGCGCTGTTGCGCAGGTAGCGATTGCGTGACTCTTGCCGCGGCAGGTAGCGCGACAGCTCGGTCAGTGCCATCTTGTAGACCTCGCGCTTGAATTCGACCACCAGATCCAGCGGAACCCAGTAGTCGTGCCAGCGCCAGGCATCGAATTCAGGATGATTGGTGGCGCGCAGGTTCAGATCCCAGTCGTGCCCCAGCAGTTGCAGCAGGAACCAGATTTGTTTCTGGCCCTTGTAATAGCCTCGCGCATCCCGGCGGATGAACTGTTCCGGCACCTCGTAGCGCAACCAGCCTCGGGTTCGGGCCACGATATGTACGTGTTTTGACGCAAGCCCGATTTCTTCGTGCAATTCGCGGTACATGGCATCTTCAGGACTCTCGCCGCGATTGATGCCCCCCTGCGGAAACTGCCAGGAATGCGTGCGGATGCGTTTGCCCCAAAAAACCTGATTGCGCTGGTTGAGCAGGATGATGCCGACGTTCGGCCTGAAGCCATCTCGGTCGAGCATAATCGAACCCCAATTCTTAAACTCAGCCGATTATGCCTGTCAGATTGCGCTCGGCAAGTGGCCAAGTGGCCAGGCATCTTCCTCGGCTTCTGGGTTTCGGCTTCCGGCTTCCGTATTTTTGAACCTTCTCGATGAAAGCTTCCCGTTTTTTCGTTTCCACCCTCAAAGAGGCGCCGGCCGATGCCGAAGTGGCCAGTCACCGCTTGATGATGCGCGCGGGCATGATCAAGAAGCTCAGCGCCGGTATCTATACCTATATGCCGATGGGCCTGCGCGTGATCCGCAAGGTCGAGGCGATCGTGCGCCAGGAGATGGAGCGCGCCGGAGCCGTCGAACTGACGATGCCGGTCGTCCAGCCGGCCGAACTCTGGCAGGAAAGCGGCCGCTTCGAAAAAATGGGGCCCGAACTGCTGCGCATCAAGGATCGGCACATGCGCGATTTCGTGGTACAGCCCACGAGCGAGGAGGTCGTCACCGACATCGCGCGCCAGGAAATCCGCAGCTACAAGCAACTGCCGTGCAACTTCTACCAGATCCAGACCAAGTTCCGCGACGAGCGCCGGCCGCGCTTCGGCCTGATGCGCGGGCGCGAATTCATCATGAAGGATGCCTACAGCTTCGACCGCGACCTTGAGGGCGCAAAGGCGAGCTACCAGGCCATGTCGCAGGCTTACCGGCGCATCTTCGACCGCTTTGGGCTGCGTTACCGCGCAGTGGCGGCCGACAGCGGCGCCATCGGCGGCGATTTGAGCGAAGAATTCCAGGTCATCGCCGCAACCGGCGAAGATGCGATCGTCTACTGTCCCGGCAGCGGCTATGCCGCCAACATGGAAAAGGCTGAAGCGCTCGCGCCCAGCCACGCGCGGCCCGCGCCCTCGCAGTCGATCACGCGCGTACCCACGCCCGGCAAAACCACTTGCGAGGAAGTGGCCGCGCTGCTTGGCGTTGCGCTGTCGGCCACGGTGAAGTCGATTGTTCTGGCCGCCGATACCATCGATGAAGCCGGCAAAATCGCCGGCACGCAGATCTGGCTGCTGCTGCTGCGCGGCGATCACGACATGAACGAGGTCAAGGTCAGCAAGCTGCCGGGGCTGGACCAGGGCTTCCGCTTCGCGACCGAGGCTGAAATCGAAGAATATTTCGGCTGCAAGCCCGGTTACCTCGGGCCGGTGGGCCTGAAAAAACCGGTGTGCGTGGTCGCCGACCGCGAAGTGGCGTTGATGGCCGACTGGATCAGCGGCGCCAATGAACCGGGTTTTCACATCACCGGCATCAATTGGCACCGGGATCTGCCCGAGCCTGGTCTGGTGGCTGACATCCGCAACGTGGTGGCTGGCGACGCGTCGCCCGACGGCAAGGGAATTCTTGCAATCGAACGCGGGATCGAAGTCGGACACGTGTTCGTGCTCGGCACCAAATACAGCCGTGCGATGAATGCCACCTTCCTGGATGAAGCCGGTAAACCGCAACTGCTTGAAATGGGTTGCTACGGCATTGGCATCACGCGCCTGCCGGCCGCGGCGATCGAGCAGAACCATGATGAGCGCGGCATCATCTGGCCCGATGCGATTGCGCCCTTCACGGTCGTGATCTGCCCGATCGGCATGGATCGCAGCGCCGAGGTGAAAGCCGCCGCCGAATCGTTGCACCAGCAATTGCTGGCCGCTGGCGTGGACGTCATCCTCGATGACCGTGGCGAGCGCCCCGGCGCGATGTTTGCCGACTGGGAACTGATCGGCGTGCCGCATCGCGTGGTGATTTCCGATCGCGGCCTCAAGGAAGGCCAGCTCGAATACCAGCACCGCCGCGATACCGCCGCGCGCAAGGTGCCGGCGGGCGAGCTTACCGAGTTCATCCGCGGCCAGCTTGCGGCATGAGCCTGACGCGGCGCCGGTGCCTATGCGGCGCGGCTGTGGCAGTGCTGTCGATCTCAGCGCCGCAGGTGGTACTGGCTGGCGCCCAGGTCGAAGAACCGTTGATCGACTCGGTGCGCAGCGCGCTCAGTTCGGCCATCGCCAATGCGGCGCCGCCGGTTCCCGAATTCGCCAGCACCGAGGCGCGGCTGCGCTACCTGCGCTGGCTCGGCGAGATGAGTTCGCGGCTCAAGACGCGCAAGCCCGATTGGCTCGCGCGCAAGGAGTTCCTGCAGACGGTCTGGTATGAATCGCGCCGGGCCGGGCTCGACGAGAGCCTGGTGCTCGGCCTGATCCAGGTTGAAAGCAATTTCCGCAAATACGCCGTGTCCAGCGCCGGCGCGCGCGGCTACATGCAGGTGATGCCGTTCTGGGCCCGCGTCATCGGCGACGGCGATGCGAGCAAGCTATTTCACATGCAGACCAATCTGCGTTTTGGCTGCGTGATCCTGCGCCACTACCTTGACCGCGAGAAGGGCGATCTGTTCATGGCGCTGGGCCGCTATAACGGCAGCCGCGGGCAGCCGCCGTATCCCAATGCGGTGTTCGCCAATCAGCGCAACTGGCGATTCGTCGATCGCCCTGTGCGGGATTGAGGCGCTGCCGATGGCGGTTGCCCACCGCGCGGCGATCACGTTTTGTTGATCACCTTTTGCAGCTCGCCTGATTCGTACATCTCCATCATGATGTCCGAACCGCCGATGAATTCGCCGCGCACGTAAAGCTGCGGGATGGTCGGCCAGCTGCTGTATTCCTTGATGCCCTGGCGGATCGCGTCGTCTTCGAGTACGTTGACCGTTGTGAGGGTTCTCGGGTCCACGCCGCAGGCCTTGAGAATCTGGATCGCGCGGCCCGAGAAGCCGCACATCGGGAAGCTTGCGCTGCCTTTCATGAACAGCAGGATGTCGTTGTTCTTGACGAGGTCGTCGATGCGTTGTTGAGCGTTGCTCATGAAAAAACTCCTGAAAAATGGTGCAGATTATTGACCGGATCGTATTGCGCGCCACTGCAGCGTTCGATACCAGATAGATCCTTGTGGCTTTTAGGCTGCGTGAAACCGTTCTCGGCCAGCAGCGCGCGCACGGCCGCCGCTTGATCGTGGCCGTGTTCGAGCAACAGCCAGCCGCCGGCTGCCAGGTGCGCCGACGCGTTGCGGACAATGTGGCGGATGTCGTCCAGGCCGCTCAAGCCTGAAACCAGCGCATCCCGTGGCTCGTGCGCAAGCGCCGGCAGGTGCGGGTCGCCCTCGGCGATGTAGGGCGGGTTCGAAACAATCAACTGGTAAGGGCCGGCGGCGCCGGCCAGCCAGTCGCTCTGGACGAAATGCACCGGCAAGCCCAGCGCCCGCGCGTTGGCGCGGGCCACTTCGAGCGCCCCGGCGCTGCGATCGACCGCATCGACCCGCGCGTCAGGCCGGGCCTGCTGAATCGCCAGCGCAATGGCGCCGCTGCCGGTGCCCAAGTCGAGCACGCGCGGCGCCGCGAGGCCAGCCAGCACGTCGATCGCCCAGTCGACCAGCGTTTCGGTGTCGGGCCGGGGAATCAGCACGCGCGCATCGACCATCAGGCGCAGTCCGTAGAACTCCTTTTCGCCGATCAGGTAAGCAACCGCTTCGCCTCTCGTGCGGCGTGCGCACAGAAGCGAGAAGGTGCGAGCCGCTTCGGGCGGTAGTGCATCGCTGTCATGGGCCAGCAGCCAGGCGCGGTCGTGCCGCGCCCGGCCCAGCGCGTGCAGCAGCAGCAGTTGGGCGTCGATCCGTTCGATGCCGAGCGCAGCGGCGCCGGTCAGCGCGCGGCCAATGGTATTCATCAGGCTCACTGGGCTGCTTCCAACTGGGCGAGTTGTTCGGCTTCATGCGCCGCCTTGAGCGCGGCCAGCACGTCGTCCAGTTCGCCTTCCATGATCATCGGCAGCTTGTAGAGGGTGAGGTTGATGCGGTGGTCGGTGAGCCGTCCCTGTGGGAAGTTGTAGGTCCGGATGCGGTCGGAACGGTCGCCGCTGCCGATCAGGCCCTTGCGCATGGCGGCGTCTTTGGCGCTGCGCTCGCTGCGCTCCTTTTCCTGCAGGCGCGCGGCCAGCACCTGCAGCGCCTTGGCCTTGTTGCGGTGCTGGCTGCGATCGTCCTGGCATTCGGCGACGATGCCGGTGGGAATGTGCGTGATGCGCACCGCCGAGTCGGTCTTGTTGATGTGCTGGCCGCCAGCGCCGCTGGCGCGGAAGGTGTCGATGCGCAGGTCGGCCGGGTTGATTTGTATGGCCTGGGCCTCGTCGGGCTCGGCCAGCACCGCGACCGTGCAGGCGCTGGTGTGAATGCGGCCCTGCGTTTCGGTGGCCGGCACGCGCTGCACGCGGTGGCCGCCCGATTCGAAGCGCAGCGCGCCATACACGTCATTGCCGGCGATGCGCAGCACGACTTCCTTGTAGCCGCCCAGTTCACTGGGGCTTTCGCTGACGAATTCAGTGCGCCAGCCGGCGCGTTCGGCATAGCGCGTGTACATGCGCAGCAGGTCGCCCGCGAACAAGGCCGATTCGTCGCCGCCGGTGCCGGCGCGGATTTCAAGGAAGGCGTTGCGCTCGTCGTCCGGATCTTTGGGCAACAGCAGGCGCTGCAGCTCATCTTCGAGCTTCGCCAGTTCGGCCTCGGCGGCGGTGATTTCCTCGCGCGCCATTTCGGCCATGTCCGGCTCGCCGAGCATGTCGCGCGCGCTGGCCAGGTCGGCTTCGCGCTGGCAATAACGCTGCCAGCGGCCCGCGATCTGCGTGACCTGCATGTGTTCGCGCGAAAGCACGCGGTATTGCGCCATGTCGGCCATGATGTCTTCGCGCGAAAGCAGGAAATCGAGTTCGGCCAGGCGTTCGGCGTAGCGTTGGAGTTGTTGACGGATGAAGGATTTCACGTCGAAGGGGCCGCCGGGCGGCGGCATATATATAAAAGAGGAAAGACAAGCCCATCTGGCGGGCGCGAATGCGTGCCGGGGCGGCACACGGTCCGTGGTCTGTCAGCGGGGATCGCTAACGTTCTTTGCGCAGAAACAATCGCTCGATGGTCTGGGCCGTATGGGCGCGCGCCTGGTTGTCGCCCGCATGCAGTTCGGCCAGCGCGCCGTGCAAAAGCTTTTGCGTCAGGCCGCGCGAGAGGGCTTCGAGCACCACCTCGATGTCTTCGCCTTTGGCCAGCAGCCGTTTTGCGCGGGCGATTTCGATCGCGCGCCATTCGTCGGTTTGCGCGTTGAGCTGGCGGATCAGCGGAACGGTGCCGCGCTGATCGAGCCAGCGCATGAAGTTTTGCACCCCGGCATCGATGATGACTTCGGCCTGCGCGATCGCCGCCTGCCGGTTGGCGTGACCTTGCTGAACGACTTGTGCGAGGTCATCCACGGTGTAGAGGAACACGTCGTCCAGGCCCTTGATTTCAGGCTCGATGTCGCGCGGCACCGCCAGGTCGACCATGAACATCGGCCGGTGCTTGCGTTTGCGCAGCGCGCGCTCCACGGCGCCCAGGCCGATCAGCGGCAGCGCGCTTGCGGTGCAACTGATCACGATATCGAACTCGGCCAGCCGCTCGGGCAAGTCGCCCAGGCGCATCGCCTCGCCACCGAAGCGCGAAGCCAGCTTTTCGCTGCGCTCGATGGTGCGGTTGGCGATGACGATCGCGCGCGGGTTCCTGGCCGCGAAATGTGTTGCCGCAAGATCGATCATCTCGCCGGCGCCGACGAAAAGTATCCGCGTCTGGCCCAGATCCTCGAACAACTGGCCGGCCAGCCGTACGGCGGCTGCGGCCATGCTGATCGAGTGCGCCCCGATCTCCGTGGCGGTGCGCACTTCCTTGGCGATCGCGAAAGACCGCTGGAACAACTGGTTGAGCGTGGTGCCCAGCGCGCCCGCGTTTTCGGCCACGCGCACCGCGTCTTTCATCTGGCCCAGGATCTGCGGTTCGCCAAGCACCATCGAATCCAGTCCGCTGGCAACGCGGAAAGCGTGGCGCGCGGCCTGATCGTTGGTCAAGGTATAGGTATGCGGGCGCAACAGCGCCGCGGCAATACCGCCGCTGCCGGCCAGCCAGTCCACTGTGTGATCGAGTGCCGGGTGATCGGCGGCGCAATAAATCTCGGTGCGGTTGCAGGTCGACAGAATCGCCGCTTCCACCGGCGGGTGCCGGCTGCCGCCGAGCGTGTTGCGCAGACTTTGCAGCGTGGGCGAGATCTGATCGAGGGCGAACACAAAACGACCGCGCAGATCGAGCGGTGCGGTTGTATGGTTTAAGCCGAGAGCCCAGACTGCCATACCCGCGATTATAAAATTTACATTCTGTCCAGAATCCTGGCGGGAACTGTGACCTGCGGGACCATCCCTGGCGGCGCATCCGGTCAGCCGCCCAGCGTTTGATGTCCTTTCTCGATCTCCTCAACCACTTCGCGAATTTTGTCGCTCCGGCCTTATTCGTGGCCTTTGTGCTGGCGCTGCTGGCGCGTATCGCATTGCCCAAAAAACCCGAAACCCCGGGTTTGCTCACGCAGATCACGATCAACTTCGGTGTCGGTGCCGCCGTGCTGGCGGCCGCCTTGGTGTACTTGGGGCGCGACGGCAAGATGGCTGGCTACGGCGCGCTGACCGTGGCCTGCGCCACCGTGCAGTGGCTCCTGTGCCGTGGTTGGAAGGGCTAAAACGTCGTGGTTAACCCTTAGTGCTTAACCCTTAGGCATCCTGTTCAAACCCAAGCTGGATAACCCTTCGGACCGATCCCCACACGGTTTTCCACAGCTTTGTCCCCGTGCTCCGTGGATAGATAAGGCGCTTTGAACAGCTCCGTTTTCAGGCAGTCGCTGGCTGCCGTGGTCGCAGTCACGCGATGCGCAAGCCGATGACGGCAGACCAGGGCGCAGACAAGGGCAAGCCCAGGCGGGCCCATGAAGCCGCTGCGGTCGATTTGCAGCCGGCGAGCTCCAAGTCCGGCAAACCTCTAGAACCGCGTTCGATTTCAGCCCCGTCGATCAGGGGCTGATCAGGCACGCCAGTACATGCTTCATGCGGATCAGTTCATCCGGCTGAGGACGAAACAATTCCTCGCGGTGTGCGGTGATGCCGGTCGTGGGTGTATCCAAAAAACATCGTCTGAATCCGAAATAAAACAACATGATTAAACAGATCGTTCACTAACTTGCTTGCCGGAAACATTAAAATAATCAATAAAATCAAATGGTTATGAATTGTTTTTTGGTGAGTCAATTGATTTTTATATTCGAATATCTGTAACCATCAATAAATCAAAATAAACAACATAAATTATCATAAATATCCCAATAAGTCGTCTATATGGGGCTTATCAAGTTGTTGAAATATTGTTTCAAGGGTAGGATTTTGGTTTCAAATGTTACGTTACGCTTTGAATAATTTGTTTTGATGGGGTAAGTGATGAAGGAATCCAAAGTCGCGGTCATCGACAAAGTAACCCACGCGCGGGGAGGGATGGCGGGGGTAGAAGTGGCCTTGCCGGCGCAATCGGTCGCCAATCTGCCCATCCCGCAGTCGCAGATCAAGTCCTTCGCTCGCAGCGGAGACGATCTGGTGCTCACCACCGTCAGCGGCGAGGTCCTCGTCATGCATGGGTTCTTCGCGGACCAGCCGGGCGATTCCAGCGAGCTGTTCGCACAGGCCGAAACCGATCACGCTGCGAACGCGGGGTTGTCGGCCGATGCAGGCGATGCCGATAGCAGCACCACACTGGCTCAAGCCGCGCCGGCCAATGCGACCAGCACAACGGCCAGCGCAACGTCCGGTTCTCTCGAAAGCGCAGATTCGCTCGCTAATGTGAGTACCGCGAGTACCGCGAGCACCGATACCAGCGCCGGAGCCAGTGCGGGCGCGGGGGCTGCGGCGGCCGGAGCGGCAGAGATCGGTATTCTGGGTGCGCTGCCGCTGATTGTCGGTGGCGTCGGCGTTGCGGCCAAAGGAAGCGACAGCCACTATTCACCGGTAACGGACACGCCAACCGCTCCAGTTACTCCAGTTACTCCAGTTACTCCAGTTACTCCCACAGTTGGCAACGTCAGCCAGAATCCCGACGGTACGCTCACCGTCTCAGGCCAGGCGCAGCCAAACGATAGGGTCACGGTGACCTATCCCGATGGCAGCAGCAGCACCGCCGTGGTGGACGCGAGCGGCAACTACACGGCCCAATCTTCGACCGTACAAGGCACGGGCGATGTCACGGTAACCGGTTCCAACGGCAGTCACTCGATCTCGCAGCACTGGACGGACACCACGGCGCCGCAAGCGCTGACGGCCTCACTCGCCAATGACACGGGGTCAAGCAACAGCGACAAGATCACCAGCGACGGTACGCTGAAACTGAGCGGCGTCGAGGCTGGGGCGAGGGTGGAATATTCCACCGATGGCGCCACGTGGAATGCGGCGCAGCCGGCCTGGGCGCAAGGCAGCAACACGGTGTACGTGCGCCAGATCGATGCGGCGGGCAATGCCTCGGCGGCCAGCAGCATCACGTTCATGATGGACGGTTCAGCGCCAGCCGAAATCGTCACCATTACATCGGCCACGCAAACCGGGGTCGGCAGGACGGCAGAGCCTGGCCAAATAGTACCCAAGGACCTCCTCATAGGGGCCACCGTCATTGGCACGCTCAGCGCGCCGCTGGCTGACGGCAGTCAGCCCGGCGTCTCGGCCGAATCCGTGCAGGTCAGTCTGGACGGCGGCAAGACTTGGGCTTACGCGGTTGTCAACGGCACCACGTGGAGCTACACCTCCACGTGGGATTACCCCCTCAACGTCAACCTCAACGAAGTACAGGTGCGCGTGGTCGACGTGGCGGGTAACGCGGGGCAGATCGCCACGCGCAAGGTCGACGACACGCCGCTCATCAGGATGGATGGCATCAGCGACGACACCGGCGCCAGTGCTTCGGACTTCACCACCAGCGACAACACGCTGGTATTCAACGGTTCGCTGAACGCCCCACTGCCCAGCGGCCTGACAGTACAGATCAGACTCACGTACGACCCCACGAAAAATGCCCCCGGCGAGTGGAAGGACGCCAGCGTCAACGGCGCCAAGTGGACGTATGACAATACGGCCAACCCGATGATCAACGACGGCCAATACGCGGTCGGTATGCGCATCGTCGACAGTACGGGCGCCCAAGTAGGTGAAATACGCTCGCAGTTGGTGATGGTGGACACCACGCCCCCAACCCAGACCGTGACCATCGACGACATGCACGGGACCGGTGCGATCCCGCACGGCGGCGAGCCGCCTGGAGTTGTCTATGTGTTGAACGGCAAGATCAGCGCGGCGCTGGCCCACACCAGCATGGACAACTGGGTTTCCAACGAATCGGTGCAGGTCAGCCTGGATGGCGGCAAGACCTGGAACGATGCGACGATCGGTGACGACGGCACCTCGTGGGGCTATGTCTTCACCAACTGGCCTTCTTCCGGCAACTTCACCGCGGTGGCACGCGTGATCGACCAGGCGGGCAATGTCGGCACGGAGACGACGAAAGAGTTCACCAACGGCATCTCGCTGGCTGCGCCAACGGTGGCCTTGCTCCATGACACCGGTGACAGCGCCACGGACAACATCACCAACGACGCCGTGCTGAACCTAACCGGCGTCAAAGATGGCGCGAAGGTGGA
>CAYTPC010000015.1:0-9993 GCA_964439605.1 uncultured Burkholderiaceae bacterium
CGTGCACGCCGTTTGCTCCAGGCTCAATCCGTACTCCAGCGGCAGTACCACCGCTTGCGCCTGGCGCAATTGTTCGGCGGTCTGCGCACAAGCGAGCATCTCGCGCGCACGCTCCAAACTGTCCTTGCCTCTGGCGGGTCTGCTCATGTCCATCTCCTTGAAGGGTGAGATGGATATTGTGTATCTATTGAAGTGGAAATGGAATCAACCGCCCACACCGCCACCTCCCTGTAGTGGAGACTTTGGTGGCAGCATCTCAATCAAATCAACGACTTGGCAGGACTTGGACGGGTGAGTTGAGAAAGATGGGCTGGGCGCAGCTCGGCCCTGGAGGCACTCAAAGCGTCAAACTGCCGACGCTCGTACCCCCGCAAACGTAGAGCACCTGCCCTGTCACGAAGCTGTTCGCGGGTTCGGCGAAAAAGCGCACGGCGCGCGCCACGTCGGCCGATTCGCCGAGGCGCTTGACCGGGATGCTGGCGGCAATGGCCTTCTCTTTCTCACTTCCGGCATCGACCACGTCATGGAACATGTCGGTGCGGATCGGCCCCGGCGCGACAACGTTGACCGTGATGCCGTCGGCCGCCAGTTCGAGCGCCCAGGTGCGCGCCATGCCCATCATCCCGGCCTTGGTGGCCGAATAGTTCGTGCGGGTCGCGAGCCCCAGCGCGGCGCGCGATGACAGCAGCACCACGCGGCCGAAGCGCGCCGCGCGCATCGCGGGCAAGGCGGCCTGCACCAGTTGGATCGCACAGCCCAGATGCAGATCGACCAGCGCGTCGAGATCGCTCAACTTGACTTCGGGCAGCAGCGCCGCGCGGATGACGCCGGCGTTGTGCACCACGGTCGTGATCGGGAACTTTGCCATGACCTCGGCCACCGCCTGCGCCGTCGCCTGCCGGTCGCTCAGATCGACTTCCACGCTGTGCAGCTTCGGATGCACGAGATCGCAGTTACGCCGTGCCATTGAGACGACCTCCCAGCCGCCTTCGAGCAGATCGGCGCAGATCGCCTTGCCGATGCCGGCGCTGCCGCCTGTGACGACGGCGACGCCGCGCATTTGTGTTCGTGTTTGATTGGCGCTCATTTCGTCTCTCCCACCAGCGCGAGCACGCGCAACGGGCTGCCGCTGCCCTTCTCGATCTTCAACGGCGGACAGATCAGCACCGCGCCCGTCGGCGGCAACTGGTCGAGGTTGCTCAGGCATTGCAAGCCATAGCGCCCCGCGCCATGCATGTAGTAGTGGCATGGATAAGGCGGGCGCAGGTGAACGCCCTGCCCGGCGTCGGTACCGATGGCTTCGGAGCCGAAGCCGAGCACGTCGCGCTGCTCGACCAGAAAGCGTACCGCCTCGGCGCTCGGGCCGGGTGTGTGCTGGCCGGTCTCGTCGAAGTTCTGATAGGCCTCGGGGTCGTGGCGCTTCGACCAGTCGGTGCGCATCAGCACCCACGCGCCCTTCGGAATGCGGCCGTGCTCGGCCTCCCAGGCTGCGATGTCGGCGACGCTCAAAAGGTAGTCGGGGTCGTCCTTGACCTGCGGCGAGCAGTCGATGACGCAGGCCGGCGCGACGAAGCGCTCGGGCGGAATCGTGTCCACTGAGTTATTCGGCAGATCGCGGCCCGAAATCCAGTGGATCGGCGCGTCGAAGTGCGTGCCCGTGTGCTCGCCGCACGAGAAGTTGTTCCAGTACCAGCCGGGGCCGCGCTCGTCGTACTTCGAGACCTCCTCGATGCGGAACGGCCAGCACTGGCCCATCTCGGGCGGCAGCGCGATCTGGGGGAATTCGGGCGTCAGCGTCTGGGTCAGGTCGATGACGCGGATGCTGCCGCTCGCGAGGGCCGCGACAAGCTGGGTCAGGATCTGGGCGCCATTCGGGGTGTCGGTGGTGGGCATGCTGCTCATGATGTTTTCCTCAACCGCCGTTCATCGCCAGCTCGCGCTCCAGCACCTTCGGGTTGTCGCGCCAGCGTTCGATCCACTCCTGCGCCACGTCGCCCGGATAGACATCTTCGACGCCATCGCGCAGCGCCTTCACGATCGCGCTCGCGAGCGATTCGGGCGCGAGCTTGGGCGGCGGCATGTTCTGGTTCCATTCGTCGTCGATCGGGCCGGGAAAGACGTTGATCACGCGGATGCCCGCGGGCCGCATTTCAGCGCGCAGGCATTGGGCCAGCGAGTGCGCCGCCGCCTTGCTGGCGCTGAAGGTGCCGTGCGGCGGAAAGTTCGACAGCGCGTAGATCGACAGCAGATTGACCCACGCGGTCGCGCCGGTCGTGCCATCGGCGGTGCGGCCCCGGAGCGCCGGGCCGAACGCCTGCGCGAGGCGCAGCAGGCCGAAGTAGTTGATCTCCATTTCGAGCTTGGCCGCGTCGGTGCCGCGCCGGGCGCCGATGCCGAAGTTGCGATGCACCTCGGCGTTGTTGACGACGATATCGACCTTGCCGCCGATCTCGCCGGCCAGCTCGGTCACCGAGCGTTCGTTCGTGAGATCGAGCGGCACCAGCGTGACCTGCGGCAGGGCCGCAAGGTCGTCAAGCCCGCCGAGCTTCTTCCACGGCTCGGCGTGGCCGACCCAGACGATGTCGGCGCCGGCCTTGACCAGCGCCCGCACGATCGCCTGGCCTGCGGGCGTCTTGCCATTGGTCACGAGCGCATTGCGGAATTTCGGGTCGCTCGTCATTTCGCGCAGCATCTTGTCGTCAGCCATGTGTGCAGTTCCTTCGTTCGGAAATCCAATCAATACCGCCTGGCCGGCGCGATCGAGCCGCGCGCCGACCTTCACCCGTTGTGGCGCCGTGCCGACCTCGCCGTGCAGATGCACCATCAGCGTCGGCCCGCTGTCCAGATGCACCATGCCGAGCCGCCACGGCAGGCGTTCGCGGAAGAACAGGTCGTTGCTGTGGTGCAGCGTGGTCGTGCTCAACAGTTCACCCGCGCCGCTTTGTTCGCGCCACCGCAGTTGCGCCGACAGGCACTGGTGGCAGGCCGAGCGCGGCGGATATTGCACCGCACCGCAGTCTTCGCAGACCTGAAGCTCGAAGCGCCCCTGCGCGGCGGCGGCCGTGATGCCGAGCGCGATCCGGCCGCGTGATCCAGGTGGCAGGTTGATCTGCGGCGTGCGCAGGACCGGATTTTTTTTCTGCGGGCGCGTCAACGGCATCGTCATTCGCTTCTCCCGAGAATCACGGCGCCGGTGCACAGGCAGCGGTCGTAAGTCACCATGCCGAAGCCCGCGACCAAGCCGAGATTCGCGTCGGCCACGCGGCGCGGACCGGCCTGATCGGTCAGTTGCCGGATCGCTTCGGTCATGCCCAGAAAGCCGCCCGCCGCGCCGGCCTGACCCGCCGACAACTGCCCGCCGCTGGTGTTGTTCGGAAAGCTGCCATCGTGCGTCAGCGTATGCGACCGCACGAAGGCCGGCCCCTCGCCCTTGTCGCAGAAGCCGAGGTCTTCGAAGTGCATCATCACGATCACGGGATAGTCGTCGTAGGTCTGGATGAAGTCGATGTCTTTGGGCACGACGCCAGCCTGCGCGTAGAGATCGTCGCGGTCCTGCCGCCAGCCACCGCGCACCATGATCGGGTCGGCGGCGAAGGCGTTGTGGCGCTCGATCGTGCCGCGGATTTGCACATGGGCCAGGCCCAGATCGCGGGCGCGTTCTTGCGTCATCACGAGAAAGGCTTCGGCGCCGGCGCAGGGCATCACGCAATCGAACAGATGCAGCGGCTCCGAGATCGGCTTAGCGACCATGTAGTCGTCGAGCGTCAGCGCCTTCTTGAACATCGCATGCGGGTTGCCCAGGGCATTGCGACGCTGTGCCACCGCGATGCGGCCGAAGTCTTCGCGCTTCGCGCCGAACCGGCGCATGTAGTGCGCCGTGATCATCGCGAAGATCGAGTTCGGCCCGCCCGAGCCATAGGGGTAGGTGGCGTCGCGCGCGAAGTGGCTGAAGGCGCCGAGCGTCTGCCGGAACGAATCGACGTGGTTGGTGTCAGCCGCCACGCAGGCCACCACGTCGGCATCGCCGGCCTGCACCGCGCGCGCGGCGCGGCGCAGGCACATCACGCCCGAGGCGCCGCCGGTCGGCACATGGTCGAGCCAGCGCGGCGAGAGGCCGAAGTGCTGCGTCACGCCGACGGCGGTGTCGGGCGCGAGCGAAAAGCTTGACAGGCACACGCCGTCGATCGCGTCCTTCGCGATGCCGCTTTGCCGCACGAGCGCATGCAGGGCCTGGCCGAGGAACCAGTGCGCGGGTTCGGTGGAATAGCGCTGATAGGACACCGTGACCGGCACGGCGACGGCGACGCCTTCGTAACTCTTGCGGGCCATCAGTCTTGTCTCTTCTTCATATTGCGCGTATCGAAGCACCCGGCCTGCCCCGGCAGCGCCTGCGCCATCTGGCGCAACTCGCCGCGCTGAATCTTTTGCGATGCGGTCAGCGGCAGCGCATCGACGAAGGCCACATAGCCCGGTGCCTTGTAATAGGCCAACTGCGCCAGCGTGTGTTCGACGATGCTCGCGGCCAGTTCGGCGCCTGCCTTGCCGCCGGCCTCCGGGTCGAGCACGACGCAGGCCAGCACCTCGTCGCCGCGCACCGCGTCGGGCGTCGCGGCCACCGCCGAGACCTTGACCGCCGGGTGCTGATTCAGCACGCTCTCCACTTCCACCGCCGAGATGTTCTCGCCGCTGCGCCGGATCACGTTCTTCTTGCGATCGACGAAATAGAGACTGCCTTGTGCATCGCCGCGCACCATGTCGCCCGTGTGGAACCAGCCGCCGGCCCACGCATCCGCCGTGGCCTTGGCATCCTTCAGGTAGCCGCGAAAGAAATAGCGCCGCGCATCGTCGCCACTGGAACGCACCAGCAGTTCGCCGGGCGTGCCCACCGGCACGTCGGCGCCAGCTTCATCGACCAACCGAATCTCGACGAACCCTTCGGGCCGCCCGAAGCAACTCGTCCCCACGTGGCGCGGCTCGCGGTTCGCCATGATGCAGGCCGCGGCCCCGGTCTCGGTCATGGCCCAGGCTTCGACCAGCGGAAAGCCGAAGCGCGCTTCGAACGGCGCGTGGTTCTTGCGATCGACGCCGGCGCCGAAGCCCCAGCGGATCGCGTGCTCGCGATCCGTCGAAGCCTCGGGCGCCGACAGCAACATCGCCGGCATCACGCCCAGATAGTGCACGATGGTCGCACCGCTTTCGCGCGCGCTTTGCAACCAGGTCTTGGGATGGAAGCGGTCGAGCTGCACCAGGCAGCCGCCCGCGATCAGCACCACCCCGGTCGAAAACGCCATCGCGTTCATGTGGTTGAGCGGCAGCGGCGTCATCACCCGCTCCCGGTCGCGCCGCACTTCGCAGACGCTATCAAGGCCCGCATACCACTGCCCGGCGCGCAGGAAGTAGCCGTTGTCAAGCACGCAGCCCTTGGGTCGGCCCGTGGTGCCCGAGGTGTAGAGCAGGGCACATTCCGAATCCTCGCCAACCGGCTCGTTCGCGCGCGGCGCGGGCTCGAAAGGGGCAGGCATCTTGTCGGCCTCCGCGCCGATCATGTGCAGCGCCCTCCCTGCCTGTCGCGCGGCGGCTTCGAGATCGCGCGCGCGCTGCGGCAAGGTCACGGCGAGGCCGATTTCGCTGTGGCCGATCAGATAGGCGAGTTCGGCCGAGCGCATCTCGGCATTGATCGGCACCACGCTGACGCCGAGCGCGTTGAGCGCGAACCAGTGGTAGAGAAAAGCGGGCCGGTTCTCCAGCAGCAAGCCGACCCGGTGCCCGTGGCCCCAGCCCGCCGAAGCGTAGGCTTGATGTAAGCAATCGACCTCGGCGCGGGCCTGCTCCCAGCGCACCGGGCCGGGTGCAATGCCATAGGTCTTGGCGGTGACGGATTCGGTGAACAGGAAGTCGGCGTGCGGCGTGCGGCTGGCGCTGGCGGCGAAGGCTGAGTGGACGGTGCGATATTCCATGCACTGCGCCAATCAAATGAACAACTGCACCGCCGGCAAGGCCGCATCACTGTTGATCAAATCCACCCGCTTGAGCGACATCTTCAACGCCCCCTCGACCACGCACAGGTGATGCCAGGCCGTGCCGACCAGAAACACCATTTGATCGCCCTGCGACTCGCTGTAGTGAAACGGTGTGCGCAGCACGAAGCGGTTGGCCGCCGCGTCGCACTGATCGACAGAGGGCATCTGCAACACATGCTGGCAGCGGCTTGGCGGTTGCTGCGAGAAGGCCCGGGGGCTTTTGAGGCGCTCGATGCGCAGCGTGCGCAGCAGCTTGTCCTCATACATGTGCGAGGTGTAATTCAGTCCATCGGGCTGGCCCGGCGTCAGCGGCACCCAGTAATAGGCGTCGTCGGTGAACAGCGCGTTCCATTCGGCGAAGCGCTTCTCGTCGAGCAGGCGGGTTTCGTGGACGACGAAATCGATCAGGTCTTGCGGTTGGACTGTGTTGGGGGTCATGGCATGCACTCCTTGCTTTCCATTGCATTCACGCGCCACTCACTAATGCGGGACAGGCCAGGGCACCCGCGGAACCAGCTTTGCTGGGCCGCTGGGTGTGCCCTCTTGAGGGGGAGCGCCGCAGGCGCTTCGGGGGTGGGCGTCATCTTTTTACATCGTCAGCGTCATGTGCTTGAGCCATGACTTGCACTGGTTGCGCATCGACAGCTCGCTGGTGCCGATCACCGTCTCTTCGCGTTCTCGCCCCTCGTTCGGGTCGTAGTTGCGGTGCAGGCTGATCCAGTCGTTGCCGCCCGCGTGAAGGCCGATCTGGATGCCGCGGTAGGCTTGCAGGTCGTCGTGCCCGACTACCGAGAACGGCGAGTTGATGAGGCGCGAATACATCGCCGTGCGTTGCAGCAGTTCGTCGGGCGCGCCCTTCAGGCGGAAAGTCCAGCTTTCGAGCACCGTCTTGTCGGCGGCGATCGGGCGGGCAACGCGAATCGCCTGGATCGCGCCCTTGATCGTGAGGTTCGGGTAATACACGGTGTTGTGGCGCGCGAGGCCGAGGATGCGCGCCGCGCGTTCCTCGCCATAGGCCGCCTTCATCGACGCCTCGTACGCGGGGATGCCCGAATACTTGCTGTGGATGCTGAAGTGCACGCCCGAGAAGCTGTGGCCGTTTTCGTAGACGCGCACGCCCATGTCCTCGAAGAACTTGTAGTCCGACGCGAAGGGCACGAACTGCTCGATTGCCATCGGCTTGGGCGCGTCGGCGGGCTGGCCGGACCACATCGCCTTGGCGGTGCCGGCGGAAGATTCGTGCGCCACCATCGGGTGCATGGTGTCGTTGAGGTTTTCGATGAACATCTTCCAGTTGCAGTCGTGCATGAAGCGCAGGCAGCCGCCGGCGATCTCGAGTTCGCCCTCGGGCGAGCGGTCGGCCATGTTGTCGATCGACGAGAGCGAGTCGCCGAAAAATTCCTCGAAGTCCTGCCCGGCGTCGTTGAGCTTGACGAAGATGAAGCCGCGATAGAGGCGCACGTGGCGCACTGCCACCAAGCCCTTGCAGGCTTGGCTGTCGTACAGCGCCGTGCCCTCATAGCCGTTCTTGAGCGGAATCGACAGCGGCGAGCCGTCGGTCTTGAAGGTCCAGGCGTGATAGGGGCAGCGAAAGAATTTGCCCGTGTTGCCGCAGGCTTCGCTGACCAGGCGCGCGCCCTTGTGCGCGCAGCGGTTCATCAGCACCTTGACGCTACCGTCGCTGTGGCGCACGACGATCAGCGGCTGGCCCGCGATCTCGAAGGTGAAGAAGTCGCCGGGCTTCGGGATCTGGCTGTCGTGGCCGACATAGTTCCAGGTGTTCGAGAAGAAGTGTTCCTGCTCAAGTTCGAACAGTTCCTGGCTGATGTAGAGATCGCGGTGCACTTGGTCCGGGCGGACCAGCGCTCGCACGGCCTCGGGGTTTCCTCGGTAAGTCGTCATGGCATGCACTCCTTTCACATATCCAACACGAGACGCGCACCCTTGGCCCGCGACACACAGGTCTGGATGACGTTGCCGGCCTCCTTTTCGGAGGCGGTCAGCACGTAGTCGCGGTGGTCGATCTCGCCCTCGATCACCGGCGCCGCGCACACGCCGCACTCGCCACGCTTGCAGTCAAACAGCGGATCGCAGCCGTGCTTGATCAAGCCGTCGAGCAGCGTTTGGTTCGCCGCGACCGTGAAGGTCTTGCCTGACTGGGCCAGCGTGACCTCGAAAGGCCGGTCGCCGGCCTCCGCGACCGGCTCGCTGAACAGCTCGAAGTGAACACGGCCCAAAACTCCTTGACTCCAGCCGCGCGCCTGCGAGGCCGCGAGCACCGCGTCGAGCATCGGCTTCGGCCCGCAGACGAACAGCCGTCCGTCCGTACCCATCGAATCGAGCAGCGCGCCGACGTCGAACACGCCACCCGCCGACTCTTCATCCGAATGTATGCGCAGATCGTCGCCGAGCAGCGACCGCAATTCGTCGACGAAAGCCATCAGCGCGCGGCTGCGGCCCGCGTAATGCAAGCGCACCGCATGGCCCTGGGCGCGGCAGTACGCCGCCATGCTGGCCAAGGGCGTGATGCCGATGCCGCCCGCGAGCAGCGTCGTCACGCCGCCGCCGTCGAGTCGCAGCGGAAAGTCGTTCTTCGGCGACCGCGCGAGGATCGGATCGCCTGCGCGCAAACGCTCATGCATGAAGCGCGACCCGCCGCGGCCGTTTTCTTCGAGCCGCACCGCGATCGTGTAATCGCCCGGCGTGAAGCCGGACCGGGCCGTCATGCCTTGCAGATCGATCAGCGAATAGTGCCGCCAATCCGCGCTTTCGTCGGGCAGCCGCACCTGCACCTGGATGTGCGCGCCCGGCGACCACGCGGGCAAGGCGGCGCCATCGGGGCGACCCAGGCGCAGCACGCGGATCAGCGGATTGAGCGCCCGGGTTTCGAGCACCTTGAGTTGAACCGATTCGGGGATGGCGAGGGAATTCATGACGGCAAAGGGTAAACACAATTCTGTTTAGATATAAACCTATCCACAATCATATATTACCCTGAGATGGCGAACCCCGCGCCGCCGATAAGATGCTGCCGTTATGACCTCGCACCCACCCGATTCACCCCGTTTCGTTGATGACTACCTGCCCGCCCTGCTCGCGCAGGCCAGCCAGCTCATCTCGGGTGAATTCCACAAGGTCGCGCGCCAGCAGGGGTTTTCAGTGTCCGAATGGCGCGTCATGGCATCGCTGGCCGGCGGCGAACCGATCAGCATCGGCAATCTGGCCCAGGTCACGATCATCAAGCAGCCCACCGTCACCCGCCTGCTCGACCGCATGGAAGCCAAGGGCCAAGTCGAGCGCCTGTCTCACGAGAGCGACCGGCGCGTCACGCTGGTGCGTATCACGCGCCAGGGCGCCAAGGCGGTCGCGCCTCTGATCGAACTCGCCAAGGAACACGAGCGCCGCGTCCTCGAATCCTTCGGACTGGCGCACGCCGAGGCGCTCAAGATGACCTTGCGGCGGATGGTCGAACTACATGCCGGGCCAGGTGGGCCGGCGGATGAAGGCTGAATGTCTCAACTTTCCACCGGACGACCCGCGACGCATGAACTGACGCAGCCGAAGCCAGCCACAAGCCCGATGCAGCGCGTGACTACTGTGCTCATTCGTCGGGAAGAGGACTGACGAGTCGTTGGTCGTCCGGTTAGCCCGTCTTTCTCAACTGGCCGTTGTTTTTCTGGGAATCGAGCTATTTCCGGCGTGTAAGTGCTTGATCCACAAGGGTCGTCTTCTCGCAAACGTGGAGACTTTGGTCGTTGCGCCGAGTGGGCGAGCTTTCTAAAGAATTTTTGATTTAATCTCTTACAATCATGGTACACTTTGCGAAGCCAAGAAGCGGAGTGTTCCATGGCAGCCTATTCACAAGATTTGCGTGATCGCGTGCTCAATGCTGTGCAGCGCGGAGATCGGCCCACAGACATAGCGGCCCGTTTTGAAGTCAGCCGGATGTGGGTGTATGCGGTCAAGAGGCGCT
>CAYTPC010000016.1:0-14887 GCA_964439605.1 uncultured Burkholderiaceae bacterium
GAGGGCGAAAAGATCGAAGCCTTGCACAAGAAAGGCGACGTCAAGAACGGCAAGGAAGCCTATGAGGTCTGCGGCGCCTGCCACCTGCCCTCCGGCGCCGGGCGGCCCGACGGCACTTTCCCGCAACTGGCCGGCCAGCACAGCACGGTGCTGATCAAGCAGATGGCCGACATCCGCGAAGGTCTGCGCGACAACCCGACCATGTATCCGTTCGCCAAGACGCTGACCGATCCGCAGGAGCTGGCCGATGTCTCGGCCTACATTCAGAGCCTGTGCATCCCGACCGACCACGGCAAATACGAGGGCGCGGACGCCTCCGTGCAAATCGCCACCGGCAAGGACCTGTACGAAAAAGAGTGCAAGACTTGCCACGGCGTCAATGGCGAGGGCGACAAGGAGAAGTTCTATCCGGTCATCGCCGGCCAGCACTACAAATACCTGCTGCGCCAGATGACGGATATCCGCGACGGCAAGCGCCGCAACGCCAATCCGGACATGGTCAAGATCATCAAGAAATACGACGACAAGCAACTGGTGGCCATCTCCGCCTTCCAGGCCAGCATGGCGATGCCCGGCGCCATGTGCAAGGCCCAGAAATGACGGCGCGGCGGCCCGCGCGCCGCCGCCTCCCTGATGCAGAGAATGTGTTTTATGTCGGACCAGAAGAGTTCCAACGGCTTGATCGGCGGCCTGACGCTGGCGGCCATGCTGCTCATGATCGCGGCCTACTTCCTGCCGATCTGGTGGGTGTCCCTGACGGCGCCCAACTACCCCAAGGACGCTTTTCCGGACGGCATCCGCATTCACTTTCACTTCGACGGCGTCTACAACGGCTGCAAGACGGCCGGCAAAGGCAGCCGTCTTGCCAACGAGGTCATCCAGAAGGATCTGGGGGCCGATGACGAACGCTATAACCCGGTCACCGACGCCAAGAAGGACATGGACCAGGGCCAGGGCGCCCTCGATTGCGTCCATGAAATGAATACCATCAATCACTACGTCGGCATGTTTCCGATCGTGACCGGGGCGCCGGTTGAAAAGCCGCTGGCCAAGTTCTTCTTCGGCTTCTTCGCCGTCATGCTGCTGGCCTTTGCCGTCACGCACCGGAAACTGCGCCTGGCGATTCTTGGAGTCGGGTTCGCCGCCGTGGCCGTCTGGACTCTCGTTGACCAATATGTGCTCGGCCATCTTGCCAGCCATGTCGCCAATTACGTCCGCGAAACCGGAACCTACTTCAAGGAGCCGGGAAAGATTCAGGCCTGGGGCGACACCGTGGCGACCGCCAGCCACATCGCCATCGGAGGGTTGATTGTTGCGATGGCCGCCGTTTTCCTGGGCGTCTGGAAGATTCGGCGTTTCGAGCTTCTGCTGGCGGCGGTACCAGCCTTGCTGCCGGTGTTTTTCGTGGTCGTGTATTCGGCATGGCTCTGGTTCTTTGGCCACAACCTGCACCCCTGGGGCGCTTTCACGGTCAAGCCCTTCATGCCGACCGTGTTCGGCGAAGGCAAGGTGGCGCAGTTCACCACCAACTCCTATCCATACTGGGGCTACGCATTGCTCCTGCTGGTTTTCGTCTGCCTGGCGGTGGCGCTCTTGCTGCGGCGGCAGCAGTTGCGTCAAGGTGCGGCGGACTGAGCAGCGAAACGGCCATGCACTCGCGTGTGCTTGTGTTGCTGTCAGTCGCCTTGACGCTGACGGCGGTTGGGGGGCGCATCGGTTTCAGCCAAGTCATCGGCGAGCCGGAAAATAATCCGCCCGCAACCGGCGCCGGCATGGACGCGCCGCGCGTCGGCGTCGATCGGCCGAAGCCGATTTTCATGCTCAGCGAACGCAATCCGCGCGTGTATGGGCTCAAGCCATTTCAGGAACTGGTGGATGCCGCACCGGCCGGATCGGTGCTCAAGCCCCCGCCCGGCCAATATGCCGGGCCGGTTGTGCTCGCCAAGCCGCTCGTCATCGACGGCGGCGGCAAAGTCACCATCGATGCCGGCGATCGCGGCACCGTCTTCACGCTGCAGGCCAACGGCGCAACGCTGCGCGGCCTGCACCTGACCGGCTCGGGCGACTCGCACGACACCGACGACTCGTGCCTGGACGTGCGCGGCAATCGCAACACCATCGAAAACCTCAGCAACGACAATTGCCTGTTCGGCATCGACCTCAAGCAGTCCAACGACAACATCGTGCGCGGCAACACCGTGCGCTCCAAGCCGCTCGATCTGGGCGTGCGCGGCGACGGCATCCGCCTGTGGTACAGCCGGCGCAATCTGATCGAGGGCAACCAGGTCATTGATTCGCGCGACGTGGTGGCCTGGTACTCGCACGACAACACATTCCGCGACAACATCGGCCAGCGCAGCCGCTTCTCGATCCATTTCATGTTCGCCAACGGCAACATCGTCGAAGGCAACCGCTTCTACGACAACACCGTCGGCGTGTACCTCATGTATACCGAAGGCGGCATCGTGCGCAACAACGTCATCTCGCACGCCACCGGCGCGGCCGGCATGGCGATCGGCTTCAAGGAGTCGTCGGGCACCTTGGTCGAGGGCAACACGATCATTTACTGTGCGGTCGGCATCGGCTCCGATCTGTCGCCTTTCCAGCCGGGCAGCAAGATCACCATCCGGGGCAACCGCATTGCCTACAATGGCATCGGCATCCTTTTCAATAGTGAACTGGGCGGCAACGAAATGCTGGGCAATGATTTCGAAGGCAACATTACCCATGTAGCCTACGGCGCCGGCCGGGCTGCGGTCGGGCGCAATGCCTGGAGCGGCAACTACTGGGACGACTACCAGGGGTTCGACCGCAATCACGACGGCGTGGGCGATACGCCTTACGAGATGCTCGCCTTTGCCGACAGCATCTGGATGGAAACGCCGGCCGCGCGCTTTTTCAAATCATCCCCGGCGATGGAGCTGCTCGACTTCCTTGAGCGGCTGGCCCCGTTTTCGACGCCCGATCTCCTCGTCAAGGATGACGCGCCGCGCTTCCAGCCCGTCATGGGGAGCGGATCATGAGCGGCAAACGGCAATCCCGCCGGCGCATTCTGCGCACCATCCTGCTGGCAGGCGGGGTGCTGGGCGCGGCCTTGTCGGGTTATCTGCCGCTTGTCTACGCCAAGAAAGTGCGCCTGCGCCCGCCGGGGGCGCTGGACGAGAAGGATTTCCTGGCGTCCTGCATCAAGTGCGGACAATGTGTACAGGTGTGCCCGGTGCAGGCTATCAAGCTGTCCGATCTGGTCGACGGCTTCGGCGTCGGCACGCCGCACATCGAGGCGCGCGAACAGGCATGTGATTTTTCTTGCGATGCCGTTCAGTGCATCCTGGCCTGCCCCACCGGCGCGCTGGTTTATCAGAAGCCGGAATTTCTGCGGGTGCGGCCAGGCGCGCCGCTGGCGCAAAAACCGACGCTGCTGGCCAAGGAAAACGATCCCGAGCCAACCCTCAACCTCCAGGAGCGCATCGGCGTGGCCCGGCTGACGCGCCTCGAAGGCTGCCTGGCGCGGCAGGGCAAGGGCTTCAAGGGGCAGGCGCGCGGCCCGAAATTCCAGGGGAAACTGCGCTACATGAAGGTGGACCGCTGGAAGCCGATCAAGGTTGCCGATCATCCCTACGATGCGCAGCTTTGCGATCTCTGCGTTCAGGTCTGCCCGATCAAGGGGGCGATTTCGATGGAAACCATCACCGCATCCGATGGCAGTCAGTATCAGTCGCCCGTGGTGCACGAACCCTGCGTCGGTTGCGGCGCTTGCGAAATGATCTGCCCGACCGAGCCGTCCTGCATCGAGGTGGCGCCTGGGGAAGGATGGCAATCATGAGCCAAGTCCTCAAACGCCGCTTTCGCGAGCAGATTCTGGTGATGTTCGGCCGCGAACCTGGCAAGCCGCAAGAAATCAGCGAACGCGCCCGCGAGATTCACGAACGCAAGCGGATCACCAACAAGGCCGCCTTGCAGGAAGCCAAGAAAGCGCAGGAAGCGCAAAAAGGGCCTTCCCACAAGTGGCGCAACCGTCGCTGGGTCGTACTGGCGCTGGCCAATCTGCTGTTCGTCGTTTCCTACTATTTCGATATTTCGGTATTGGAAGGTGCGCTGACCGCTTCACGTTTCGTCGGCTTTCACCTGATCGACCTGAACTCGGCGCTGCAGGTGATGCTGGCGCACAAGCACGTCATCGTCAATTTGCTGATCGGTACCGGCACGGTGCTGGTGCTGTGGGCGCTGCTGGGCGGCAGGACTTTCTGTTCCTGGGTCTGCCCCTATCACCTGCTGTCTGAACTGGCCGAGAAGATTCACCTGCGGCTGGTCAAGATGAAACTGGTCACCGACCAGAGTATCGACCGCCGGCTGCGCAGCCTGTTCTGGGTACTGTTCGCCGTGCTGGCGCTGGCCACCGGCTACACGGTGTACGAGGCGATCTCGCCGACCGGCATCGTTTCGCGCGCGCTGATCTATGGCCCCGGTCTTGCCATCCTCTGGGTGCTGGCGCTGCTGGTGTTCGAGATTTTCTTTTCGCGCCGCGCCTGGTGCCGCTACGTTTGCCCGGTCGGCCTGACCTATGGCGTCGTCGGCATCATTTCGCCGGTGCGCATCAAATACACGCTTGAGTCGTGCGTCCACGAAGGCGATTGCCGCAAGGTCTGCCTGGTGCCGCACGTGCTGGATACGGTCGTCAAGGGCCGGGCCGTGGACGCCGAGGTTCCTATCGGGCCGGATTGCACGCGCTGCGGCCTGTGCGTGGATGTCTGCCCGACCGGCTCGCTCAAATTCGATGTCAAAGGCTTGAACAAACTGCTCTGATTCTCGCGCCTCTCCTGAAAGCTCATGATCCGTTTCGACCATGTCGTCAAGACCTTCCGCCGCGCCCGTGTGCTTGACGGCATCAGTCTGGATATCGCGCTCGGCGAGCGCGTCGCCCTGATCGGATCCAACGGCGCCGGCAAAACCACGCTGATCCGCTGCCTGCTGGGCGAATATGCCCATGAAGGGCAAGTCACCATCGACGGCCATCATCCGCGCCGCGAACGCACGCGGGTTCTGAGGGAAATCGGCTTCGTGCCGCAGTTGCCGCCGCCGCTGAAAATGCCGGTCGGGCAACTGATCGGCTTCGCCGCCAAATTGTGCGGCACCGATCCGAAGCGCATTTTCGATCTGGCGGGCCGCCTTGGCCTGGACACGGCCCCCATCCTGAACCGGCAGTTCGTACGCCTGTCGGGCGGCATGAAGCAAAAATTGCTGATCGCCATCGCGCTGGGCCGCGACGCCCGCGTGCTGGTGCTGGACGAACCGGCAGCCAACCTCGACCCCGAAGCGCGCAAGATATTTTTCGAGTTGCTGGCCGAGCGCGCCGAGCAAGCCACCATGCTGATTTCCAGCCACCGCCTGAACGAAGTATCGGCGCTGGTCAACCGCGTGATCGAACTGGACATGGGCAAAGTGGTGCTCGACGACCGCGTGGCCGACAGCGTATCGCTTTCCGGCCTGCTGGACTGCCGCATCACCGTCAAGCGCCCCGACCCGGCGCTGGCCAAGGCTTTGCTGGCCTGGCAGTTTGCCGACCTGGGCGGCGGGCTGCAATGGCGGGGCCAAGTGGCCGGCCCCGACCGGCTGCGCTTTCTGGGCATGACCTCGCGCTACGTGGGCCTGATCAGCGAACTCAAACTGACCGAAATCGCGGAGACCGCACCATGACCAAGCGCCGCCATCTTCTGCTTGCCGGCTTCACGCTCACGCCGCTGGCTGCCGCGCTCCTTTCTGCCTGCAAGCCCAAGGGCAACTGGCCCGAAGGCATGAAGCCCATCACATGGGACCGCGACACGTGCGCCCAATGCAGCATGGCGATTTCCGACCGGCGCTTCGCCGCCGAAATTTGCGGCGGCAAAAACGATACCGCCTTCAAGTTCGACGACATCGGCTGCGCCATGACCTGGCAGCGCGACAAGGCCAGCCAGCATCCCTGGATGACCGAACCGGCCACCCGCATCTGGGTTGCCGACGTGGCCAGCAAAGGCAATGACGTGATTTGGCTGGACGCGCGCAGCGCCCACTACCTCAGCAAGACCTCGCCGATGGGCTACAACTTTGGCGCGAGCAGCCTGCCGCAGGCGGGCGCGGTGGATTTCCAAACCATGCGCGAGCATGTCCTGACCCAGGAGCCATGAATGTCCCAACTGTGGCTCACCGCAAAACTGGACATCGTCGAATCCCTGCGCTCGCGCTGGTTTCTGATCTACACGCTGGTCTTTGGCGGCATCGTCGCGCTGCTGTTTCTGTTTGGGCTGACCGAATCGCGCGTGCTCGGCTTCATCGGCCTGTCGCGCCTGCTGGTCACCTACATCCAGCTCACCATGGCGATCCTGCCCATCTTCGTGCTCATCACCACCGTGCGCTCGGTGGCGGGCGACCGCGAGGCGGGCGTGTACGAATACCTGCTGTCACTGCCGGTGTCGCTGGCGGCGTGGTTCTGGGGCAAGATTCTGGGCCGCTATCTGGTGATCTTCCTGCCGGTCTTTGCCGCCATGGTGGTGGCGGTGCTGATCGGCCTGGTGCGCGACATCGAAGTGCCTTGGGGCATGTTCGGCTATTACACCGCGCTGCTGGCCGTCATGGGCGCGTGTTTTCTGGGTATCGGCATGCTGGTGTCGGCGCTGGCGCGCAGCACCGACATGGCGCAGGGCGCGGCCTTTTTGATCTGGCTGACGCTGTTGCTGTTTCTGGATCTGATCCTGCTGGGCGTGATGATTCAGGGCAAGGTCAGCCCTGAAACGGCTGTTTCGGTCGCGCTCATCAATCCGCTCCAGGTCTTTCGCACCGCCGCGCTCTCGCTCTTTGATCCGCAACTGATCGTGCTGGGGCCTTCGGCCTTCGTCATTCTCGACACCTTCGGCGCCACCGGCTATCAGATCTTCGCGCTGGCCTATCCCCTGCTGCTTGGCGCGGTCTGCGCCGCCCTTGGTTATCTGGCGTTTCGCCGTGGAGACCTGCCATGAAAATCCGCGCGCTCCTGCTCGCGCTCCTGCTGCCCGTCTGTGCGTTCGCGCAGCAATCAGCGCCTGAACCGGCGCCGGCCACTTTGTTCGATGCGCCGCTGGCCGATCTGGCCGGCCAGCCCACGACGCTGGCGCGTTTTCGCGGCCAGCCGCTGGTCGTCAATTTCTGGGCACGCTGGTGCGGCCCCTGCCGCGTCGAGATTCCCGACCTCGTTGCCGAACACAGCCGCATGAAAAACGCCGGCGTGCAGGTGGTGGGCATCGCCCTGGACGACAAGCCCGACGCCGTGCGCGACTTCGCCAAAGCCTACGACATGGACTACACGGTGCTGCTGATCAAAGACAGCGGGGCGGAGTTGCTCAAACAACTTGGCAACACCCAGGCCGGCCTGCCCTACACACTGGTCATCGACCGCAGCGGCAAAATCGTCTCGCGCAAGCTCGGCGCCATGTCGCGCGCCCAGATGGCATCAGCGATGGATGCCGTCAGAAAATAAATGACCGCCCTCCCGGAGACTCCATGCGCGCCTGGCTGCTTGGCTGTTTCCTTGCTCTGGCGGCCAGCCTGCCGGCTTGGGCGGCGGCGCCCCTGCAACCCCTGATCGACGCCACGCCGGCGGGTGGGCATCTGACGCTGGCGCCGGGGGAATACGCGGGGCCGGCGACGCTCGACAAACCCGTCCATCTGGACGGCGGCGGCAAGGCCGTCCTGCGCGGCAACGCCAACAGCACGGTGCTCACGCTGCGCGCTGGCGCCAGTGCCAGCAGCATCCGCGGCCTGACGATCACCGGCAGCGGCGATTTGCACGACCGCGTCGACGCCGGTGTGCTCATCGAAGGCGACGACAACCTGATTGAAGACAACCGCATCGACGACGTTCTGTTCGGCATTCACGTCAAACAGGGCAACCGCAACCGCATCATCGCCAACCGCATTCAGGGCAAGCCGCGCGAATCCGGTCTGCGCGGCGACGGCCTGCGGCTCTGGTACAGCCGCCACAACCTGATCCAGGGCAACCATTTCGAGCGCGTTCGCGACCTGCTTTTGACCAATTCGCCCGAAAACCGCGTCATCGGCAATACCCTGCACGATGGCCGCTGCAGCATGGAGATCGTCTTTTCTCCGAATACGGCGGTCGAGGGCAACGTCTTCACCAACACCGACACCGGCATCATCGTTCTTTACTCGCCCGGCCTCGTCATCCGCGCAAACCGTGTGGTTCATGCGCGCGGCGGCGGCGGCGCCGGTATTACCTTCAAGGAAAGCGGCGAGGCCCTGGTCGAGGGTAACGAGATCATCGACTCCACCGTCGGCCTGTCATCGGGCCCGCCGCCCAGCGGCGCGGCGGCGCTGACCATCCGCGGCAACCGCTTCGCCTACAACATCATCGGCATGTACTTCTACGGCGAAAAAAGCAGCCACCAGATCGCCGGAAACCGCTTCGAGCAAAACCTCACGCAGGTCAGCGCCAGCACGCCGACGGCCGCCAACACCAATCACTGGCAGGGCAATTACTGGAGCGACTATCAGGGATTCGATCGCAACGGCGACGGCATCGGCGACACGCCGCACCAGATCATTGCCTACACCGATCGCATCTGGATGGAAACACCCGCGGCGACCTTCTTCAGGAATTCACCCGCGCTGGAACTGCTTGATTTCCTCGAAAGGCTGGCGCCCTTCAGTGCGCCAGCGACCATCCTGTACGACCCGGCGCCGCGCATGCAAAGCGCATCGCGGCCCGGTGACGGCAGCTTGCCGCGCTGATCGCCGGCGCTGATAACCGGCACTGATCGCCACCGATAGCCGCCAGCCGGGATGGCCCGCTCAATGCAAAGCCTCTCCCCCTGGAAACGGCTTCACACGGCCGTCTGCTGCGACCTCTTGAAACTCTCGATCCCGTCGATGATTTCCTTTTTGGCCGCGGCCATATTTTCCCAGCCAAGCACCTTGACCCATTTTCCGGGCTCCAGATCCTTGTAATGCTCGAAGAAATGCGCCAGCGCCTTGCGCCGCATCGGGTTGACGTTCTCGATGTCCTTCCAATGCGCGTACATCGGCAGCACCCTGTCGGTCGGTACCGCGAGCACCTTGCCGTCGGTGCCGGCCTCATCCTGCATCATCAGAATGCCCACCGGCCGGCAGGGCACGACCACGCCCGGAATCAGCGGATAGGGCGTGACCACCAGCACATCCACCGGATCGCCGTCGCCCGAAAGCGTCTGGGGCACGTAGCCGTAGTTGGCCGGATAGTGCATTGCCGTGGTCATGAAGCGGTCAACGAAGATCGCCCCGGATTCTTTGTCGATCTCGTATTTGATCGGATCGGCGTTCATCGGGATCTCAATGATCACATTGAATTCATCGGGAGCGTTTTTACCTGGCGAAACTTTATCTAGAGCCATGTTTTTTGATCAAAGAGAAGGAAAGTTGACTAAAAGCGTGCAAACTAGTAGTTTACTTGCTTTGTCCCATATCAATTAGCATATCGATGGCATTTGCCTGTAAATTACCCCAGTTGGCCAATCGGATCGGTCGCCATGACTGTGGCGGCCACTGAGGAAGCAACGCGGCGCAGGCTCTGACCCGTTCGCGTTGGCTTCGGGTCGTGATCTGCGTCTCCACAATTTTCATAAGGTAATGGAGAAAGTAAGAACATGACCGGCAATACACCACTGGTCCTGGCAATCGTATGCGGCCTCTTGGCCGTGGCATACGGTATCTGGGCGCGAAGCTGGATCCTCTCTAAAAACGCAGGCAATGCGCGCATGCAGGAGATCGCCGCGGCGATCCAGACGGGCGCGGCGGCCTACCTCGCCAAGCAATACCGCACGATCTCGATCGTGGGCATCGTGCTCGCGATCCTGATCGGCTGGTTTCTGGACTGGACGACCGCCATCGGCTTCGTCATCGGCGCGGTGCTTTCAGGCGCCTGCGGCTTCATCGGCATGAACGTCTCGGTACGCGCCAATGTGCGCACCGCGCAGGCCGCGACGCAAGGCATCGGGCCGGCGCTGGCGGTGGCCTTCCGCGGCGGCGCAATCACCGGGATGCTGGTGGTGGGGCTTGGATTGCTGGGCGTCACGGCGTTCTATTGGTTCGTCGGGCGCGCCGGCGGCAGTCTCGATCCGCTGATCGGCTTTGCCTTCGGCTCCTCGCTGATTTCGATCTTCGCCCGGCTCGGTGGCGGCATCTTCACCAAAGGCGCCGATGTCGGCGCTGACCTCGTGGGCAAGGTGGAAGCCGGTATCCCCGAAGACGATCCGCGCAACCCGGCCGTGATTGCCGACAACGTCGGCGACAACGTCGGTGACTGCGCGGGCATGGCAGCCGACCTGTTCGAGACCTATGCCGTCACGCTGATTGCAACGATGGTGCTGGGCGCCCTGATGGTGACCGCCGCGCCATTGAGCGCGGTGCAGTACCCGCTCGTGCTGGGCGCGGTATCGATCGTCGCCTCGATCATCGGCTGCTTCTTCGTGAAGGCAAAACCGGGCATGACCAACGTCATGCCGGCGCTGTACCGCGGACTCGCGGTGGCGGGCATTCTGTCGCTGGTCGCGTTCTGGTTCGTGACCTCGGCGATGATCCCGGACGATGCGATCGCCGCCAGCGGCACGCAGCTTCGCCTGTTCGGCGCCTGCTTCGTCGGCCTTGCGCTGACCGCGGCGCTGGTGTGGATCACCGAGTACTACACCGGCACGCAATACAAGCCGGTGCGCCACGTCGCGCAGGCTTCGACCACCGGCCACGGCACCAACATCATCGCGGGGCTGGGCGTATCGATGCGTTCGACTTCGCTGCCGGTGATCTGCGTGTGTATCGCGATCATCGCCGCCTATGCGCTGGCGGGCCTGTACGGCGTCGCCGTGGCGGCCACCTCGATGCTGAGCATGGCCGGTATCGTCGTTGCGCTCGACGCCTACGGCCCGATCACCGACAACGCCGGCGGCATCGCCGAGATGAGCGAACTGCCCTCCTCGGTGCGCGACATCACCGATCCGCTGGACGCCGTTGGCAACACCACCAAGGCCGTGACCAAAGGCTATGCCATCGGTTCGGCCGGCCTCGCGGCGCTGGTGCTGTTCGCCGACTACACCCACAAGCTCGGCGCGCACGGCGTCAACGTCAGCTTCGATTTGTCGGACCCGATGGTGATCGTCGGCCTGTTCGTCGGCGGCTTGATTCCCTATCTGTTCGGCGCCATGGCGATGGAAGCCGTCGGCCGCGCGGCCGGTTCGGTGGTCGAAGAAGTGCGCCGCCAGTTCCGCGAGATCAAGGGCATCATGGAAGGCACCGGCAAGCCCGACTACGGCAAGGCCGTGAGCATGCTCACCGGCGCCGCGATCAAGGAAATGATGATTCCTTCGCTGCTGCCCGTGCTGGTGCCGATCATCGTCGGCCTGGCGCTGGGGCCGAAGGCGCTCGGCGGTCTGCTCATGGGCACCATCGTCACCGGCCTGTTCGTCGCCATTTCGATGTGCACCGGCGGCGGCGCCTGGGATAACGCCAAGAAGTACATCGAGGATGGCAACTTCGGCGGCAAGGGCAGCGAAGCGCACAAGGCCGCCGTGACCGGCGATACCGTGGGCGACCCCTACAAGGACACCGCCGGCCCGGCCGTCAACCCGCTCATCAAGATCATCAACATCGTCGCGCTGCTGATCGTGCCGCTGGTGGTGCAGTTCCACGGCCAGCCGCAAGCTGCCGTGCCCCACGTGCATGAGCCGGCCACCACGATGACGGCGCCAGCCGAAGAAGCGAACCTGCCCACGGTGCGCACGGAAGACGGCACGGTCAAGCTCTACTTCGCATCCGGTAGCGCGCAAGTCCCCTCCGATGCGCAAGCCGCGATCGCTGACATCGTCGCGGCAGTGCAATCGGGTAAGAAGGCGGTCATCAGCGGCTTTCACGACGCCAGCGGCGATCCGGCCAAAAACGCCGAACTCAGCCAGCAGCGCGCCGTCGCCGTCGCCGAGGCGCTCAAGCAAGCCGGCGTACCCGAATCAAGCATCGACCTGAGCAAGCCACCTCAAACGCTCGCCGACGGCACCCCCGCCGAAGCACGGCGCGTTGAAGTGAAGCTGGAGTAAAAAAAGCGGGCTTCGGCCCCTGAAGGGCCACGGCGCCTCCCGCGCCGTGGCCCTTCAGTTTTTTTATAGACAAACCGGCGCGTCACCCAACGGGGACGATCGCCTCGGCATAGTCGTAGAGCGCGCCCAGAATGTCCTCGGCGCGCTCGTCAGCCGTCTTGGCCAGCTGGTCGATCTCCGCGAAATAATCATCGACCTTGCACGCGCCGCCCTCGCCTTCGATCAACCGGGCCATGCAATGCGCCTCCCAGCGCCGCGCATCCTGGGGCGACAGCGATTCGGGGAAATTGCGGGCGCGATAGCGAAAGAACAGTTCTTCGAGCCGGCCATCGTCAAAGCCGGCGCGCACGTGGGCAAGCTCCTCGCCAGACAGGGAGCGGAACTGATCGAGCCGGCGCCGGTCGGCATTGGAGAGAAAACCGCCGTACAGGTTTTCATCCACGTCGGGCGCTTCTTCTTGAGGGCGCTTGAACACTTCGGCCCACAGTGCGCTCATGTCGGGCAAGGCGGCGGCGCCTTCGGCATGGCGCATCGCCGTTGGCAGATCGATCTGCCAGCGCGCGAGGACCTCGGGCGTCAGAACGCGCAGATTGCCCACCACCACCGGTGATTTATTCAGATGCACCGTCTTGATCGGCAGCCGCATCACGCTTTCGGGCAGATCGGCCTGGCGCGTGAACAGGCGCTGGCGCAACGCCGCAACGTCGATGCTGGCCAGTTCGCTGGGATCGTGCGCGAGATCCCAGGCGATCACTTCGTTGCGGTTGCCCGGATGGCTGGCCAGCGGCCACATCAGCGCGAGACAACCGCGCTCGACCGGGAACATGCCCGACACGTGCACAAAGGGCTTGGCCGCCGCGCGCGTGGCCGGCAGGCCCAATTCCTGCGCCACCCGCTCCTTCTTGCGCAGCGCGAGCGCAAAGTCAAATAGACGCGGCTGCTTGGCGCGCAGCAGTCGCGCAAGCGCGATCGTCGCGCGCACATCCGAAAGCGCATCGTGTGCCGCCTCGTGCACCAGACCGTTGGCCCGCGCAAGATCTTCGAGTTTGAAACTCACCGCGCGATCGGCGCCGGCCGGCCACACGATGCCCTCGGGCCGCAGCGCGTAGGCCATGCGCACCACGTCGAGCAAATCCCAGCGGCCGCATTCGTTCTGCCACTCGCGCGCGTAAGGGTCGATCAGGCTGCGCCAGAACAAGTGGCGCGTGACCTCATCGTCGAAGCGAATGCTGTTGTAGCCCACGCCGATCGTGCCGGGCCGCGCCAGCTCCTGCTCGATGCGCGCGGCAAACTGGTGCTCGGGCACACCGCGCTCAAGACACAACTGCGGCGTGATGCCGGTGACCAGGCAGGCCGCCGGACTGGGCAGGTAGTCGGGCGCCGGCTGGCAATAGAGCATGAGCGGCTCATCGATCTCGTTGAGTTCGGCGTCGGTGCGAACACCGGCGAACTGGGCCGGACGGTCGCGCCGCGGATGAGCGCCGAAAGTCTCGTAGTCGTGCCAGAAAAAAGTAAAAGCGGAGGTGGAAGACATGCACTGCAGGAAAGATCCCGGTCACGCCCCAGCGCGGCCCGAATAAATCGTCAACCTAGAGTAAACAGACTCTAAGAATAGCCGTTCGCTCAGGAGCGGCGCACCCGGCCCCGATACCAGACGGCGACGAACGAAAGCGCTCCAATCGCCAGCGCCGCCGCAGCCGCCAGCAGCGGCACCGAAAAGGAGCCGGTGCGCTGTGCCAGCGACGCCGCGAAAAGCGGGCCGATGATCTGGCCGACGCCATAAGACGCAGTGGCATAGCCGATCAACCCGGCTGCCGCATCGCCGCGCAGGCGCCTGGCATCACGCACCGCGAACAGCGTAATGGCCGTGAAAGGCAGGCCCAGCAGCAAGCTGCCCAGCGCGAATCCGGCGATCGTCGGCCAAGCCACCGACAGCGCCACGCCGAGCGCCTGCAGGCAATAGGCCGCGGCCAGCAGCAGCCGGTTGTCCCAGTGCGCCGGCGCGCGCGCGCCGGTCAGCGCGCCCACGATCACCGCCAGCCCGACCAGCGGCCAGAACAGATCGGGCCAATCCGATCCCGGCAGCGCATGGCGCGCAATCACCGGCAGGAAAGTGGCGGTAATGATGTAGCCAAAACCCGCCAGCCCGTAAAGCGCCACCAGCCAGAACGCATCGCGCCGCAGCCGGGCCGTTGCTTCGGGCGCTTGCGAGACCGGCGCCTTCTTCGCGGCCGGGGCGGCGGCATGGCCGTCGTCGAACACCCGCCAGATCAGCGCGATCAGCAGCAGCGCAAACAGGCCCAATCCGATCCAGGCCGCCTCCGAACCCCAGCGCCCGGCCGGACCGCCCAGCAGACCCGTGGCGGCAATACCGATACCCGGTCCGGCATAGATCACGCCGCCCAGCTTGGGGGCATGGGTCTCGGCCAGCCGCCGCAAACCCCAGCCCGAGGCAAAAACGAAGGTCCAGGCGCTCATCACCCCGGCGGCCGTGCGCAGCACGGCCCAAGCGCCGAAGCTGTGAAACAGCCCCATCCCCAGCAGCAAGGCCGCGGTCGCCACCAACCCGCCACGCACCATGACGGCAGGCCGCGCACGAATCGCCGCGCAGGACAGCGCGCCAAAGAAATACCCCAGATAGTTGAGCGAAGCCAGCAGCCCGCCGCCGTTCAGGTCGAACTTTCCCTCGTGCAGCATCACCGGCAACATCGGCGTGAAGGCAAAACGCCCCAGCCCCATCGCCACCCCCAGCGTGACCATGCAGGCCAGCGCAGCGCGCCAAGCGGCGCGCGAATCATTTT
>CAYTPC010000017.1:0-4033 GCA_964439605.1 uncultured Burkholderiaceae bacterium
ACGGCGCTGATAAACAGCGTGGCCTTGTCTTGGGCGTCAACCCAATTTTTCACGCGCGGATTGGCCGGCACCTTGCGCAGTTCCGATAGAACATTGGTGTCCAGCAGGTACATCACGCATCCAGTTCACGCGCGCCAATCCTGACCGCATCGAATTCGAGCTCGATGCCGGCCGCTTCGGGCAGCGAGAGCAGTTCCGACATGCTTTTGCTGGGTTCAGTCAAGCGCCGATATTCGGCAATGTTGAGCAACACAAAGGCGGGAGTGCCGCGGTCGGTGATGACGACGGTACTACCTTCGGCCGCAATGCGCTTGGCGGCGCTGACGTTGTGTACGAACTCGCGGCTCGTGACGGTCTGAACGGTTTGGGCGTGGGCCATGGTGGTTCATCGATAGCTGTGGCAATGGTTTAATGTTAGCAACATTAAACGTTTCGTCAATTGAATGATTCTGCTCGATACCAACGTAGTTTTGGAGCCGCTACGACCAGCGCCTGAAGCCCGCGTCGTCGAGTGGATCGACGCGCAACCCCTGGAAACGCTTTACCTGTCTGCAATGACCGTGGCCGAGTTGCGTGCCGGCGTGGCGCTGCTGCCGGCTGGCAAGCGCCGGAACAACCTGCATGAGTACCTGGAAAAGCGTGTGCTGCCCTCGTTCGTTAACCGTGTGCTGCCGTTCGATCTGGCTTGCACGAACGCCTACGCCCAGGTGCTGGCGACGGCCCGCAAGGTCGGCAGCGGCATCGAAACGGCCGATGCCTGTATTGCCGCCGTTGCCTTCGCCAACGGATTTACCGTTGCTACACGCGACACAAGCCCCTTCCGTGCCGCCGGCCTGACCGTTATCAACCCTTGGGAGGAAGGGTAAATTTTAAAGGTGGGAAAAGACTTCCTCATACTCGTATCGTGACGCCGTTGATGCCGCTTTCCAGGCAGCGGATGTAGGCGCGTGCCACTTTTTCCCCGGAAATGACTTCAAAACCGGGAAAGGCCGCCAAGCCTGGGCCGGTTGTTCCTTCGACAAGGCTCGGACTGACGACATTGATGCGAATCGAGCGCAGCTCCGTGGCGGCGGCGCGAACCCAGGCTTCGATGGCTCCGTTCACCATGCTCAAGGACGAGCCGCCCAATACGGGGGTTTCGTTCGTGGTGCCTGTGGTCAGAATGATGGATCCGCCTTCGTTCAGCACGTCTCGCGCCGCCAGGGCCAGATTGACCTGGCCCATGAGTTTGTCTTTCAGGCCCAGCCCGTAGGCGGAGCTCTCGATGCCGGCTGACTGCACGGCGGACAATGGAACGAAGTTGGCCCGGCCCGCGGTGGAGATGACCGCATCGAGTGGCCCCATCGATTTGAGTTTTGCCACCAACTGGCTTGCATCGGTCAGATCGAGCGCCACATCCGGGCCGCTGCGGCCCGCGCGCACGATCTCGTAGTTGGGTGTCAGCGCCACAACGAGATGCTTGCCAATCACGCCACTGGCACCCACCAGCAGGATTTTTTTGCGAGCCGGGTTCATATCTGGCCTCCCGGTGATGCCGCGGGTTTGAAGAATTGACCGCCGACGGCCCAGTTGCTGGGCGCGACGTCGTCGAAGATGACGTAGACGTGCGGCGGCTCGCTGCCTGCATGGCGGACGATGGTTGCGGTGATTTCCTCGGCGATTTTCTGCTTGGTTTCCTGCGAGCGGCCGGCCAGAAATTCGACACGAACGATAGGCATGACGACTCCTTCTCAAAAATAGCGTTAGTGAGCGCGACCATAGCGCGTCAGCGCATAGTCTTCGGGGGGAAGAGACGGCGGGTTGCCGCCGATGATGTCCGACAGCAGTTTGGCGGAACCGCACGACATCGTCCAGCCATAGGTGCCGTGTCCGGTATTCACGTAGAGGCCCCGGATATCCGTGGCGCCAACGATCGGCGTGCCGTCGGGCGTCATGGGGCGCAAGCCGGTCCAGAATTCGGCCCGCTCGATGTCGGCTGCATCAGGGTAAAGACTCTCGAATACGGCGACGAGCTGCTCGCAACGGCTTTTGTCCAGATGCAGATTGCAGCCGACGACATCAGCGTAACCCGCGATGCGTACGACGTCGCCGAAGCGCGCGATGGCCAACTGATTGACGGGGTCGAGCACGGCATGGATCGGCGCACGTTGCGGATCGATCACGCGAGCGGTCATCGAAAATCCCTTGACTGGATAGACCGGGATTGACAGGTTCCCGCGCAACAAGGCTGGTGTGTCCACGCCGGCAGCCACGACGCAGGCGTCCGCCTTCAGCGCCTGCCCTTCAAGTTGCACGGAATCGAAGCCGCGCCCCTGGGCGATGCTCGAGGCCGGACGGATATTGATGCGCTCGATCTTCGTGTTCCATAGAAACTGAACGCCGCCACGCTCGAGCAACGTGGCGAGCGCGTGTGCAAAGTGTTCGCATCGTCCCGATCCCTCGTTCGTCAGGTGCAGGGCGCCAGTCAGGCCGGCGCGATTGGCCAGCGCGGGTTCGAGTCCGATCAACTGGTCGCGGTCGAGCAGGGTTGCATCGATCCCGCTGGCCCGGAGTTTTTCGCTTTGATTCCCGGCTGCCGTATAGGCCGCAGCCGAATGGCATAGCTGCAGAATCCCGGTGCGTTGCCGTTCGTAGGTCAGCGCGGTCGTCTGCTCGACATCGTCAAGGCATTGTGCGCTGTACAGGCCGAGTGCCAGCATGCGGCGGCGATTGATGGCAAAACGCTCGGCTGTGCATTCACGCATCATCGACAGGAGCCAGCCGATTTGCCGTACCGTGAAATCAGGCCGTATTCGGACTGGGGATTGTGGATTCAACAATGTCTTGATTCCCATTGCGGGCACACCTGGCGCCGCCCAAGGGCTGCAGTAGGATGGCGAAAGAAATCCGCCATTGGCATGGCTGGTGCCTTCCGCGGCTGCACGGTTCTGATCGATCACGATCACTTCGTGGCCGGCGCGCGAGAGAAAGTAGGCCGTAGTGACTCCCACGATGCCGGCACCAATGACAATGACTTTCATGCGAGGCGCCCCTATTGACTATTTATTTGGGTGATCTTCGTTCGAGTTGGGAGTTGATTCCGCGGCGTGTTCTGTCTGACCGGCATTCAATCTTTGCCGTCTTCAACAGGCGCATCTTCCCCCGCCTCGATCGCCCGTTTATCGATCAGGTTCACGCTGGCGGCGGTCACGCCCAGCACGTATTCATGATTGCCCTGACGCACGATCACCAGCCGCTCGCGGCCGCCCAGGGCTACCGCTTGAATCACATTCACCGGCGCCTGGCCGTTTACCGCGCGCGGGGTCATCGCCCGCTTGAATAGCCGCAGCAACAGCCATGCAAGCGCCAGCACGAAAGCCAGCGCCAGCAAAGTCACCAGAAAACTCGACCACAATTTGGCATCCGCAGCGCCGGCGCCGGCGGCGGCAGGCACCGGCTCCTGCACGACGGTGGCCGTGGCGCCCGAGCCCGAGGCCGGCAAAAAAGCCGGCGCCGATGCGGGCAATGATGGCGTAACAGCCGTCTCGTTCATGGCCGCACCCCCGGTCTGCCGTTGTGCCCATGGCCGCCCTTGCGCCACCGCCTCGGCACGTACCGCGCAAAACCAGACCGCTTCGCGGCGACCGCCCTGCCCTCCGCCGCTTGGGCGCGCGCCATCTCATAGTTCGTCAAGTCCTCGCCGGGGGGCGCGCGGCGCGGGCGGGTTTTCTCTGGCTGCACGGCATCCGAATCGGCTTGCTCATCGCGCAAACGGGCCAACTCGCGCCGCACATCCTGCGCCCACAGCACCACCGTGGCGACGATGTCGAATAACTCGGCCGGCACCACATCCCCCGTTTCGGCATCCGCCAGCAAGCGGCGCGCCAACTCAACGTTGCCCAGCACCGGCACGCCCGCCTGTTGCGCAACCTGGCGCATGGCCAGCGCGTCGTCATCCTCGCCCTTGGCGGTCACCGTGGGTACCGGGCAGCGTTCACGGTCGTAGTCGATGGCAATCGCCACGTGCGTCGGGTTCACCACCAGCGCCAGCGCA
>CAYTPC010000018.1:0-5917 GCA_964439605.1 uncultured Burkholderiaceae bacterium
CAGTTCATTGAGCTTGGCCTGCGCCGCGCCGCTGTCGATGACCTGGCGCGCGCGCGCGATGCCTTCGGCGATGCCGGGCGTGACGCCGGCCGCATACAGCGCCGCGCCCGCGTTGAGCAGCACCACGTCGCGCGCCGGGCCGGGTTGGCCGGCCAGCACGCCGCGCACCAGGGCTATCGACTGCTCCGGCGTTTCGACGCGGAATGCCCGATTGCTGGCCATCGGCAGGCCGAAGTCTTCCGGATGGATGTCGTATTCGCGCACCTGGCCGTTTTTCAATTCGCCCACCAGTGTGGAAGCGCCCAGGCTGACTTCGTCCATGCCGTCGCGGCCATAGACGATCAGCGCGTGCTCGGCGCCCAGGCGCTGCAACACGCGCACCTGGATGCCCACCAGGTCCTCGTGAAACACGCCCATCAGAATGTTGGGCGCGTTGGCCGGATTGGTCAGCGGCCCCAGGATGTTGAAGAAGGTCTTGACGCCCATTTCCTTGCGCACCGCGGCCACCTGCTTCATCGCCGGGTGATGGTCGGGCGCGAACATGAAGCCGATACCCACCTGCCCGATGCAGCGCGCGATCTGCTCCGGCGCGAGGTGGATCGGGATGCCCAGCGCCTCCAGCGCGTCCGCGCTGCCGGACTTGCTCGACACGCCGCGGTTGCCGTGCTTGGCGCAGCGCGCGCCCGCCGCCGCGGCGACGAACATCGAGCAGGTGCTGATGTTGAACGTGTGCGCGCCGTCTCCGCCCGTGCCCACGATGTCTACCAAGTGCGTGGTATCGGCCACCGGCACCGGCGTGGCCAGCTCGCGCATGACCTGCGCGGCGGCGGCGATTTCGCCGACGGTCTCCTTTTTGACGCGCAGGCCGGTGGTGATGGCCGCGACCATCAGCGGCGAGACTTGGCCCGCCATGATCATGCGCATCAGGTGCAGCATTTCATCGTGAAAGATTTCGCGGTGTTCGATGGTGCGCTGGAGAGCTTCCTGGGCGGTAATGGACATTTGACTAGGACTTTTCAAAAAGGAAACGAGTAATGCCTGCCGCCAGCGGGCATGGTGGGGGTCACCGCGGCTGCGCGAATTGCTTTTTCCTCCGCGCCGCCGGTGGGTTCTGCATTGATAATTTCAGACCACGCGCCGGCTGGCTCCTGCTGCCCAATGAACCGTGAGGCAGCGCCTTAAACTGTGTGAGTGCGCGCAGTACAAGCTGGATTGGACGGCGCACAACCACACGATGAAAGATGGGCCGATTCTATCGACCGGGGAGCAGCCCGCGCCCCGGCAGGCCGCCGCGTCCCGGAGCGCAGCGGCGTCCGCGCCCGCGCCCGGCTTGCTGGCGTTCGATGTCTGCCGGGGCGGTGGGGTACTGCGAACCGTGCTGTACGTGGAGGCGGTGGCCGGGGTGGGCATGTTGTATGTATCGGAAGGGGTGTTCGATTGGGTGGCGCAGCTGGGGCAAGTCACGGCCGGCGTACTGCCCGCGACGCTGTTGTGGCTGGTCGCCGGCTGCGCGCTCAAACGCTGGATCGGGCGCTTGCCGTGGGGCGGGCAGTTGGCCGCGGGCACGGCTTTGGGCGCCGTGTCGGGACTGTTCGCCTCGATGTTTGCCGCGCGGCACGTGCCGTGGCTGGCGGGAATGTGCACCGGAGCGGGACTGGCCGCCAGTATCGTGGCCAACCTTGTGTGGCGCGTGCGCAGCCGTACCCCGGCGGGTACCACGGCGCGGCTGGCGGAACTGCAGTCGCGCATCCGGCCGCATTTCCTGTTCAACACGCTCAATTCCGCCATCGCGCTGGTTCGGGAAGACCCAGGCAAGGCGGAAATCATCCTAGAAGATTTGGCCGACCTGTTCCACCATGCGCTCTCCGACCGGGGCGAGCCCAGCACCGTGGGACAGGAGATCGAGCTGGCGCGCCGCTACCTGGACATCGAGCAGATCCGCTTCGGCGAGCGCCTGCGCGTGACCTGGTCGCTTGACCAGCGCGCCAACCCGGCCAGCCTGCCGCCGCTGATCCTGCAACCGCTGGTGGAAAACGCCGTCAAGCACGGCGTGGAACCCAGCGCGGAAGGCGCGCAGTTGCGCGTGAGCACGCGCGTGCGCGGTCAGGTTGCCGTCATCACCGTCATCAACACCGTGCCGGCCGGACAGGGCAAAGGCGGACACGGCATGGCGCTCAAAAACGTGCGCGAGCGCCTGCGCCTGCTGCATGATTTGCAGGGCCAATTCCATTTCTCGCGCACGGGCGACACGTTCCAGACCCGTATCGAAGTGCCGTTGCCGGATCGCTGACAAGGATTAAACCTGAGATGAAACACCAAAGGTTGAGCGTTGTGCGTTTGGCGTTGAGCGTCAGCCCGATAGCGGCGTGGCGCCTCGCGCCGAAAGAGGACTTCACGCCAAACGCTCAACGCAAAACTGTTTCATACGCCGCAGGTGGCGCGTCAGCGCCATGAACAACTGGACTAAATCATGAGCGTATTGCACGTCCTGATCGTCGACGACGAACTGCTGGCGCGCGCCCGCTTGCGCGCTTTGCTGGACAACTGCCGAGAGCCGCAAGCCGTGCTGGCCGGCGAGGCCGCCAACGCCGATCAGGCCCTGGCGCTGATGCAGAGCGTGCCCGTCGATGTGGTGCTGCTGGACATCCACATGCCCGGCGTGGACGGGATGCGGCTGGCACGGACATTGCGCGAGCAGTACCACGCGCCGCGGATAGTGTTCGTGACCGCCTATCCTGAATACGCGGTACAGGCGTTCGAGTTGGAGGCGGTGGACTACCTGACCAAGCCTGTGCGGCTCGAACGCCTGCAAGCAGCGCTACAAAAAGTGCAGCGCATGATTGATAGCCAGGGAGGTGTTCAGGCGCAGACAGATCCCGAATACCTGGTCATCAACGAACGCGGCCGGATTGTGCGCGTGCCGTTGTCCGAAGTGCTGTACTTGAAGGCCGAACTCAAATACATCATCGTCGGCACCGCGCAGGGCGAGCATCTGCTCGACAGCAGCCTGAGCCAACTCGAGGAGAAATACCCCGGACACTTCATACGCGTTCACCGCAGTGCCCTGGTGGCGCGTCAGGCTATCCGCGAACTGGTGCGCCGCCAGGACGCTGCCGATGGCGAAGGCTGGGCCGTGGTTCTGACCGGTATTGGGCAACCGTTTCCGGTTTCCCGCCGCCAGATTGGAGCGTTGAGAGAGGCGCTCGGGTTGTAGTGTCCTGAGTTAGAAATTCGATGAACAAATCTACCGAAATCGATGCCATGCGGCGTTGCAAATCCTCGCGATACCACCGGGTATCGCTGCGGTTTGCGCCTTGCCTGGCGCCGATTGCGGCAGATTTGTTTCTTCACCGAACTTCTAACTCAGGACACTAGCGCGAGCCGCCTCCCTGGTCCCACCAAAGGGATTTTCAGCGCTGCTGGTCGGCAAAGGTGCGCAGCTTGTCCGAGCGGATGGGATGCTTGAGCTTGCGGATGGCCTTGGCCTCGATCTGGCGGATGCGCTCGCGCGTCACGTCGAACTGTTTGCCGACTTCCTCAAGCGTATGGTCGGTACTCATTTCAATGCCAAAGCGCATGCGCAGCACTTTCGCTTCGCGCGGGGTAAGGGTATCCAGAACATCCTTGACCACGTCGCGCAGGCCGGCCTGTACCGCCGATTCGGACGGCGCGGTGGTGCTGTCGTCCTGGATGAAATCGCCCAGATGCGAATCGTCGTCGTCGCCGATCGGCGTTTCCATGGAAATCGGCTCCTTGGCGATCTTCATGATCTTGCGGATCCGGTCCTCGGGAATGTCCATCTTCTGCGCCAGCAGGCCCGCATCCGGCTCGAAACCGAATTCCTGCAAATGCTGCCGCGAGATGCGGTTCATCTTGTTGATGGTCTCGATCATGTGCACCGGGATGCGGATAGTGCGCGCCTGGTCGGCGATCG
Organism: uncultured Burkholderiaceae bacterium; assembly: GCA_964439605.1. Taxonomy (GTDB): domain Bacteria; phylum Pseudomonadota; class Gammaproteobacteria; order Burkholderiales; family Burkholderiaceae_C; genus JAITWT01. The sequence continues at coordinate 3,935 of CAYTPC010000018.1, forward strand.
AGCGCGTGATGGCCTGCCGGATCCACCAGGTGGCGTAGGTCGAGAACTTGAAGCCGCGCCGGAACTCGAATTTGTCCACCGCCTTCATCAGGCCGATGTTGCCTTCCTGAATCAGATCCAGAAATTGCAGGCCCCGGTTGGTGTACTTTTTGGCGATTGAAATGACCAGGCGCAGGTTGGCCTCGATCATCTCTCGCTTGGCGTGGCGGGAGGAAGCCTCGCCATCGTTCATGCGCTTGTTGATGGCCTTGAGTTCATCGAGCGGCACCACCACCTGCCCCTGCAAGTCGATGAGCTTTTGCTGCAACTCCTGCACCGGCGGGATATTGCGCGCCATGGTGGCGCTCCAGGGTTTGCCGGCGGTGGCCTGCTTCTCGATCCATTTGAGGTTGAGCAGTTGCGAGGGCACGCGGTCGCCGGTCTTGTCCCGGCCCGAAAACTCGGCGATGAACAGATCCTGCGGGTAGCCGCATTTATCGACGATGATGCGGCGCAGTTCGCGCTCGAATCTGCGCACGTCCTCGACCTGGCTGCGCAGCATGTCGCACAGCTTTTCGATGGTCTTGGCCGTGAAGCGGATCGTCATCAGCTCGCCGGAGAGCGCGCGCTGCGCCTTCTGATACGCGGGCGTGCCCCAGCCGTCGCGGTCATAGGCGCGGTGCACTTTCTCGAACAGCGCGGCAATGTGATCGAAGCGCCGCAGCGCCTCGGCTTTCAGCTCGTTGAGCTTCTTGGTCAGCGCCTTGCTGGCGCCGCCCTCGCCGTCTTCGACGTACTCGTCGAAATCTTCCTCGGCCACGAAATCGTCGTTTTGATCCGCGTCGGAAAAGCCATCGACCACGCTCGAAATGATGATCTTGGCATCGCGGATGTCATTGGCCATTTGCAGGATCTCTGCAATCGTGGCGGGCGACGCGCTGATGGCTTCCATCATCGCCATCAACCCGGCTTCGATGCGTTTGGCGATCTCGATTTCGCCCTCGCGCGTGAGCAGCTCCACCGTGCCCATCTCGCGCATGTACATGCGCACCGGGTCGGTGGTACGGCCAAATTCCGAATCGACCGTCGAAAGCGCCGCCTCGGCCTCTTCCTCGGCCTCTTCCTCGGTGGCCGCGCCGCCGCTGGTGTTGGCCAGCAGCAGCGTCTCGGCATCGGGCGTTTGTTCATAGACCGCCACGCCCAAGTCGCCCAGCATGGCAACCACCGCTTCCAGCGTCTCGGCTTCCACCAGCTTATCGGGCAGGTGGTCGTTGATTTCCGAGTGCGTGAGATAGCCGCGCGTGCGTCCCAATTTCAAAAGCGCTTTCAGGTTGGCGCGGCGGGCGTTCATTTCCTCTTCGGTGAGCACCGTTTCGTCCAGCCCGAACTCCTTCATCAGGGCGCGTTCCTTGGACTTGCTGAGCTTCATGCGCAGCGGCTTGGCCTTTTCGGCGGCCGCCGCTTGCGGCTCGCCCGTCGCCGGTCCGCTCTCGGCGCCGGGCAAATCGGCATCGGCAGCTTCCAGGCCGCGCTTGTTTTTCTTGCCTTTGCCTTTCACATCCGGGTGCTGGGCCGGCTTGGGCGGGGCGGATTTCTCGGCGGACTTGATCTTGGCGGACGCCTTGGTTTTTGCTTCGGCCTTGACTGGCGTCTTGGCCTTGGCCTCGGGTTTTGCCTTTGACTTCATTTCGGAGCCTGCCGCCGCCGGGGCTGGCTTGGTCTTGGTCTCAGGTTTGGCCTTGACCGGCTTTTTGTTTTCATCCTTGGCCGAAGACTTGGCGGCGGATCGTGAGGCGGGCTTTTTGGGTTTGGCAGGCATGACAAATCTCGTGAACGAACGCCTGTCCGCATGACAGGGCACGGCAAATCAAAACAATCAGGAAAGCACGAACGGCAGGCGGCAAACAACCCAACCCGTCGGCGTCGATTGATGCCAGTTGGGGTTGAAAACCGTCAAAAGCAAGATGGGCGGGCGAACATTTGGTGTGCAGCCCTTGCGGAAAG
>CAYTPC010000019.1:0-10992 GCA_964439605.1 uncultured Burkholderiaceae bacterium
AGGCCACTTCGACCAGTTGGAGCACGCCTATGCCGCCGCCGCCCCCGACTTCCGCGGCCTGACCCGCGTGGCCGACGCCGGCCACTGGGTTCAGTTCGAAGCACCCGAAGCCTTCGACACTGCCTTGCTGCGTGCCTTGGAAGATTGAGCGTTGGGTGTGGGCCTGTTCGGATTTCTATCGATTCGATAGCATATTGCCAATTTGTTATATGATTTTTACGCAGAAAAATACGTGAAAATCATGTAATGCACTGGGAGTTAGCTATGAATTTTGTATTCCGCAGGTTGGAATGCGCCTGCGATGCATCCCGTCTCTGGCATTGCACGCCCAGCGCTTTCTCCATGCCGCGCATGGCGCTACGCTTTCTCGCGCTTGTTTCGCCATGCGCCCAATAGCTCGGCGGCGGCGGTGTCCGGGGTGAGCGCGCCTTCCTCGATCGCCGTGACAAGCGATCCGAGTTCGGCGCAGCCACCCAGTGCGTCCAGCAGTTGGTCGCCAGCCAGCCGCAGAATGTGACCTCGCAGCCGTTGCGACCGGCGCACCCGGTCGTGGCCGGTTGCTTGCTGCCAGGCAAGGAAACTGTCAATGGCTTGCCCCAGATCGCTTACGCCTTCGCCGTTGGCGGCGCTTGTACGCAATACCGGAGGACGCCAGAAGGAGTCATTGGTACCCGGCGTGCCATGCCGGGCATGCAGGGCGGCATTGGCCGGCAAGCTCGAATGTTGATGCGCCGCCGCTGCGGGGTTCACACCCTGCTGCCCCGGATAGACCAGGTCCAGAGCGGCGCGCAAATGCGCGATGACGGTGTCCGCGCCCGGTGAGTCGCCCTTGTTCACCACGAATACGTCGCCGATCTCCAGAATGCCGGCCTTGGCCGCCTGGATCTGGTCGCCCAAGCCAGGCACCGACACCACGACAACGCAGTCGGCCAACTGCCCAATCTCCACGTCGGACTGGCCACTGCCCACGGTTTCGACCAGCACGAGGTCAAAACCCATGGTACCCAGCAGCACCGCCACGTCTTGCACGGCGCGGCTGAGGCCGCCTACATGGCCGCGCGAGGACAGGCTGCGAACGAACACGTTCGGATGCGCGCTGGCGCGGTCCATGCGATAGCGATCGCCCAGCAACGCGCCTCCGGTATAGGGGCTGGATGGATCCACGACGATCAGCGCGACTTGCATCCCCCGCTCGGCCCAGTGCAGCGCGAGGCGATCCAGCAGGGTCGATTTGCCGGCGCCGGGTGGTCCCGTGATACCGATGACGGGCACTGCCCGCGCCTGCGCATAGGCATGGCGCAGCATGTCCACGGATTCGAGACTGCGGTTTTCCACCGCGCTGATCGCGCGTGCCAGCCGGCGAATGGCGCCGCCGCCGGAGACTACGGGGCCGTTGGGGTCAGGCCGGCTCACGCCACCTCCACCAGCACGCCGTCGCCCTGCCCAAAGCCACCGCAGATTGCGGCGGCGCCACGTCCGCCGCCGCGCCGCCGCAGGCCGTTGACCAGCGTCATCACCAGGCGCGCACCGCTGGCACCCAGCGGATGTCCGAGCGCGACCGCGCCGCCATGCACGTTGGTGCGTTCGCGCAACCGCTGCGCGAGCACGGTATCACCAGGGGTCATGGTCAGGGTGCTTACCAGAGGCGTTGCGGCATAAGCTTCATTAATTTCGATGAGATCGAAATCGGTCACCTTGCAGTGCTGGCGCTCGGCGAGCTTGAGGATGGCATGGCCCGGCGTCGAGGTGCCGGAAGTGGGGCGGCCGGCCAACTGCACGTAGTCCACGATGCGCGCCAGGATTGGCAGTCCGTGCGTTTGCGCGAAATCGCGCCGGCACAGTACCAGGAAAGCCGCGCCATCGTTGAGTCCCGGCGCGTTGCCGGCGGTGACGGTTTTGCCGCCGTACACCGGCTTGAGCCTGGCCAGATCCTCGTAGCGCGTGCCGGGGCGCGGCGATTCATCCTGGATCATCGTTTCTTCGTCCCCCCGGGCGCCCTTGACGGTGACGGCAAAACGCTCGAAATCGAAGTAGCCCTGCGCTTGCGCGGCCGCATAGCGCGCGTGGCTTTGCACGGCCCAGCGGTCTTGTTCTTCGCGGCTCACGCCCAGCCGCAGCGACTCTTCGCCGGAGTACACGGAGATCGGCTGCTCGACCAGCGTTCCGCGCAGCAGCAGCGGGTCGGCGGCGGTCACGCTGCCGATGCGCGGGCGCTGCCGCGGCAGCAGCAAGGGCGTGCGGCTGAGCGCCTCGAAGCCACCGCAAACCACGGCCCGCGCCTGGTTCAGCCGGATGTCCTTGAAAGCCCAGCCCACCGCGGTCATGCCCGAGCAGCAAGCGCGGTCGATGGCCGCGGACGGCGTGGTTTCGGGCAACGAACTCCTCAGCACGGCCTCCCGTACCGGCGTCAGCAGGCCGGATGCGAGCAGGCCGACACCGCCGTACACCGCATCGACGGCGCCGCCTGCCAAGCCCGCGCGGCGCACGGCTTCATCAATCGCGAGCGCGCCCAGGGTCGGCCCGTCAAAGCCGCTCAACTTTCCTTCAAAGCGCCCGAAGGGCGTGCGGGCCAGGCCCGCGACGACGACATCATCGTTTGGCATGCTCTGTACTCCCGAAGGTTGCCAGCGCACGGCCGCGCAGGCTGGGTTTGTCCACCTTGCCGTTGGCGTTTTTGGGCAGGGCATCGAGCAGAGCAAAGCGCCGTGGCGAACGCAGCCCCAGCAGGGGTTTGCAGTGATTGAGAAGTTCCTCGTCGCCGGGCCGGCTGCCCGGCACCGGCACGATGAAGGCCACGGCGATTTCTCCCCAGTCGGGATCCGGCACGCCGAATACGGCGGCCTCCACGACCTGCGGATGGTTGGTCAATACGGCCTCCAGTTCGGCCGGATAGATGTTGAAACCGCCGCTGATCAGCATGTCCTTGCTGCGCCCGGCCAGCGTGATGAAGCCCTGTTCGTCACAGCGCGCCAAGTCGCCGCTCCACAACCAGCCGTCGCGCAGGACCTTGGCGGTTTCTTCGGGCCGGTTCCAGTAGCCCTGTGTCATGTGTTCCGAGCGAATGGTGATTTCGCCGATTTGGCCGGTCGGCACGGGTTGCCCCTGCTCATCGCGCAAGACCACCTCCACGAAGGTATAGGGGCGCCCGATGCAGCCGGCGCGCGGCACGCGCTGGCCGGTCACGGTATCGGCGATGAAATGCGCTTCGGGCGGCAGCGTGGTCACGGTCATCATCGCTTCGGTCAGACCATAGTTCTGGGTCAGGATGGGGCCGAATTTGGCCAATGCCTTTTCCAGCGTATTGAAGGGGATCGGCTCGGCGCCGTAGCCGATGGCGCGCAGGCTCGATAGGTCGAACTCCTCCAGCCGCGGATGGTTGACGATGCGCGTGAGCACGGTGGGCACGCAGGTAAACGCGTTGATGCGCTCGCGTCCGATGGTCTCCAGCAGGCCGTCCACGGTGCCGCCTTCGACAATCACGTTGCAAGCCCCGCGCAGGAACCAAGGTACGAAATAAGTGCCGCTGGCGTGGGTGAGCGGTCCCACATGGCCGACGATGTCGTCGGCCCTCATGTCGCGGTCGATCAGCATGTTGCGCGTGAGGGCGCTCCAATTGCGGTGCGTGAGCATCACCCCCTTGGGCACGCCCGAGGTGCCGGAGGTGTAGTTGATGGAACAAAGCGCCTGCGGATCGGTGAACTGCGGCACGCGGCCGGCATGGGCCAGCAGATCCTTCCAGGCGGGGCCGTGCCGTGCGCTTGTCGCGTCGACGCAGCAAAACCAGGCATGATCGAATTCGCTGGCCAAGGTCTGTATCCGGTCAGCGGTCGCTTCGTCGTGAAACACGGCCGCGGCGCCGCAGTCCTTGAGGATCATCGCGACTTCGTGCCGGGTAAAGCGCATGTTCAGCGGTACGCGCACCAGCCCCGCCCGTTCCAGCGCAAATTGCAGCAGCATGTACTCTGCCCGGTTGGCCATGAACAGGCCGACGCGCTCGCCGCGCGGCAACCGCGCGGCCAGACCCGCCGCCAGCGCCTCCACTTGCGCCCAGAACTCGCCGAAGTTCCAGCGTCGCTGCCCGTGGACGAGGCAGGGGCGCGATGAGAACCGGGCGGCGCATTGCTCGGCCACCGTGCTCAAGGTCGTTTCGTTCATGCTCGGCTCCCGTAGGTGTCGGAAATATGCGCCACGATTTCCTGCACGGTCGTTCCCGAACGGAACACCTGGGATACGCCGGCCTGTCGCAGACGCGCGATGTCGTCCTGCGGGATGACACCGCCGACGATCAGCCCCACGTCCGTGGCGCCGCCCTCGTCAAGCAATTGGCGCAGACGCGGCAGCAGGGTCATGTGCGCACCCGACAGGATGCTGACGCCGACCACGTCCACATCTTCCTCCAGCGCGGCGCGCACGACCTGCTCGGGCGTGCGCCGCAGGCCCGTATAGATCACCTCCATGCCGGCGTCGATCAAGCCGCGCGCGATCACGCGGGCGCCGACGTCGTGCCCGTCAAGCCCTACCTTGGCGATAAGAACCCGTATCTTCTTGCCGTTGCTCATGCGCGACCCGTCTCAGAAATCAGTGGATGGCGAAAACTCGCCGAAGTGCCGGCGCCAGCGATCGCAGATTTCGCCGACGGTCACGTAAGCATCGATCGCCGCCAAGGCCGGCGGCACCATGTTGGCACCGCTGCGGCAGGCGGCATCGATGTCCGCCAGGGCCTGTGCCACGCGCTGCGGATCGCGCTGCGCCTTTACCTGTGCGAGGCGCTGCTGCTGAAGGGTGGCGCTGTGCTTGTCGATGCGGAACGCGGCATCCGGCCGCTCGCCTTTCTGGGGCCACTTGTTGACCGTGACCCAGGGGCGAGCACCGGAGTCGAAGGCGCGCTGCCTGCGCACCGCGCCTTCGGCCATCCAGCGCCGGCCCAGGCCCGTGGTGATTACCGCCAAGGCGCCGCCGGCCTGCTCGATCTCATGCAGTGCCTGCAGAATCTGGTGTTCCACCTCGTTGGTCAGATACTCGACGAAATAGGAGCCGCCCAGCGGGTCGATCGTGTCCGAGAACCCGTGCTCGTGCGCAATGATCTGCTGCGTGCGTAGCGCCACTTTCACCGACTCTTCGGTGGGCGTGGACACAGCTTCATCGTAAGAGGCGATGTACACGTAAGAGGCGCCGCCCAGCGCATAGGCCAGCGTTCCGAAGGCGATGCGGCTGACGTTGTTCAACGGTTCCTGCAGCGCTTCCTGGCCGTGGCCGTACACCGTCGTTCGCAACGCCATCGCCTCGGGCAAGGTCGCGCCGTAACGCTCTTTCATCAGGCGCGCCCAGATGCGGCGCAGCGCGCGCAGATTGGCGACCGTCGTGAAAAAGTCGTGCCGCTCGTCCGGGAACATGTGCAGTAGCGGTGCGATGCGGTCGATGGGCCATCCCTGCTTGAGCAGCAGTTCGATGTAGTGCAGCGCATTGGACAAGGCGATCGCCGTGGCGCGGCTGGAGCCGGCGCCGCCGGCATTGATGTGGTTGACGCACACGGTCATGGGCGACCAGTGGCGGGCATGTTCGGCACACCATGCGACGCAATCGGTGGCCAGCTTGGCGGCGGGGCCGGCCGGCAGGATCTGCGTGCCGCGGGCGATGTACTCTTTCAGCGGATCGTTCTGGAGGTTGACCGTGTAGCCGGACCACGGGATGGCGCGCCGCTGCCCCAGCGCGGCGAACAGGGCCAGCACCACCGGCCCGAGCGAATTGCCGAGCGTGCCGATACGCTTGACGGTGCGGATGTCGATGCCGTCGAACAGCGCCTCCATGTCCGCCACGGTGTCGATCGCCACGCCCACCTGGCCGACTTCGCCGCTGGACATCTCGTGGTCGGAGTCGTAGCCGCATTGTGTCGGCAGGTCCAGCGCCACCAGGATTTGCTCAGCGCCCCATTCGAGCAGGGTGCGAAAGCGCTGGTTGCAGGCCTGCGCCTCGCCGAAGCCGGAGTAGGCGGATACGACGAAGGGTTCGGTGCGGTACATGCCCGGACGATCGCCGCGCGTGTAGGGATATTGCCCCGGAAACCCCAAGTCCTTGAGGTAGGAATTCCCACGCTCGGCCACATCAAGCGGCGTGTAGAGCGGGCGAATCGGGATGCCCACGTCATTGACGAAGGAGCGCTGCGGCGCGTGCCGCGCAGTGGGTTCATACTGGTCGCGCAACCAGTCTTGCGCGGCTTGCGCGATCTCGCGTGCTTCGGGAGCCTGCGTCTCGCCCCCTGATCTGTTGCTGGTGGAAATAGCATGCTCCTGGGAAACAGGCTCCGGCGGAACGGCGGTACCGGAGACTTATTGCGACAGGCGCATTGTGGCGATGCGGACAGGCAGGCGATAGCTGCAAATCCGATATTCATTGTTCTTGAATTGGAAACGAAAGTCGAATTCAGACCCCATCATGCCGAAGCGTCGCCTCGGCTTGCCATTCGGGTGTGCTCAGGAACTGGTCACGCAGGTGCCTGAGCAAGAGCTTGATTCGGGTGGGCATGTTGCGCCGGCTCGGATAGACGGCATACACATCCAATCCGGTCGGCTGCCACTCTGGCAGCACGACCTTCAGGCGCCGTTGCGCGATGTCCTGCGCCACCATGTAGTTCGGATGCATGGACACACCACGGCCCAGCAGTGCCGCATGGCGCAGCGGCTCGCCGAAATTGGCTCGCATGGTGCCCGTCACGTGCACTTGTGTTTTTCCGCCCGGCCCACGCAGCGACCACAGGCTGGTGGGTGACTTCAGGACGTTGACCAGGCAGTCATGGTGCGCGAGGTCTTCGGGGGTCTTGGGTGTACCGCGCTCCTTCAGATAGGCGGGCGAGGCCACCAGCAATTGCGGTACGCTGCCCAGCTTCTGCGCGATCAGGCTGGTGTCTTTCAAGGAAGGTGCGATGCGGATGGAGATGTCCAATCCTTCGCCGACGATATCCGCCTGACCGTCATCCAGGTGCACGGCGAACTGGATGTCCGGATAAGCGACGGAAAAGGCGGTAATGATGGGGATCAAGTGAACCGCTCCGAAAGACGGCGGCGTGCCCATGCGGATGGTGCCGGCTGGCGTCTTCATCGCGCCGCGCACAGCTTCGCCCACGGTCTCGAAACGCTCCAGCAAGTCGTGAGCGCCTTCCAGCAGCGATAGTCCGGCTGCGGTCAGGCTCACGCTCTTGGTGGTACGGTTGAAAAGTTGTGCACCCAATAGCAATTCCAGCCAAGCCACGTGCTTGGTGACATTGCCCTTGGCTGTGCCCAGCCGCTGCGCGGCCGCCGTGAAGCTATTGCCGCGCGCCACCTCGACGAAGATTTCCAGCGCCCGCAAACGATCCATATCGGCCTCATTGTTTCCGGTTCGAGAACAATATTTTATGGTTCTCCCACTAGGCACGGAACACCGGAATGCCAACAATGCCCTGCATTGGAGACGCCTTGAACAAGTGATTTCCTTGGCACGGACCGCAGTGTCTGCATGGCCTTTCATCAGGAGACAAATCATGACCGGATTCTTTTTTCGGCTTGCCGCTGTCGCGGTTCTTGTCGCGAGCGCGGCACTTCCGGCCAGCGCGGACGACATTTTTCCGAGCAAACCGATCCGCGTGGTCGTCGGCTATGCGGCTGGCGGACCGACCGACGTTATTGCGCGTGTGCTAGCGCAAGACATGTCCACCACGCTCGGACAGACGGTGCTGGTGGAAAACAAACCTGGCGCCAGCGCCATGATCGCCACGCGCGAAGTGAAGACCGCGCCGGCGGACGGCTACACGCTGCTGTTTTCCTCTCTGGGGCTGACGGTCAATCCCATCCTGTTCGGCGACAAGGCGAATTACAACTTCAAGACCGACTTCGCGCCCATCTCCAATGCCGCGAACCTTCCGATGGTGGTCGTGGCGGGTTATGACTCGCCGCTGAAATCGATCCAGGATTTGCTTGCCAAGGCGAAAGCAAACCCGGGGTCGGTAAGCTTCGGCTCTTCGGGCGTTGGCGGTTCGGCCCATCTGGCGGGCGAAATGCTGGCGGTGCGGGCCAAGGTAAAAATGCTCCACGTTCCATTCAAGGGGAACGGCCCGGCGCTGACCGAAGTCATCGCGAACCGGCTCGACTTCATGTTCTATCCGATCATTGGCATAGAACAGAACGTGACAGCCAAGCGCGTGAAGGTTCTGGCCGTGGGTACCAAGACCCGGCTGCCGCAGTTTCCCGACGCGCCGGCTTTGCCGGAGGTCGGTTTCGAGGGCTTCGAGGAAACGGCGCCTTGGGTCGGCATGCTGGCGCCAGCCGGCACGCCGCCAGCCGTGATCGGCAGGATTCATGATGCGATGGCCAAGGCACTGGCCAAGCCCGAGGTCAAGGCTCAGCTTGAAAAGCTTGGCGCTGTCATCGTCGGCGATTCGCCGGCGGAGTTCGCTGCTTTCTTGCAGCGCGACTACGACCGTTGGAATACGGTGATCAAGGCGGCGGAAATCAAGGTGGAGTTGGAGTAATTCAGGCAACCCCATCATGAATACCCCTTTCTTCACCGGCAGTCTGCCGCTCGCCGGCGTGCGCGTGCTTGATCTCTCGCGCGTGCTGGCCGGCCCGATGTGCGCGATGGCGCTGGGCGACCTGGGCGCTGAAGTCATCAAGGTAGAGCACCCCGCCCGCGGCGACGATACGCGCGACTGGGGCAAGCGCGTCGGCACCCACAACACGGCTTACTTCAACAGCTTTAACCGCAACAAGGAGGGCGTCGGGATCGACCTGCAAAAAAGCGAAGGTCTGCGTCTCGTGCGCGAGCTGGCGCGCAAGAGCGACGTGCTGGTGCAGAACTTCAAGTTCGGCGGCATGGAAAAACTGGGCTTGGGCTACGACGCTCTGCGTGCCGAAAATCCGGGTCTGATCTACTGCTCGATTTCCGGCTATGGCCGCGACAGCAGTGAGGCCGAGCGCCCCGGCTACGACCTGGTGATTCAGGGCGAAGCTGGCCTGATGGCGCTCAACGGCGAGGCGGACCAGGGGCCGCTGAAGTTTGGCGTGGCGGTGGTCGATCTGTTCACCGGCATGTATTCGGCGCAGGCCATTCTGGCCGCGCTGTTCGACCGCCAGCGCACCGGCCAAGGGCGGCATATCCAGATGGCGCTGTACGACTGCGGCCTGATGGTCACCGCCTATTACGGCATGGAGGCGCTGGCGCTGGGCGCGGAGCCGCCCAAATACGGCAACGATCACCCCACCATCGTTCCCTATGGCGTGTTTGACGCGGCCGATGGGCCGCTGGTCATCACCGTCGGCAACAACGCCCAATATCAGCGTTTTTGCAATGAGGCGATCGGGCGACCTGACCTGGCCGTCGATCCGCGCTACGCCACCAACATTTCGCGCTCGGCCCATCGCGAAGCGCTGATGCCTGAACTGCGCAAAGAGTTGCGCGCTCGCCCGCGCAAACAACTGCTGGAACGCCTGACCGCGGCAGGCATTCCCTGCGGCGAAGTGCTGGATTTGCTGCAAGCCCTGCAATCGCCGCGCGCGCGGCAGGCCAACCTAATCACACGCCAACCTCTGCCTGGTGGCGGCGGCGATATGCCGGTGCCGGCTCCGCCGTACCGCTTCGACGGCGAGCGCCTCCCCGTGCGCCATCCGCCGCCCGCGCTGGGGCAAAACACCGAGCAGGTACTCGGCAGTCTGCTCGATTTGACACCCGAACAGATCACCGCGCTCAGGGCCGGGGGCGTGGTGTAGGGACTCATCACAAAGCACATTCAAGGAGACAACATGAGAGATACATACAGCCAATACCTGACGCCGCGCCGACGCGATTTCATCCGCGTTCTCTGCGCCGGCACCGTGGCGGCGGGAGTGCCGCTTGCCTACGCCCAGGAAGCCTATCCATCGCGCCCTGTCACATTGATCATTCCCTGGCCGGCAGGGGCCAACAGCGACGTTGCGGCGCGTGCCTTTGCCCAAGGCATGTCCAAATACCTGAAGCAGACCGTTATTCCGGAAAATGTTCCCGGAGCAGGCGGCACGCTCGGCCCCGCGCGCATGGCGCGAAGCAACAAACCTGACGGCTACACGCTTTCACAGATTCCCGGAGGGATTTTCCGCCAGCCGGCGATGCGCAAGACGGATTGGGATCCGCAAAAGGACTTCAGCTACATCTCCCGCATTGGGGCCTATCAGGTAGCCATCGTCGTGGATGCAAACTCTCCGTTCAAAACATTGGACGACATCATCGCGTATGCGAAAACCCATCCTGGGGAAGTGACTTACGGTTCTTCCGGCATAGCTACCGCAAATCATCTGGGTATTGCAGCGGTCGCGCTTCAGGCCCGTGTTGAACTCACGCATGTGCCGTTCAAAGGTAGCGCCGAGTCCTTGACGGCCCTGATGGGAGGGCACGTCATGCTGGCTTCTTCCGATTCCGCGGGCAGTTACATCGACAGCGGAAAAATGCGCGCGCTGGCCGTTTGCGGCGATACCAGGGTGAGCCGCTGGCCCAACGTTCCCACACTGATCGAACTGGGCTACAACGTCACCTCGAATTCGCCCTACGGACTGGCAGGGCCAGCGGGGATGGATCCGAAAATGGTGGCTTATCTGGACGGAATAACGAAACAAGTTACGGAAGATCCTGAATTCATCGCCGCGATGGCTCGGTTTGACCATACGGTGAGCTACCTGAATACGGCCGACTACAAGGTGTCCATCCAGAGGGAGCTGGCCGATAGCAAGCGATTGATTGAAGCGCTTGGCCTTGTCGAGAAGTGACGGCGTTTCATAATGGCGCTTGTTTAGCCAGGGTGGCAAGGTTGCGATAGTCACCGGTTGCGGCTGCGGTAGCGGACGTGTTGGCGCGCTGCGACGCGCCCGACGGACAGTGTCCCCAAGCCGGCTGAACTTTTAACAAGGAGACAATCGTTGAAAACCCCTCTGGAAGGCGTCACTGTCCTGGATCTCAGCCATGCGCTGGCTGGCCCGTATTGCTCGATGATGT